>CAKKRM010000356.1 GCA_919902735.1 Anaerolineales bacterium | reverse complement strand
CCGTCTCGGAGATTGCTTCGCCGCTAAAACCAAGTGCGCGGCTCGCAACGACATCGCTTTTTCTCAAAACTGCGTAAGGTGAGTTAAGTGCATGGAGTCCAAAGTCTCCAGACTTTGGACTCCGTTTTCTTTCCTTCGGGGTGAATTTCATTCATGGATACTCTGTGCCAGCCAGGGTAAGTTCATTAATAAAAGCTAATGTTCATTTAATCCATCTCAGACCTAAATAGGTATAATTTATTCAGGTTTTCGTTGTGGGGAAATTTAGACGCGCCAATTCTTGCATTTCACCCAGGGCTTTCATTGAATTCGACTGGAAAGCCTGTTCCAACCAAGCCAATAGACCAAAAGGAGAATAACCATGTCCAAGCGAGTTGTAATTGCCGTATTGATCAGCCTGGTTGTGATCGCGGCAGCGTTCACCAGTGTTCAGGCGTTGGGTGTCCTGCGAAAGGCTGGGTCCGGTAACGTTGCCTCCAGGTCCGTCGATAATCGGGCATTGGGAAAAGCCAACATGCAAGGGCTTGACTCGTACTTCTTTGACGATGGCATGGACTCAGGCCATGAATGCGGCAAAGACCCAAGTGTGGATTACTAACCCACCTTATGTACACAAAGGTCACGAAGGTAAAACGCTCGTAAAAACAACCCTTTTTTCTCCCCTTTGTGTACTTGGTGTCCTTCGTGTTTAGGCTCTTTCCCGTTAATTACGGGAGAGCCACAAATGTGTAAGGTAATCATTATCGGCCTTTCGTTTTGAAAGGGGAAGTCATATAATTCCAATATGGCAGAGCAAAACGGGAACGCCTTGCAAAATGTGGAGCAACTCCTGCGTGAGGGCAAAAAGCAGGAGGCGCTTTCTTTTCTGACAGACCATCTTCGGCAACAGCCCAATTCGGCGCATGGCTGGTGGCTGTTGAGTTTTACGTTGCCTGATGTGAAAAAAAAGATTGAGTGTGTGGAGCGGGTTCTGCAATTTGACCCGAACTCCGCCCCTGCGCGCGCGCGCCTGGAAAAGCTGAAAGGGAACGGAAATACCCCAGCTTTTGTTTCGCCTTTTGTGGGGGAGGCCGCGCCGCCAAACCCTGCTCAACCTGCCAAACAAAATGAACAACCTTCTGCGGCGCAAAGACCTGTCCCGCGCAGGAAAAAGAACAGCAGTATTTTTCAGTATGCCGCGCTGGGGGTGATGGGATGCCTGCTGGTGGGAGTTCTCGGCTTTGCCGCGGTGGTGATCGTGCAAAGCAGAGTTCCTGCCCAGCCGTTGCAGCCTGTGTCTTTCACTCAAATTTCACTCCCCCCTACATGGACGCCAACCCCAACTGTGGCGGGTCTTGCCACTCAATTGCCTTTCTCATCCGCTTCCCTCCAGGCAACGCCCACTTTAACTGCAACGCCAACGAACGCTGTACCGAGGTCTCAAATTGGCCCCGCTGTTGGGTCTTACGCCCCCGACTTTACCCTGCTCGATATCAATAAAAATGTGACGACCCGCCTGAGCGACTACGAAGGGCAGGCGGTGATCGTCTATTTTTGGACAACCTGGTGCCCGTTCTGTGAAGCCCAAATGCCCACGGTGGAAATGCTGTATCAAAGATATAAAGATGAAGGGCTGGTCATCCTGGCGGTGGATGTGGGGGAGAGCGTGGCGTATGCGCTTGATTATCAGGCAGGCCATCCCATGTCCTACTCGATCCTGGATGATGCCGGGCGGGTGGCATCTTCGCAATATCTTGTGACGGCATATCCCACATACTACTTTGTAGACCCCTCCGGCCTTATTTCTTTTATTCAAATCGGCATTTTGGATTATTGGGGGTTCGATGCCAAGGTGAAGACCATGCTCGGCCTGCCATAACATAGTTGTTCTTCTGTATGGTTGTTGCAAAGTCGCTTGACGTGGTTCTGAATTCATGGCGTTGTTTTAACGCGAACGCCGCGAAAAAAGCGAAAGAGCGCGAATTTTTCCTTTTTCGCGTCCATTCGCCAATTTCGCGTATTTCGCGCTAAGATTTTCCTGACTTTGCTACAGCCATGTGTTCTTCTGCGGGGGAAGTTTGCCAATTTTGCAATTGCGTCTATAATCCAGGCACCCTATGTCCACATTAGATGAAATCAAAGCCCGAATCGATATCGTCGACCTCGTCTCTGAGGCGGGCGTAAAACTGCGTCACGCGGGGAAGAACTACACGGGCTTTTGTCCCTTCCACGACAACAAGCGCTCGCCCGCCTTTGTGATCTGGCCCGAGTCTGGGACGTGGCGCTGTTTTGGTCAATGCAACGAGGGCGGCGACATCTTCAAGTTTGTCATGAAGCGCGAGGGATTGGACTTCAAGGACGCCATGCAGAAGCTGGCCTTGCGGGCAGGGGTGGAGATCAAGGAATATCAACGCGAGAGTCCACAGCAAAAGGAAGCCTACGAAAACCTCCGCAAACTGCTGGAGGATGCGGTCATTTATTACCGCACCCAGCTTTTTGCAAACAAGGATATTTTGACCTACCTCCGTGAAAAGCGTGGACTGACCGACGCCTCCATCGAAACCTTTGGGCTGGGGTTTGCTCCGAGCGGCTACGATAACGCCTTGAAATATTTCACCCAACGCGGCTGCTCCCAACAGGATTTGATTGATTCGGGCTTGCTTACCGTCCGCGATGATGACGACGCAACACGCAACACGCAACACGCAACACGAGTCTACGATAAATTCCGCAACCGCATCATGATTCCCATCCGCGATGAACAGGGACGCATGGCGGGCTTCGGCGCGCGCATCGTGGACCCGAACGATGTTCCCAAGTTTTTGAATTCACCAGAAACGCCGATTTTTACGAAGGGTCACATTCTGTACGGGTTGGATCGCGCCCGCAAGCCGATCCGCGCCGCAGATCAGGCGGTGATCGTGGAAGGCTATCTCGATGTGATTGCCCTGCATCAGGCAGGCTACGAGAACGTCGTCTCGCCGATGGGCACGGCGTTGACCGAAGACCAATTACGCCTCCTCAAAAAATCTACGCGGCGGATTGTGCTGGCGCTCGACCCCGATGCGGCGGGTCAAAAAGCCGTACTGCGCGGGCTGGATGCCGCCCGCTCGGCAATGGATCGCGAAGGCGAACTCGGTTTCGATGCGCGCGGCTTATTAAAGAACGAAGCGCGCCTGCAAGCCGATCTGCGCGTTGCCACCATGCCCGACGACCTCGACCCCGATGAGATCGTGGCGCGCGATAAAGAGGAATGGAAGAAGCTCATCGAGAACGCGAAACCCATCGTCACACACGTGATGGATTCGCTGGCGGCGGGGCAGGATCTGAACGACGCCAAGATCAAGACTCAGATTGCCGCGCAGGTGCTTCCTTTAATTGAAGACCTGCCCAATGCGCTGGAACGAGACACCTACCGTCAGGCCTTGTCGAGAATGTTACGGGTAGATGAACGCTCCTTGATGGGCAAACAGGTTCAGGGTCCGGTATTGAGGCGCAGGCCGCGGGAGGCCGCTCAAAGCCCAAAGGCGGAAATGCCCGTTGTGGCGGCTAATCCCAGGTTGAAAATCGAATCATATTGTTTGGGCGTTTTATTCCGCAAGCCCGAGCTGTTATATCGTTTGGATAGAAAGTTGGAGGAGGCTGGCTTAAGCCCGCTGGCGGCGGAGGACTTCGAGTATACTGACCATCAGTTGTTGTTCGGCGTTTTGAGTTTGGCGGTACAGCAGGATGAAAAAGATCATCAGAATTTTCTGGTGAGCCATTTGCCCGAAGCGCTGGAGAGCCTTTCAAAGGAACTGCTCGCGCAAACCGAAAAAGCCGACACCCTGGATGATAAACTGCTCGATGAATTGTTCTCACGCTTTTTAGACCTGCGCCGCGCACATGCCATGATCAATGTAAATCAACTGCGCTTTTTGCAGGAGGATGAGCAGCAGCAGGGCGGCGCGAATATTAAAACGTATCAGGAGCAGGCCATTCAATTTACCCGCCTGCTGCATGGTTTGGACCAGGCCAAACGAAAGATAAGAAAATAGTTGAGCCGCTTTCTGGTTTGAAATTGATCAGGGTGTGTTTCAACTGAAAGGCGCAGTTACTTCGCAAATGAGTTGAAGGATGAAA
>CAKKRM010000355.1 GCA_919902735.1 Anaerolineales bacterium | reverse complement strand
GCATCCAAACCAATGAAGAGGATGTTGATGCGGCTGGCGCCATCCCAGGAGGGAAGCTCCACTTCGGGAAGTACAACCGGAGTCGGGGGCAAATCCACTATCGGCGTACCTTCAGGATTAAATAGCTCACCAACCTGCTCAACACCGCAACTGGCAGGGGGAATCCCCGGCAAACCGGCCAGCGTAAAACATTGCGTAAAGTTGCTCGCAAAGATGAAAACGGCAACGCTCAACGCCGCAGTTACAACCCAAAAGATGACCTGACCCATGGAGGGGCGGCCAAATTTTGGGAGTTTTATTTTTTTCAGAAATTCAAATCTATTCATTTTTTTAAAACCTCAGGGCTTAATATATACCATATCCAGCCCAAGTTTTTCCAGGCCTTCCTGCGCCCAATACTGCAAAAGCGCAGATTCCTCGCCCAGGCATTTCATCATCATGGGGATGGCGCGATGATCGCGGATCTCGGACAGGGTGCGCAACACCAGCACGCGGATGCCTGTCGGCGCCTCTTCCATGACCTTGAGCAGGTGCGGCACCGAAGGGCTTCCAATCTTCACGAGAGCATTGCCTGCCAACCCGGCTGTGAGAGCGTCTTCGTCTGACAGCGCGGCAATCAACGCGCCCACTGCATCTTCGTGCGGATGATGGCACAGGGCCAGGGCAGTGGCGGCACGCACTTCCGGGGCCGAGTCGCTGAGGAGCGGAATCAGGTCAACGGTCCGTGTGTGAGGCGAGGCGGCGAGGGCGCGCACCGCCCACCAGCGGGCGTCTACATCTTCTGAGCGGGTTAATTCCAGCAGAAGGGGGATGGCCGCCGATCCCATTTTTGAAATCGCTGGGATCGCGTTTTCGGCGCGTTCATCGTCTCCGCTGGTGAGATCAGCCGGAAGATCGTTCATTTTTTTATTTGGCAGGCGGGGGAACGGGAAGCGCATCCTGCGCGGTGTTGATCCACTTATCGCCTTCGTCGATGAGCATGACGGGGATGTCATCCACGATTGGGTATTTGCGCCCGCAATCCTGGCAGATGAGCCAGGCATCCTTGTGGAGGGCAAGCAGTCCCTCTTTTTCACGAACGCAATTGGGGCAGCGTAAAATTTCAAGCAGTTCAGAACTAACCATAGTGTCTCCTTTTATCGGCAGGGATTGTACCATGTGGGAATATTTATTTTACGGCCTCATCGCTGCCTTAATCGAGGGGGATTTCCAAAAACCCGCCATTTGGAACGTGTTATAATCCCGCCCAGTAAAAAATCCATCATCATTATTGAAGGAGAAATTATGGAAATCACCACCCAGGAATTCAAGCATTGTGATTTGATCAAAGTGAAGGGCCGTGTAGACAGCGCCACCGCTCCTGATTTTTCAAAAGCGCTTGAAAAAGCAAATAATGATGGGAAATTCAAGATCGTGGTGGATATGAGTGAACTGGAATACATGTCCAGCGCGGGGTTTCGCGCCCTGCTGGCCACCCAAAGAAACTGCAAACGCTACAATCGCGGCGAACTGGTACTGGTGAGCGTTCCTGCACGCATCCATGAGGCCCTCGAACTGGCAGGGTTTACCGAACTTTTCAAAACCTTCGATGATGCCATTGAAGCAGTTGGCAGTTTCTAAAGAACGCCGCGTGTGTTCCTGACGGACAAAACAAGACATGCCGCTTCGTCTTTTATGATCGAGGCGGCATCAAATTTTATTTATGGCCCATTCAACATTTCCAGCCAGGTTTGAATTTCTGGATGAGATTCGCAGCCTCGTTGCGCAGGTTGCCCGCGAGAGCGGTTTTTCGGAAAAAGATATTTACTCCCTGCAGCTTGCCGCAGACGAAGCCGCCTCCAACATCATCGAACATGCCTACGCTGGCGTCTCCGATGCGCTTCTTGAGATCACATGCGATATGCGGGGCAGCGAGCTGGTCATCACCATGCGAGACACAGGCAAACCTTTCGATCCATCCAAAGTCAAACAACCAAACCTGAAAGCAGACCTTTCAGAACGCCAGATCGGGGGGCTTGGCTTGTATCTCATGCGAAAACTAATGGATGATGTCCACTACGAAAGCAACGCAAGATCAGGCAACTTGCTGACAATGATCAAGCGGAGGGGATAAATCCCATGAACGCCGCACACCGAGATTCATGGGATTGGCGCCAGCTCGCCAGCCTGGGGGAAGACCTACGCAACAAAAACTCACTCAGCGCACAACGGGATGAAATCATCGCCATGTCCAACCGCCTTATCGAAGGCACGGTGGATGTTTGGCTGAACGAAAAAGTCTTCCGCCTGCCAGATTGGAAGAACGCCCCCGCATTTTCACCCCAGCCTGCTCTCGATGGAATGAAGCAGGCCCTCAAAACAAAAAAACTATTCATCAAACAGGATAAGACAAAAAACGCCTCGTTCGGGACCGTGGCCTCGGCGCCGCTCGAAGATCATGGGATTACGCTGGGAGCGCTCCAACTCACCCGCCCCAATGGCCCCGCCTTCTCCACCGAAGAATTAAACCTGCTCCAGGCATTAGCCCAGATCATAGCGGTCAGCTTAATTGCATCCCACCGCGCCGAGGTGGAGAAATTCCGCCTGCGCCAGCTTAATCTCGTGCGCGAAGTCAGCGCACAGATCGCAAACGTACTCGATCTCGACGAACTATCCGCGCGCGTAACCGACTTGATCCAAAAAACTTTCAATTTTTATTATGTTGCCATTTTCACCCTCGACCCAAATTCCAATGCGCTTCGCTTCCGTTCCAGCGCGGTTGCCCCACGCAAAGGAAAGCGCCGCCCTGAGGCTCTCGAAGGGAAGAAAGCATCCATCGCGCTGGAAGTGGAAATCGGGCAGGGGCTGATCGGGGAAGCCGCCAGACTCGGCGAACAGATCGTTTGCGACGATGTTCAATCCGACCCGCGCTACCGCTTCATCGACAGCCTGCCCGAAACCAAATCCGAAGTGGTCATCCCGCTAAAAATCGAAGACCGTGTGCTTGGCGTATTGGATGTGCAAAGCAATCACAAAAAAGCTTTTCACCCAAACGACTTGCTCATCCTGCACGCGCTTGCGGATAACATCGCCCGCGCCGTGGAAGGTGCGCGCTTATACAGTTCCCTGCGCCGCCGCGCCGACCAGCTCACCCTGGTCTCTGAAGTCAGCAAAAGTGTGACCTCCACACTCGACCTCTCGGAATTGATGCGTGACGCCGCCTCATTAATCCACGAGAAATTTGGCTATCCCCATGTTTCCTTGTTCACCGTCCATAACAACCGCCGGTTGATCGTGTACGAAGCGGGCAGCGGCAAGCGCAGTAAAAAGCTGGAAGGGTTTTCCATTCATCTGGATGATGAAAAAGGCATCATGCCCTGGGTGGCGCAGATTGGAAAAACAGCGCTGGCAAACGATGTTTCAAAAGATGACCGTTATATTCATTCGCCATTGCCGCCCAAGAATACCCAGTCTGAACTATGTGTGCCGCTGATCTTCAACGAGAAAGTGATCGGCTTGCTGGATATTCAATCGGACAAGCTGAACGCGTTTACCGAAGACGACCAGATCATGTTCGAAGCCGTGGCAGATACGATGGCCGCCGCCATCCGCAATGCGGACTTGTACCGCTCCGAGCAATGGCGCCGCCAAATAGCAGACAGCCTGCGCGAAGTGGCTGGTCTCGTTTCCGATAACGTCGGCGTGGATGAGGTGCTTGAAACCATCCTCGCGGAATTGGACCGCAACCTGCCGATAGATGTTTCAGCCATTTGGCTGTTACAGGATGGCGAGCTTTGTCTCTCTGCCGTGCATGGGATCGATGCCAGCCGGCTTGAGAACGTCTGCATTGCCAACCCCGATGCAACGTATGCAATGGCAGAGGCATTGGTCTCTGACGTTCCCATCATCCGCCGCGCCGATGAACCAATCTGGCCTGCGGGGTTGGCGGCAGGATACGATGGGAATTATTCATCCATTGCCGCGCCGCTGCGCGTGGGAGACCGTCCACTGGGGGTGCTGGCGCTTGCTCATCACACCTCCGGGCGTTACGGACATGAAGCTCAGGATATCACCACAACCTTTGCAAGCTACGCCGCCGTTGCCATCGAGAACGCCCGCCTGTATGACTCGGCGCAGGAACAGGCGTATGCGTCTGCGGCGTTGTTGCAGGTGGCGCAGGCTGTCGTCAGCTTGAATGACCTGGAAGAGATATTAAGTTCCATCACGCGTATCATGCCAATCCTTGTAGGTGTGAAGCGGGTGGCTTTATATCGTTGGGATGCCGAGCGAAAGTCTTTCGCTGCTTCTCAGGAATATGGCTTTTCGGAAAATGAAGAAGCGATCATGACCGAAAGAGAATTTCCAGAAGGCGTGTTCCCTTTGCTGGATTGCGCAAAAGAAAGCAATCATTTCATCATACATGCGCTAAAACCAAACGCGTTGCCGAATGCCTGGTTGGGAATCAGGCCGGAGATTAAGAATGAAGCGGATGTAATGAATGCAGATCGTTTGCTGATGGCAGTCCCGCTTTCCATCAAGCATGACCTCTTCGGCATCATGCTCATCGAAGAGACGGAGAATGGCCGCCGCTTCCGCTCGCGCCGAATCGAAATCATTAACGGAATTGCGCAGCAGGCCGCGCTTGCGATTCAAAATGATCTTTTGCAGCAAGAGATGGTGGTGCGTGAACGCCTCGAAACGGAAGTTCAACTGGCGCGCCAAATTCAGCAGACGTTCATCCCGCAGTTTTTGCCTGAACATCCCGCCTGGCAATTCGCGGCACGCTGGCGCACGGCGCGTCAGGTGGGCGGTGATTTTTATGATGTGATCGAACTTCCAAATAAAAAGCTGGGCATCTTCATTGCGGACGTGGCCGATAAAGGCATGCCTGCCGCTTTGTTCATGGCGCTGACGCGAACACTGATGCGCGCCGCCGTCATTGAAACCACCTCCCCTGCTGAAGCGCTGGGCCGCGTGAATGACTTGTTGCTGCCCGACACACAGCAAGGCATGTTCGTGACCGCCGTGTATGGCGAGCTGGATGTGGAGGAAGGGAAATTCACGTATGTGAACGCAGGACATAACCCGCCGCTCTGGGTAAAAGAAAACGGCGAGATCGAAAAACTCACGCGCACCGCCATTGCGCTGGGTGTGATGGTACAGCCGGACATTCAGGAGCGCACGATCTCACTTTCGTTTGGGGATAAACTGCTGCTGTATACCGACGGCCTCACGGAAGCATTTTCTGCAGAAGGCGATCTTTTTGGAGAAGCACGCTTAATGACTGCGTTGATGGACACTCATTCCCAGACCTCAGATGAAGTGCTGGTTGGAGTGGAAGAGCATTTGAATGAATTTATCGGCGTCGTGCCGCTGGGGGATGATCTCACGATGCTGGCGATTCGGAGAGTGGAATAAAGTTGCAGTTTCAGTACTTCACGATTCTGGAGTCAGGCAGCATACCCTATCGGGCACACGAGCTGCCTGACTCCAGAATCTTTCGTAATCTACTCAGTATTGAATTGGGGGAGTTTCAAGAATCCAGGCGAATGATTTTCTTTTCCAGGGCAACTGTCACAGCGGCGGTTCTATCGGTCACTCCCAATTTATCGAAGATATGAACAAAGTGAGATTTCACCGTCGCTTCGGTGATGTGCAGTTTGGCGGCGATGTCTTTGTTTGAGCCGCCGTGTGAGGCGAGTTCGAGGACTTCGATCTCACGTCTGCTCAAAGATTTTTCGGCGCGCAAGGAAAGCCGTTCCATTAACCGCGCGGTGATTGCCGGAGCCAGCACTTTTTCTCCGCGTGATGCAGAACGAATGGCGCGGAACAATTCTTCGGGCGGCGTATCTTTTAATAAGTAACCTGTTGCGCCTGCTTCCAGCGCGGGCATAATATCTGAATCGGTGTCGTAGGTGGTGAGAACCAAAATATTTATATGAGCCTGCCTGGCATGGATTTTTTTTATGGCAGTCAAGCCATCCATGAATGGCATTTGCATATCCATCAGGATCACATCGGGGTTGAATTTTTCAGAGAATGCCACAGCGGCGTTTCCATTCTCAGCGTCAGCAACCAGCTCAAAGTCCGGTTGAGAAGCGAGGATGGCTTTCAATCCGCTGCGTACAACGGGATGATCGTCTGCAATCAAGATTCGAATCATGCATCCTCCAATGGCAAAGAGACCGCAATGGCTGTGCCTTTATCCCGCGCGCTTTCGATTGTGAGAGCGCCGTTGAATTCTTCCACACGTTCGCGCATGGTCTTCAACCCATAGCCATGTTTATTATTTTCTTCAAACCCAACTCCATCGTCAACAATATCCAACGCAACGAGATCGGACATATATGAAAGCGTGATATTGACATGCCCCGCCCGCGCATGTTTTTTGACGTTGTTCAATGCCTCCTGTGCGACGCGCAAAAGCGCCGCCTCTTTTTCTGGACCGAGGGGCCTGGGTGCGCCAGTAATGGCATTCGCCACGCGGATGGAGTTCTCCGCTGAAAAACGCGCCGCGAGTCTTTCGATACTTTCAACAAGCGTTGAATGTTCAAGCTGTTCGGGGCGCATGGCCCAGACGATTCGGCGCGCTTCATCGAGTCCATCGCGGGCGGTCTGTTCGGCTTGTTGGATGTGCGCCTGCGCGGTGAGTGTGTTAAGTTGCGCGGCGGTGAGATGCATGACGATGCTAGTGAAATCCTGCGCGAGGGTATCGTGAATTTCACGCGCAAGCCGCTGACGTTCGGCGAGGATGCCCGCTTCCCTTTCAACCTTAAGCAGGGTGGTGCGGGTTTGAGTCAATTCTTCAAGCAGCTGGTAACGATGATTGCTTTGCAGGATGAGTGAGTTGATGAATGAACTGAGGATGATCTGGCTAATGACCAGTAATGCCGCTATGAGGTAGAGTGTCGGCAATGTTTCGGCAGGGCTGTCGAGGATGAAGCCGACAAAAAAAGAGACCATCGTCAGAATGGTCGCGCTGAACATTGCCCAGCGAAACGGCAAGCGCAGGAACACTTGCGGATAAAACAATGCCGCCAGCATCATGGAGGCGGAGTGCAGGTAGATCAACCCCGTCCATATTCCCCAGCCGATGATGAAATAAATAAAAGCGGGGAAAAGCCTGCGAGACCAAAAGTTGGATGGAACGAACATGAACGGCACGTACCAAACGGCCAGTGTTACTGTGACCCAGATAATCGCTTGAAGCGATCCGCGGCGCAGGTCATTGCCCGATGCGATGATCAGGTTTAGGGTCATGAGACCGTAGGCAGTGGTGTGCCAGACCCAGTCCCATTGCTCCCAGGCATGGTGTTTGGAGATCATCATATTTGAAAGTATACCCGTCACGGTCACAAATTGCGCTTTCTTACGAGTAGGAATGCGCAATTTGTGACCGCGGGCATTATATAACGGTAAAGCATCCAGATTCTTGATGAACCTGGATGCTTTAAGTTTCAATTTCTTCCTGTCATCTTTTTAACTCACCTTACGCAGTTTTGCGTGTTTTAGGGTCATGTCGCCCTGAGCG
>CAKKRM010000354.1 GCA_919902735.1 Anaerolineales bacterium | reverse complement strand
TTTCACAATACAATTTGTTGCAGCCATACATCGTATGCGGGTTATCCCAATCCTCCTCTTTCACCGCCCCAGCGCCTTGTTTTGATTCAAGGTTCCGCATCCCGTACGCCGCAATCGAACTTGGGAATAAAAACTTGACAGCCTTTTTATATTTTTCAGAGCGATACGCCGCCAGCATCAGCAGTTGCATCGTCCCTTCCACGTTGATGCGATGCGCCTCTTCCGTAGCGACCTCCGCCTTCGATGAAAGCGAAGCCGCAAGGTGAAAAATAATATCGAAATCGTAATCGTAAAAAGTTTTTACTTTATAAACCAAATCCCCCTGCACATGCTCCGCCGAAAAATTTTTGATCGAATCCGGCAGCGGCATCATATCCGATGTAACAATTCGATACCCGCCCTTCTTCGATAATTCCTGCACGAGCGCTTGACCAATTTCACCACACGCCCCTGTTACCAGCACTTGCTTCTCGCTCATGGACTACTCCTGATATGCTAGAATAAAGTTCACTTAATTTTACGACATAATAAAAGAATTGATGTCACCAAATGAATATGATGTTTTCACCTTCTCCCTTTTCGTCATTGCGAGGAGCGTTCTTGTTCTTCGCGACGAAGCAATCTCCTCGTCGAGTTGGAGATTGCTTCGGGCGAAAGAACATCGCCCTCGCAATGACGATGCTCGCAATGACATTTTTGACATCCTGCGCCCAACTGGATGCGATCCTCGCCACCCCCATTCCTCTCACAGCGACGGAAATCCCGCTTCCCACCGCGACTATAAACTGGTTTCCACCATCGGCAACCGCCACGCTGATAGCTTTATCCACCAAAGCCCCCACCCCCGAAATGCGCCCCGGCCTCGGCAACGAAATCATCACCGATGATTTCTCCGACCCCTCCCTCTGGGACATCGCCGCCTCCAACCAAGCCAGCGCAGATATAAAAAATAATCACCTCATTCTCTCGGTGCAAAGCCAGGTATTCATGCTCAGCCTCAGGAATGACCTCGTGCTCAACGACTACTACGCCGAGATCACCGCCCAACCCAGCCTCTGTCGCAGCGAAGACAGCTACGGCCTCCTCATCCGCGCCAGCGCCTCCAACTATTATCGTTTTGCGCTGTCCTGCAATGGCGCTGCCCGCGCAGAACGCATCAGCGGCGGGACTCGCCTCATCTTGCAGCAACCGCTTCCCAGCGGAGATGTTCCTCCCGGCGCACCGGGCGAAGTCCGCATTGGAGTGTGGGCTGTCGGCAAGGAAATGCGCCTTTTCTTGAACGGACGTTTTCAATTCAGCATCATTGATCCCAGCTTTCCCAGCGGCTCCATCGGAGTCTTTGTCCGCTCCGTGGGAGAAACCCCCGCTGTTGTCTCCTTCTCCGACATCACCATCCAAAGCGTGGATTATGTTCTGCCAACGCAGACGTTGATTCCGTAGGTAGCTGTTAGCGATTAGCTGTTAGCTGTTAGCGATTAGCTATTAGCTCCTCGCAACGACATATTAGACTTTATCGGAAATAACACACAGGCACCGTCCCGACACTTGCGCCGCGCGCTACATCGTCCCGATGTTCTTGCGGGAGTGCGGTGAGGTTTTTTTCGAGGAATTTGAACGCCTGGCGGCAACCCTTCGACAGGCTCAGGACAATGCCTTCGGGACGTTTTTTCTAATTACCGATAAAGTCTATTGAGAATTGCTGAGCTCCTTGCCAATAAGTTGTTTCTGATTTAATATTTATGCACAGGCGGGTCATTTCAAACCACCGCCTCTCCACACTGTTCACTGTTCACTGCTCACTGTCCCCCCACCCATGCTCACCCCCGCCGACTTCCTCCGCCTGCCCTACACCCCCGATCTGACCGAAGGTGGAATTGCGTACGCGCTGCGTTCGTTGGCTCATTCCTTCGACCGCGCGGGTGTCTCTCCGTATGACAGGTTGCGCCGCGTGGTTGCCAGCGTGGCAGTGGAACTTGCTTTTCGGCGTTATCTTTCCCAACAAAACATTCCATTTGAAGT
The DNA here is from genome assembly GCA_919902735.1 of Anaerolineales bacterium. Lineage (GTDB taxonomy): Bacteria > Chloroflexota > Anaerolineae > Anaerolineales > Villigracilaceae > Villigracilis. The sequence continues at coordinate 11,565 of CAKKRM010000354.1, read as the reverse complement.
AAAAGCCGCTGCCGCTTTCACAGACCGAGAGCGGTATGATGTGTCCCTCGGCGGGCGCAGATGTGACTTGAAATCCTATCTCATTTCGCATCGCAGTCAAATTGCCGAGATGCGCCGCGACCCCTCGGTGTTGTTGAGCGCGCCTGCGCTTGTCCCTTCGGATCAACATGCAGGCGATGGTCACTTGCGAAATGATATTTACATCTTCGGATTTTTAGCTGGCCTTATCGCCGCCTCACAAGCGGACTTGAAAAAGGCCATCGAAATAAAACAGCCGCATTACCTTGTCCATGTGATGCCTGAAGCGTGGCGCAAGCCGTCTCATTGGAATCCGCTGGGGGCGCTGGCCTTGAAATCTGATTCAGCGGAGGAACTGCTGGTCGAAGTCAACGGGCAGGATGAGGGGCGGGAAATGAAGCGCACGGTTTTGAGTCTCCCACCGAAAACAAAAGTCGTGGTGGATGAATCTTTTTATTCGTTGACAAGCGTTCACATCCGCCGCGTGCCAGATGCACGGGTTGGAATCCATTGTGATGCGATCAAAGAGTCGCATGTCATTTCACCGACGGAGTGGGGCAATATTTGGGTGTACGGCATGGAGATTTTTCTGGCGGGTTATCTTTCGTATGAAGAGTTTGGTCAGCGCGCAACTGCGCTTGCGCCGAATTCAAAAGTGTTTCAATATGAACATACCCGCGTGAAAAATTTGTACCTGCCCGTTTCCAATTTGAAGCCGATGCAAAAATTGTTCGAGATTTAAGGTAATATTACCTGGAACATGGAATCTACAAAAGAAAGACCGCCGCGCCACCCCAGAAAGCCGCGCACGCCGAATGCGTTCACATCCACGCTGGGCATTGCCATTTTTCTTGCGACTCTTTTCACGGCATGGACTCCGAACAGTTTCTTTGCCGGTAATTTGCAGGAGCAGATGCTTTTGATCCTCACGCCTCAGACCGCGCCGAATGTTGTTACCACGCCCCAGCCGCAGCTACGCATTGGCATTGTGGCAGGCCACACAGGCAATGACTCGGGCGCCGCCTGTTTGGATGAAAACGGCGAAGCGGACTTAACGGAAGTGGATGTGAATCTTTCGATCGCCAGCCTGGTGCGTGAAAGCCTGACCGCGAGAGGCTACCAGGTGGATTTACTCAATGAGTTCGATACACGCCTGAACGGCTATCGTGCGGTGGCGCTGGTTTCCATTCATAATGATTCCTGTGAATACATCAATGATGAAGCGACTGGCTTCAAAGTGGCAGCCTCGCTGGAGACTCGCGACGTGAACCGCGCCCAACGCCTGACGGCCTGCATGACAGACCGCTATCAACAGGTGACAGGCCTCACCTTTCACTCAGGCAGTATCACCTCGGATATGACCGCATACCACGCCTTTTCTGAAATTGACCCGAACACCATCACCGCCATTATTGAAACTGGATTTTTGAATCTTGACCGTGAGATTCTCACCAAGCAAACTGAGCGCGTGGCTGAAGGGGTTACGCAAGGTATTCTGTGTTTCATTAATAATGAAAGCATTCTGCCCACTGCGCTGCCCACTTTAACGCCATGAGCAAATCAAAACCTTCTCCGCGCAATAGCAGACTTCGTCCATTCCTGATTGTTATTCTGTTCATAACTGCCGCCAGTATCGCGGCGTGGACAGCGACATCGTCTTCTGCGTTGGGGTTGAACGAACCTATTGCCACCCCCACACACGCCCGTTCCTTTGCATTTGCAGAGATCGCAAAACCCACCTACACCGCGTTGCCCACGGCAACTGCGCTTCCTCCCTTACCAACAGAAATATCCACAAATACCCCTGAGCCCGTGGTGCAAGCTGTAATCGTAGACCTGCCTTCCGATCAGAATGTTGTGCAATCAGCGCAAAGTTCCATTGAGCAATCTCCAGACTCTCCAGCCTCCTACGGGGGCAACAAATACATTTTGGTGGACATCTCTGAACAGCACATGTACGTTTATGAAGGCGATGCGCTGGTGTTCAGTTTCGTCTCATCCACTGGGATGAATAATGCCACCCGTGCAGGCAGTTTCAGCGTGTTGGACAAGATCCCAAATGCGTACGGCGCCACCTGGAATATCTGGATGCCCAACTGGCTCGGCATTTACTGGGCGGGCAGTCTGGAAAATGGAATCCACGCCCTGCCGATTTTGCCGAACGGCGGGCAGTTGTGGGCTGGCTATCTCGGCGTACCCATTTCGTACGGATGTGTGGTGCTGGGCACGTACGAGGCTCAATTGCTGTACGACTGGGCCGAGGTTGGCACGCCTGTTGAAATTCAACGATAGCGATTCAGGTCATTCTCCATTCGGGGACGATGTGCGAGTTGGTGTGCATGCAAAGGTTGTCAGCGGTTTACGCTGAAGCCGCCGTCTCCGGCGGCGTTTGACGAGGGAATTCCTGCGCCGAGGACGGCGCAGGGAGCAGATTACCTGACATGTTTTGCGTGCACACGCGAGCTGCGTTCTTCGGCGAAGCAAGGCAATAAAGGTTTATAATATTTATTATCGCATTTAGCAGTGGACTTTCCCAAAGGTGAAAAATGAACGACCCTCTTTCAAAACTACGCGATTCCATGGCGCAACAAAATGGGAAAATGCCGCAGGGTGGCGGTGGTTCGGGGAACCGCAAGCAGGCAAACGGTCCAGCGCGAGGCGCGGCAAAGGGTGGAAAAGGTAGGAAGAAAAAGAATTTAATCCTTCCAATTCTATTAATCATGGTGGGATGCGCGGTCTTTATGTTCGCGGCCTGGTCTGCTGTCAATTCACCAGCGCTGGCTTCCATTTTGAGTCTTTCATCTGCCCAGCAGCAGGAACAAAGAGCGCCCGTGCAGTCCTTTGCGCAGGTGGATATTGCCAAGCCGACGTACACGCCTGCCGTGTTGCAAGCGTCTGTGGCGCAGGCCATTCAACCAACTGCGACATTTATTTCAATTCCCGCGGCAACGGATACAGCCCTGCCAGAGATCGCAGCGCCAGCGCTTGATGCCGTTATTCTGCCAACCGACACGCCTTTTATCGAGCTGGCTGCTGCAACCTCCGCGCCGCAACTGGCAAGCGAATCGAGCGTGATCTCCGCAGAGATCGTCCCTGATACGCCTACACCTGAATATGTAGCCCCACCGACTTCTGTAGTTTATGTTCCCCCGGCAGTGACAGGCTCTGGCGGCGAGCATTGGATCGACGTCAACCTTTCGGAACAGCGTGTGTATGCCTATGAAGGCGATACGCTGGTTAATTCATTTGTCGTTTCCACTGGCACATGGCAGACGCCGACCGTGACTGGGAAATATAAGGTCTGGATCAAACTGCGTTCTGCCGCCATGTCTGGCCCTGGATATTACCTGCCAGATGTGCCTTTCATTATGTATTTTTACAAAGGCTATGGGCTTCATGGCACGTATTGGCACAATAATTTTGGGACGCCCATGAGCCATGGCTGTGTGAATCTCACCATCTCCGACGCGGAATGGATTTATAACTTCTCGCAGGTGGGGACGGTGGTGAACGTGCATTATTAATAACCATGTTATTGTGAGGGCGATGCTTTTTCGCCCGAAGCAATCTCCAACGCTATGAAGGAGATTGCTTCGACGGAAGAACACCGTCTCGCAATGACGAAACGCCATGAAGCCAACAAATCTATCACGAAGAGACTTTCTAAAATTGAGCGGCTTGGGGCTGGCGGGTTTGCTGGCGCCCCCGCTCAATTTTGATATGGATGACCCCTTCGCTGAACAACAAGGGCGTGTGACCACGCGCACCGTCTGGGTTTACAAACTTCCATCCAAAAAATCGGAGAAAGTCAGGTTCTATCAGCGGGATGCAGTTTTCAGTATCAGCAATACAGCCGTCAGCGACGATGTGGAAGCGCACAATCGCATTTGGTATCAAGTCGGCGCGGAAGATCATCCAGAAGGCTACGTTTATTCCGGCGACATCCATCCCGTGCGGACGATTCTCAACCCCCCGCAAATGGAAATCCCCAAAGATGGCTTGCTGGCTGAAATCAGCGTCCCGTACACCGACGCGCACGAAGAGCCAAACAACGAATCTGATGTTGCCTACCGCATGTATTATGAAACCACACACTGGGTCAAAGGCGTGACGATCCACCCAGATGGGCAAATCTGGTATCAAGTGCGCGACGATAAATGGGACAAGCTGTATTACGCGCGCGCAGAACACATCCGCATTATGACTGCGGATGAACTTACGCCGATCTCTCCTGACGTTCCAAACAAGGATAAAAGAATACAAGTGCGGCTCGATCAACAGATCGTCATCGCGTATGAAAATAATCTCCCCATCTTCGTGACCGCCGCATCCACCGGCGGCATTCTGAGGGTGGGAACCTACACCACGCCGCAAGGCAACTTCGTCACATTCTACAAACGTCCCTCACGCCACATGGCCGCAGGCGACATTGCCGCCAGCGGTTTCGACCTGCCCGGCGTCCCCTGGGTGCAATACATCACCGAAAGCGGCATCTCCTTCCACGGCACTTTCTGGCATAACGATTTCGGCAGGCCGCGCTCGCATGGTTGTATCAATCTCTCTTGCAGTTCTGCAAAATGGCTCTACCGCTGGACCTCCCCGCAAGTAGCGATCAACAAGGAATTTTCCTTCGGCGGTGTGGGAACAAAAGTCGAGATCATTGCATAATGCGATATAAATATCGAAGTACAAAAGGCGCATTCTCTAAACTTCCTCTCAACCTTTAGGATTAGAATTCAAGGATGACCATCTCCCAATTTTCCCGCCGCGACTTTTTAAAACTATCCGCCTCAGGCGCGCTCGGGCTTGCTCTCTCCGAATTGGGCATCGGCCACGCCTTAGCCGCTCCCCCCACCTCACAGGGACGCATCACCTGGAGCGGCATTCCGCTTTACGATGCCCCCGCCCTGACCGCAAATAAAATTTTCCTATTCCCCATCGATGAAGTCGTGGAACTATTGGGCGAAGTGCAGGGTGACGGAATTGACAACCCACACAATAAAACCTGGTATCAACTGGATGGCGGTTACACATATTCTGGCTGGGTACAGCCCGTGGAAACAAAATATCAAAAACCAGTCTTTGATATTCCAGCCGAAGGCAAACTCGCCGAGATCAGCGTACCCATGAGCCTCACCTACCTTGCCCCGTATATGTACGCAAAGAATGGTCACCGCCTGTATTACGGAACCACACACTGGGTCAAGAAAGTCGTCGTCACCCGCGAAGAGAAAAGCGTCTGGTACGAAATATATGACAGCGAACTGAAAAAATCATTCTACATCCCATCCTACAACATGCGCCTCATCCCTGACGAGGAACTGACTCTGCTTTCCCCGGAAGTTCCCGAAGCTGACAAATTCATCCACGTAGACCTTGCTACACAAATGGTCACCGCCTTTGAAGGCGAAAAAATAGCGCTCTCCGTCCGTTGCGCCAGCGGACAAAGAGGGACAGATACTCCCAAAGGAGAATTCTTCACCTATCACAAGGGGCCTTCCATCCACATGACCAATCAGGGCGACGCGGTCACGAATGTCTATAACCTGCCCGGTGTGCCGTGGTGTTCGTTCTTCACTGGCGCAGGTCATGCTTTCCACGGAACCTACTGGCACAATGATTGGGGCCGTCCGCGCAGTCATGGCTGTGTCAACCTGCCGACAGATATTTCCAAATGGCTCTACCGCTGGACAACCCCCGTCGTTCCCCCGAATGAAGATTACCTGCACCTGCCCGGGCAGGGAACACGGGTTCTAGTCGTGTAATTTACTTTATTTCGTCACACCTGCACTGGCGGGCGGTGCCAGGGAGAATAAGAGCGCCCTCGCACATCGTCCCCAAATGGGGGAATGACGGATATAGGGTAACAAAACCAATCAAGAGGAGAAGAAATGAACTCAATTTTTCAATACAACCAATACACGCTCAAACGACAGGTCTTTGCGCTCGCTGGCAAATTTCGCATTTTTGCCCCAAACGGACAGCTTGTCCTGTTCAGCGAACAAAAGATGTTCAAACTGCGCGAGGATATCCGCGTCTATTCTGATGAAGGCAAAACACAGGAAGTGTTGATGGTTAAAGCCCGCCAGATCGTGGACTTCTCCGCCGCGTACGATGTAGTGGACAGCGCTGCCGGTCAAAAGATCGGCGCCCTCCGCCGCAAGGGACTCGCCTCCCTCCTGCGCGATGAATGGGAAATTTTAGATGTGAGCGACAAGGTCATTGGCTCATTGTTCGAAGACAGCATGGGACTGGCGCTGTTGCGCCGCTTCCTCTCCAATCTCATTCCTCAGAATTACGACATTACTGTCGGCACGAACCGCGTGGCTGACCTCAAACAGAATTTCAACCCGTTCACCTATGAACTGAATCTCGACTTCAGCATGGATACCGCCAATCAACTGGACCGCCGCCTCGGCATTGCGGCTGGCATCCTCCTCGCGGCTGTTGAGGGAAGACAGAGTTAAATAATTTTTCGTCATTGCGAAGAGCGCACTTGCTCTTTGCGACGAAGCAATCTCCAATTTGTAAAGAGATTGCTTCGTCGGGAAAAGCACCCTCCTCGCAATGACGTCCAAATTCACATGCCCAACACCCCCCTTTTCGCCGGTCTCGTAATCGATGAAGCAGGCAAGCCTGCTGAATCCGCTTTTATCGGAAGCGACCCCTGCTATGTGGTGAACGATGATGGTTTCAAACGTCACATCCCTGCCGAGCAGGTGGACCGCGCCGTGCTGGCACAAATGGCTGAAATGATGAAAGGCAGTGAAGACCTCATCTCCGAGCAGGCCGCAAAAATGCTTGGGCAGGAAGACCCCTTCTCGAAAGCCATCATCGAACAGCAATTGAAAAATATAGACAAACAATTCGACGCCCTCATGCAAACTGGCATCCCCGAAGACATGCGCGCCTATCTCGGCATGATGGGTTTCAAAGTGGTCATCAACTATCACGGCGAGATCGTGCGGGTGGAACAACCTGGTAGTGCAGGTGGTGAGGGTGACAATGAATAAAAGCAAACCTCCGAGTTCTTGAAGAACTCGGAGGTTTGCTTTTATGATGTACAACTCCGAAGGAGCGGAATGATTATAGGGTCTTATTCTAAATTCTCCAAATCAGCCAGGTCTTGATGCCTGCCGGTTGCCTTTTTGTTTTTCTTGAGGTTTTCGAGGTCAATGAAATTAACGGAAACCCCATTCAATTCCACAGTAGTGCGGGATGGGTAGCATTCTGAAAACTCCACACCAGGCAGAGTTGTCAGAATGTCGATTCGTTCCGGTGGGTAGCCCAATTGGAGCATTTGATCGGGAACGGTAAAATCCGACGCAGTCAAGCCCAATGAACCAAATCCAAATTGATCGAGCGCTTTTGTAATTTTTGCGGCGTTTTCAGCAGTCATTTCCACCCAAATATCAATATCCTTTGTGTAGCGGGGGTATCCATGCAATGCGACCGCGTATCCACCCACCACAAGGTAGCGCACTCCATTATCGTTTAACGATTGTATAAACTCTTTGAAATCCTGGTTCAGCACCGTACCTCCAGTGATGGTACTCCCGTCGTATTTCTTCCAAAGCGGCAAGCCGCGCAGAATAAGATTGCTTTCTCCAGTAGGCGGAGTCTGTTTTCTTATCGCTTAGTTTCGCTTTTATGATAACTTTTTTAATGCCGGGTGTTCGCTGCATGAAGTTATTATACCTTCTCCACCACCCAAAAATGCGAAAGACCAAATATCTTTAACGGCGTGGATTCCAGAAATTGCAACACCGCACGCAGGAATTTTCCGAATGCGCCAAAACGCGCAATGATATTATCGTACGCGCCGAAGATGATCGTGCGTTCGATGAATTTGACAGGCAGGCCTTCGAATAATTTTTGCAAATCGCTCCGCGAATACACGCGCACATGCGGGGCAAGTTTATCGCGCAGGGCGCGCGGCAAATAATTCACGAAGAGCTTATTTCCAAAATAATATTTCCCCTTCCGAAAAATCCCGTGCGTTTCAAAGGGGTAGCCGCGGTTCGGGCAAAAGATCACCGCGCGCCCACCCACCCGCAACACGCGCACCATCTCGGCAATCGCGGAGCGGTCACTCTGGACGTGTTCGATCACTTCGTGGCTGAGAATCAGGTCAAACGTTAAAGCAGGAAGCGGAAGGGATTCACCCGCGGCGTTGATGACCTTATCCGAATTGACTTTGGCTTCGCGGGCGCGCTCGAAATCATATTCCAATCCGATCACATTCGCGCCGAGGGCTGACAGCTTTTCTATATACATTCCCACCCCGCAGCCGTTTTCCAGTACCCGCCCGTGGATGCGTTCCCCTGCAAATTTTACAATCATATCTAGGCGGCGTTGTTGCCCGTCGCGCCATACATAGGAAGGTTCTCCGCGCAGTGCGGCCTTGGACAAATCTCGTTGTATCATGAGTCTCCGGTTAGTAAAAAAGCAAAAGAGCAAATAAGCAAAAAGCAAAAAGCGGTAAGGTTATTGGTTCTTTTGGCGATTTAATTCTGTGAGCATGAGCGCAACAACTTCACTGGCGAGTTTGATTCGTTTTGACAAAATATCGGGCTGATAAAACGCTCTGGCCCGATACAACCGGCCTTTGGTTTCACGCGCAGAGCCAAGCGAGTATCCATAAAATTGCAACAATTGCTTTCCATACCCGCGGCCAAATCCTTCTTCGATATTTGAGCAAACAGAGTCCGAACTGCCGATTATTTGTTTCGCGAGGACAGTTCCACGAGGGTCCTGGAGCCAGATTTGCGTGTCATCCCAAAGCAAATCGTAAAGATAAAGGGCTTTTTGGTAAACAATCATTGACCAGAATTTTTCGTAAATTATTGCATCTGGTAATGTTTTCTTCCAATCTTCAAAGCCCATTTCCTGTTTTTCCATATTCAAATCCTCTCCCTGCTCATTTGCTCATTTGCTTGCTTGCTCTTTTGATTATACCTTGCGCCTTCCTTCTCTCTATGCTAAAATTTTGGCTGTAAGGACAACCCAATAAAGAAGACACCGAGAAGTGGGTAGCCCCCACTTCTTTGTTTGTTAAATAGGAGCAATGGAGCAGGCAGCATGGCTAAAAATGATTTCGCATTAGCTTTCAATGAAGTGCTTGAAGAAAAACAACTGGCAAAGGATATTGTCGTTTCAGCGATTGAATCGGCAATGGTATCTGCCTATCGCCGTGCGGTGGGCGCTTCAACGGCACAACATGTGGAAGCAAAACTGGATTCTGAGACCGGAGTTGTGACTGTCTACGCCGAGAAAGAAGTGGTGGAAGACAGCGTCATCGATGCGCGCACCGAAGTGATGTTGGAGGATGCCCGCAAGGTCAACCCCGAAGTTCAAGCGGGTGACATGCTCATCGTTGAAACTACGCCCGCAGACTTTGGCCGTGTGGCGGCCCAAACTGCGCGTCAGGTCATTCAACAGCGCATCCGCGAGGCGGAACGTTCGAATCAGATGCAGTATTTCGAGCGTCAGGTCGGCGAGATCGTTTCAGGTTTGGTGCAGGCCATCAACGCGCAGGGCATTACCATCGGGCTGGATATGAAAGCCGAAGGTGTGATGCCGAATAACCAGAAGATCCCCGGCGAGCGATTGAAACTGCATGACCGCATCCGCGCGGTGGTGATGGAAGTGAAGGATGGCACACGCGGCCCGCAGATCGTTCTGTCGCGCGCGCATCGCAACTTCCTGCGCCGTTTGCTGGAGAATGAAGTCCCTGAAATTTATCACGGCATCGTGGAAATCCGCGCGATCTCACGCGAGCCCGGCGCGCGCGCAAAAGTGGCTGTCTCTGCCACCCAGCCAGGCATCGACCCTGTGGGCGCTTGTGTGGGTATCAAGGGTGTCCGCATTCAGGCCATCGTCAAGGAATTGCACGACGAAAAGATTGATATTATCCAGTGGGATCAAGACCCCATCGTTTATATTTCCAAAGCCATCAGCCCTGCCCGTGTGAACGGCGTGTATCTGGTAGATAATGAAGGCGCGCGCACTGCCACGGTTGTGGTAGGCGAGGATCAATTGAGCCTCGCCATCGGGCGTGATGGACAGAATGCGCGCCTCGCTGCGAAGTTGACCGGCTGGCGCATCGACATCAAGTCCCTCAGCGAAGCGGCGGGTGATTCACTCAACAAGTTGCAGGGAGATGCTTCCCTTGCGGCGATGCTGCCAGCGGCTGTGGAACAGACTCCGCAAATTCAGGAAATCCTCGCGAAGAAGGCCGAAGGCCGCGCGATCACTCCTGAAGAATATACAGCGCTCGGTCAGTTCGTGGACCGCGTGGAGCGCCGCACGATCCAGATCAAGGAAGAAGCCGCCCGCGAAGTGGAGGAACGCACATCCACCGCGCGCGCGGAGATTCCTGCCGCTGCATTCGGGATGCCGCTTGAACAAGCTGGCATTAAGGAACATATTTTCAATATCCTCACGGAAGCTGGTTTCGAGAATGTTGGCGATCTGATGTTTGCGATGAAGACTGACGCCAATAAGGTGCTTGGGCTGGCGGGCATTGGTTCCAAAGCCATTCAGAATATTGAAGAAGCGTTGGGCGCATTATCCTTCCCGGAACCTGAGCCCGCACCTGAGGCAGTGATGGTGGAAGAACCTCTCGTTGCCGAGGCGGTGGCGGAACTTATTCCTGCTGAAGAAATGCCTGCTGGGAAGAAACAGGCTGAGGGGAAGAAAGAAGCGAAGAAAGTCGTCGAAGAAGCGGAAAATGAGAATGCCAAGGATGGCGTCTCGCTTGAAGATTTATTCAAGATGAAGCCTGAAATCTTCCAGACTCCGGCCGCTGCCGAAGATGAATCGGATGATAAGAAAAAAGGCAAGAAGGTCAAGAAGAAGGGTGTTGCATTAGAATTTGACGAAGACCTTGGCGCAGTCGTTGGCCGCAAGCAACACAAACGCGGCGACGAAGCTGGCGGCGAGGAATGGTAGAAAATTAATCCCTCCTCCATTTTGGAGGAGGGGGATGAATCGAAGGTGAAGAAGAAACCTGTCCAACGTGTGAAGCATGTGCCCCAACGCACTTGTGTGGGCTGCCGCCAAGTGTTGCCCAAAAGGCAAATGCTGCGCATCGTGCGCACGGCCGAAGGGGTGCGCGTGGACCTGACCGGTAAATTGGCTGGCAGGGGCGCATACATGCATGACCGCCGCGAATGCTGGGGGCGCGGCTTGAGGGGAGCTTTGGCCCATGCGCTCAAAGCGGAATTGACTGCGGATGACCGCATTCAATTGGAAAACTTTATGAATACATTGCCGCATGATCAACCTGATAATGCGGAAGCCAACAAGTAACAGCATGTGAACGATTAGCCACTCGCTGACAGGCTCCTTGTTGGGGAAGTAAGAAGATGCCGAGCTTGCCCTCACCCTAGCCCTCTACCCTACGGGCACGATGTCCCGAAAGGAGAGGGGACTCCCTTCCCCATTCGGGGGAAGGGTTGGGGAAAGTGCCCGTTAGGGTATGAGGGAAAGCCCGCAAATTAGAAGGAGGTGGCCTATGAGCAGCAACGGTAACAAACTTGAATT
>CAKKRM010000353.1 GCA_919902735.1 Anaerolineales bacterium | reverse complement strand
GGCGAGGACTGCGCCTACTTTTTTGAACATGTCTGTATTGAGGGCGGGCACAAAAGCCGACAAGCCAAACCAGAGGAAGAACAAAGCCATACACCAACCAGAAATAGTAGCGGGCATTTCACACTCTCCTTTGAGTTGATTGCGTGACTGGCGAAATTGCCAGTCTAAATAATAGAACACCCGCCCGAATCAAAGGGTACGAAATTGTCTTTTTCAAAATGGTACAATCATTCTATGACTTCATTGAACATCCCCGCAGAATTTACGCTGCACCGTAAAAATAAATTTGACCACTCCTCGGCGGTGCGCTGGATCCTCTCTCACACACGCCCGTATATATGGATCATGGTGATGCTGGTTGTCGGCGCGATTGGGAATGCCGTGCTGGCCGCGGTGGTGCCGGTGTTGACGGGTGACGCCTTCAACGCCATGAAAGAAAATCCATCCAACACAACCGTACTACTGCCGCTCGCGTTGACGATTGGCATTTCACAGATCATCCGCGGCGCGCTGCAATTGGGGCGCAACTTCGGCGCGGAGTTGATGGCGCAAAAAATGGAACGCGACATCCGCGACGAGCTGTATCTTTCTTTGCTCGGCAAAAGCATGACCTTTCATAATTTACAGCCCGTCGGCGATACGATGGCGCGCTCCACAAACGATGTGCGTGAAGTGAACTACATGTTCAGCCCCGGCGTGAACCTGGTGGTCGGCTCGTTCATGTTCATTCTCATGCCGATCTTTTTCGCGCCGCGTTATCACATCTCGCTCATCATCACGCCGCTGATCTTCACGGTCATTTATTTTATTGCGCTGGCGCGTTATCTCAAACAGCTTGCCCCCATCACCGATGAAGTACGCGGCTCCTTTGGCAAGATGAACACTCATCTTTCCGAGTCGCTCGATGGCGTGGAGATCATGAAAGGCGCGGCGCAGGAAGGCGCGGAAGTGGAACGCTTCTCCACCAACGCCCGCGAAGTGCGCAACGCCTTTGTGCTGCAAGGCGATCTCGAAGCGCGTTACATTGCCATGCTGTTGCTGGGTCTCGCCTTCGCAGGCGGGCTTGTCCATGCGTTGATTTTGTACCGCGCAGGCCTCATCAACATCGGCGCGGTCATTGGTTACTTCGGCATGTTGCAGCTTTTGGGCTTCCCCACTTTCACCTCCACCTGGGCGTATTCACAAATCTCTTTGGGACTTTCCTCCGCCCGCCGCATTTTGGAACTCATCAAAAGCGAGACCAAACTTGACCAAAACGCCTCAGGCCGGACCTCGGGCATGGTCGGCGAAATTGAGTTTCGCGGCGTCTCGTTCCGCTACCCTCACCCCAACCCCTCTCCCAGCGGGAAAGGGGCAAGGGGTGAAGGAGAGGGACAGGACGAAGGCGAGCTTATCTTGAAGGATATTTCCTTCAAAGTGAAGCCCGGTCAAACCGTCGCCATCGTCGGGCAGACGGGCGCAGGCAAGACTACGCTGGCGAAGTTGATCAACCGCACCTATGATGTCACCTCAGGCCAAATCTTCGTAGACGGCGTAGATGTGCGCGAATGGAATCTCGCCTCCCTGCGTGAGCAAATCTCCATCATCGAGCAGGATATCTTCCTGTTCTCACGCTCGCTCAGCGACAACATCGCCTTCGGCAAACCCGAAGCAACGAAAGATGAGATCATGGCCGCATCCATTGCCGCGCAGGCGCACGACTTCATCCTCGACTTCGACCAGACCTACGCCACCACCGTCGGCGAACGCGGCGTGACTCTCTCCGGCGGGCAGCGTCAGCGCATTGCCCTCGCCCGCGCCTTCCTGACCGACCCGCGTGTGCTCGTGCTGGACGATTCCACCTCCGCGATTGACTCAGCCACCGAAGATAAAATTCAGCGCGCCATCTCCAACGCCTCGCGCGGACGCACCACCTTCATCATCACGCACCGCCTCTCGCAAATTAGATGGGCAGACCTCATCATCGTCCTCCGCAAAGGCTCCATCGCCGCCATCGGCGCTCACGATGATCTAATGAAAACATCCGAAGCGTATTCGAGAATTTTTAGAGATTAAATAAAGCTTTCAGCAATCAGCTTTCAGTGGTCAGCAAGAACAAGACTGCCTGGCTGAGCGCTGATAGCTGAAAGCTGAAAGCTAAAGGCTAAACCATGGGCTTCTTCGCAGGACTTAACGACGAAAAATATGACCGCCAGTACACCGACCGGGTACTGGTGCGCCGCATGGTCAACTACTTCAACACACAGACCGCGCGGCTTATGTACGCCTCCATCACCATTCTTGCGCTGGCCTTCATCGGCGCGGCGCTGCCCGTTGTTGTCAGCCGCATGGTGGATTTGATTCAGGAACAGCCGACCACCGCATCCATCATCTGGGCGGGCGCGGCGCTTGTCGGCGTGGGCGTCGGCTTGTGGGGACTGAACTGGCTGCGGCGGAGTCTGATCGTGCGCGCCGTTGGCGATGTCGTACTGGATATGCGCGCGCGCGCCTTCCGCGCCGCCGCCGAGCATGACCTCTCGTTCTACGATCAATTCTCCTCAGGCCGCATCGTCTCGCGCATCACATCCGACACAAATGATTTCGGCCAGCTGGTCGTCATCATCACGGATGTGGTTTCGCAGATCATTCAAGCCATCATCATCGCGGTGGTGCTCTTCCGCACCGAATGGCGGCTGGCATCCCTGCTGATTGGCTTTCTGCCCATCATCTTTGCGATTGCATCCGTGTTTCGCGCCCTGGCGCGGCGCGTCACCAAACGCGGCATGAAAGCCATGTCTGATGTGAACGCCGCCATCAAGGAAACCATCAGCGGCATTTCGATTGCGAAAAATTTCAGGCAGGAAGAAAGCATCTTCAAATCATTCGACGAATCGAACCAACAATCGTATCACGTCAACGTGCAGCGCGGTTTCATCCTTTCGCTGGTCTTCCCCGTGCTCAATGCCGTTGGCGGTATTTTTGTCGGCGTGCTGGTGTATGTCGGCGGCCTGAGCGCAGCGCAAGGCATGGTCAGCATTGGCGCGTGGTATCTCTTCATCATGAGCCTCGACCAATTCT
>CAKKRM010000352.1 GCA_919902735.1 Anaerolineales bacterium | reverse complement strand
TTGGCTCTCTTCTAAATATCTAAATACCCCGCTGCTTGCGGCGGGGATCTTTATTCCGTAGATCGCCGCGGCCGGGCCTTTTAACACCTCGACCCGCTTAATTTCAGAAAAAGAGACCGGCAGGAGCAGCCAGTCGACAGTCCCCTGCGTATCCCCATACACCGACCGCCCATCGACCATCAGCAAGAGTTTGTTGGCAAATCCTTGATTGTCGCCGCGCGCGCTTACAGAAAATTCCATGCCTATCAGCAAAGTGCACACAACTTTACCGGTGGGGCAAGAGCACAGGCCACCAGTGCTCGATGAAATAAGCGGGGCACATCATGGCGGCGGTTAAAGCGATAGGTATACTCTCCCACGTACCGCCCCATATGTTTGTCCTTCACCCCATGGTGCGTCCCATTGATCCAGGATTTGGCATTCGAAATAAACTTATGGACCCACGGCAACCATCGCTCGCACGCTGCGCGATCACCAGAGACCACTTGATAGTCGGCATCAACCCCTGTCACATTTCGGAAACTCCAGCTGCCGTCGGTATTGACCATGGCCCCCGCTCGCACCCCGGTGCCCACTAGCTGTTGGGCGTGAGCCTTGGTTTCCTTGCCCACCAACACCTTGGCAAATCCCGCTCGACTGCGCGCTTGGCCTTTGGCATTCACCCAGGCCTTGGTCTCAATGGCCACGAGGACGTCGCATTGATTGCCGGTTTCCCGGCGCCCAAACGTTCCCGCATCCAGCTCAATGACACCATCGCCCACCTGGTAGCCTGCATCTCGGTGTTGCAAGGCCGCCCGAATCTTCTGGAGCATGCTCCACACTCGGCCGTAAGATTTCAGACCCAAATGCCGCTGGAGCTCTTGGGCAGATATCCCGCGTTTACCCTGCATGACATAAAACAGCGCTTTGACCCAGAGCAGCAAAGACGTCTTCGAGGATTCGAAGATGGTGCCCGCGCGGAGACGCAATTGTCGCCGACAGCCTTTGCAGGTACGAACTTCGGGTCGAGTTGCCAGGGCATAAAATTGCTCGGCATGACAACGCGGGCAGTGAAACTCTTTGCCCTGGAAGCGGCTGCGCCACAGTAGGGTTCGAGCCTCGGCCTCTGTGGTGATTTCGGTGAAAAAGCGTTCAGCGGAAAAGGATTCGTAGGCCACCAACCACCTCCTGGAGGGGTGAAAAGAGAAAGAAGGGCCTACTTATACCACAAGAGAGCCATGTGTGCACTTTGCTGATAGGCATGGA
>CAKKRM010000351.1 GCA_919902735.1 Anaerolineales bacterium | reverse complement strand
CGCTTGCTTTGGAAGGGAGAAGGAAGCCAGTGACCTGGCTTCGAAGGCATCCGCTGATCTATCCGATTTTCTTACCCTGCCCCAGCCCTCTCTTTTAGGAGAGGGAGAGCAAATGTAATTAGCGTCCCGTTCGCACGGGAGAACCTTCACCTCGTGATCTCAATAATTGAGACCCAGCCGCTTGTATCTCCGTTATTCAATTTTTATCCCACTCAACTAATGGCGGCGATTTTACATGCCGCAGCCAGATTCTGTCAAGCCGAAACGTACAAACAAAAACCCCGCTTATGCCGTGTATCACCAGGTTTTGAACCTGCTTTCGCAGGTGGATCCTGACCCAGAAACGCCGCCTTGGCTCAGGCCTATCGCGTTATTTCTTGTGAGATAAGGATCCGTTTTTAATGTGTTGGCTCAAAACGTGAGGGCAATATCACGCGCACAGCAGGGTTGCAATTCTTATACCATACTCCAAAGTGCAAGGGTAGATAATTATTAAACATTGGGTTTACAAAATTATTGATTTTCCATTCGTTTTGTGCTAGGCTGGTTAGTGGACGTTGCAGCCCTATTCTTTATCAAAAAGGAGTGAATAATGGATCTTGTACATGGCGTTGACGTAAGTTATTACGAACCAAAGATCGACTGGCGCGTTTTACGCGGGCAGGGGTACCGTTTTGCCCTCATACGCGCCACCTCCGGCATTGGCTACGTGGATTCGAAGTTCAAATCCCATTGGGAAGGCGCGCGCGTGGAAGGGCTTTTGCGCGGCGCCTATCATTACCTGATCGCCGACCAGGATGCCGCCAAACAGGCCGACCTCTTCATCTCCACCGTTGGCTCCGACCGGGGTGAACTGCCGCCGATTGTAGACCTGGAAGACAAGTATAACGAGAATGCCTCCAATAACAAGATCATCGATACCTGCAAGGCAATTCTGGATCGCATCGAGCAGGCCTTTGGCCGCAAGCCGATGATCTACTCGCGCACCCAGTATTTGAATGTGCATGTTTCGAAAAACGGAAAAGCGCCCTCCTGGGCGAAAAATTATCCGCTCTGGCTCGCGCAATATCCCTACGTTTTTTCGGCAGACACCATGCCCAACAAAAACATGCCCACCCAAACAGAAGGCTGGCAGGATTGGAAGTTCTGGCAGTATTCCGAGTCCGCGATCATCAGCGGTGTGACGAATGACAGCGGCGGCCCCACTGCCTGCGACCTGGACTGGTTCCGCGGCACCGAAGCGGAGTTGTATGAATTTGCCAATGTCAAACCGAAGGAACCAGTACAATACACCGTTCAAAGCGGCGACACCTTCAAATCCATAGCCGAGAAATACAAAATCACTATGGATGAATTGCTGGGCGCCAACCCCGACCTTCTCAAAGAAGGCGCAAAATTAACCATCCCTGTGCCCACAATTTCAAAACCAAACACAGGCGGTTCAGGCGGCGGATCGGGCAGTACCACCACATCCACAAAGACTCACACCGTCAAACAAGGCGAATCGCTTGGTTCCATTGCCACCAAATACGGCGTGACCGTGGAGGCGATCAAAGCGATCAACTCGCAGATTTCGAACCCCAACCTGATCTATGTTGGACAGGTGATCGTCATCCTGTAAAACGAAAAACCACCCCGTCGCGCTTCATTCGACGGGGTGGTTGATTCTATTTTCTGACAGTTTTTCCTATGGATAAATTCTCTTGATCGTGCGTGGGAATGGAATGGCCTCGCGGATGTGCTCGATGCCGCAGATCCAGGCGGTGACACGTTCCGTGCCCATGCCAAAACCAGAGTGCGGGACGGAGCCATACTTGCGAAGTTCCAAATACCATTTGAAGGCTTCTTCCGGCAGTCCCTCTTTTTGGATGCGCGCCAGCAATTTTTCAGGGTCGCTCATGCGTTCGGAGCCGCCGCAGATTTCACCGTAGCCTTCGGGGGCAAGCAAATCCACCGACTTGCAGACTTCGGGTCGGTCAGGCCAGGGTTCCATGTAAAAGGCTTTGACCGCGGACGGATACCCGTAAACGAACACAGGGCGGTCATACAGTTTGGTGATTTCGGTTTCGTGCGGAGCGCCGAAGTCCATGCCCCATTCGAATTTGAGCAGTTCCTTCTTTTCGGGGTCGGTCTCTTTTTCGTAGAGATCGATCAGGTGTTTCGCCGCGTCGTCATAAGACATGCGCGGGAACGGGCCGACAACATTCTCCAGCTTGGAGATGTCGCGGCCAAGAAATTTCAATTCTGCCGAACAATCCTTCAACACACACTGGACGATGTGGGTCAACATTCCCTCTTCCACTTCCATCAAACCATCCAAATCGCAGAAAGCGATCTCAGGTTCGAGCATCCAGAACTCGGTTAAGTGGCGGCGCGTCTTGGACTTCTCCGCGCGGAAAGTCGGCCCGTAGCAATAGACTTTTCCGAACGCGAAAATGTTGGCTTCGTTATAAAGCTGACCCGTCTGCGCGAGAAAGGCAGAACCTTCATCGAAGTATTCGGTCTCGAAAAGGGTGGATGTTCCTTCGGCGGCGGCAGGGGTGAGGATGGGTGTGTCGAGATTGAAAAAGCCCTGACCATCCAAATACTCGCGCACCGCAGACATAACCCGCACGCGCACGCGCAGAATCGCCCACTGACTCTGCATCCGAATCCACAGGTGACGGTTGTCGAGCGCGAAGTCTACGCCGTGGTCTTTGAGCGCCATTGGGTAGTCCAGCCCTGCGGCTTGGACGACCTGCAAGTCCTTGATGCCGACCTCGTAACCGCCAGGGATGCCAGGCGCGCGCTTATCCTCGCGGACGGAGCCTGTGATGATGACGGACGATTCCTGCGGCAGTTTCGAGACGGTCTCGAAGAGTTCGGGCGTCAGGTCACCTTTGAAGGCAACGCACTGCACAAAGCCCGAGCCGTCGCGCACGAGCAAAAAGACCAGCTTGCCCTTATCGGTGCGGTTATAGACCCAGCCCTTGAGGACAACGTCCTGCCCGATATAGTTTGATATTTTTGAAACGCTGATATGTTCAGCCATATGATGATTCCTCTGCTCTAAATTGAATTGG
Organism: Anaerolineales bacterium; assembly: GCA_919902735.1. Classification (GTDB taxonomy): domain Bacteria; phylum Chloroflexota; class Anaerolineae; order Anaerolineales; family Villigracilaceae; genus Villigracilis. The sequence goes on along the minus strand of CAKKRM010000351.1, from coordinate 8,375 downwards.
TAAATTCGATTTCCAATGTTCCAAGGTCAATCTTTGCGCCAGCCTTGGTCAGAAAATCCATGCCTATTATCCCTTGAATGTCGAAGCCGTAGTCCATTCCGCCGATTTCGATTTCAAAGTTCCTGATCGAGAATGTCCCTGCCCTGAGTTCGTCTATTTTACGGGTAAAAACAACCTCGCTCCCGCCAACGCCGAAAATGGTGTGAAGTTTATCTTCTGGCTGGGGCGCGATACCGATCTTGGACAAGGCATCCACCGAAAGGATTGTTCCGCCTGAACCCGTGTCCACCAGCACGTTGCGGATGGCTGTTTTCTTCTCTTGATGAATAACGGTTATCGAAACAATGGGCAGGCTATCTTTGAGCCGAAGTCGCATGTCCCCTCCGAATGCCCAGCCATTGACGCTCATAAATGTCCAGCCTAGATCGGCTGGTGTGGACAAAATAAAACTCGCGTTCCGGGTATTTCTTGTGCAATTTACGATATTGTTGCATGGCGCTTACGCCGTCATTGCAGGATTCCAAGACGGAGATTTTATCCAATACGCGTTTCGTTTTGGCGCTATGCGCTTTGACGGCTTCGATCACAAGCCATTGGTTTGGATAGGTTTTACGTACATTCATCCAGCGCATGGGGTTGCTCCTTCTTTCGTTTGCATTATAGCAAACCATTCGGACTTCTGCTACCTCTTCCGCTCTTCCAACCCCTTAACCATCAACTCCTTCGCCACGTTCGGGTCGGCTTTGCCTTTCGTAGCGAGAGTGACTTACTCTTGTGTTAAAGACGTCATGCGAATTCTGTTATCTTCCACAACCGAGAAATGCCCAGCCCAATTATCTCGGCTAGCGAGCGCTTCGACTGCGGCTTGAGCGATGTACTGTGACGATTTTGGAGTAATACGAAAAAGAATTACCCCGCATTGGGATGGAAGTTTTGAACGAAATGCCAATTCCCCGAAATCCTTGTCAAAAGTAATGGCGATGCGGTTTTCTTCCTGTGCCCGACGAAGAACAGCGTCATCCGAAACACCACGCGAGTCTTCTCGAATCCATGCAACATCATGACCTGCTTCGCGCAGGACTATCACCGCGTCCAACGGAAAATTTTCATTGGCGAGCAGGCGCATGGCTATGCTTTGGACAGTTCAAACGGGTAGATTTTTTCGGCTTTGAGAATATTGGATGCGTACATCAGGCAGGCGGCAATATCTTCGTGGGTGATGCCTGGGTAATTTCGCAAGATTTCGCTTTCAGCCCAGCCTTGTGCTAGCAATTCCACAATGAATTCAACCGCCAGCCTTGTCCCTTTGATGACAGGCTTGCCAACGAGAATTTTAGGGTCAACAATAATGCGTTCTTTCCAGTCCATGTTCAACTCCTTTTGAAAAGGCGACTGACTGATTTTAGCACTTTATTTCTTCCGCTCTTCCAACCCCTTAACCATCAACTCCTTCGCCACGTTTGGGTCGGCTTTGCCTTTTGTGGCACGGGCAACCTGACCCATAAACCATTGGAAGAGGGTTTCTTTGCCCGCGTTGTATTCGTCCACTTCTTTGGGGTTGTCGTTGAGAATTTTCGTGATGATTTCCTGAATGAAACCTTCATCGGAGACTTGCGTCAGATTCTTCGCTTTGACAATTTCCTGCGGTTCGCCTCCATCCTTAATCAATTCTGCCAGCACAACTTTGGCATTGTTCCCGCTGACGGTTTTTTCCGTGACCATGTCGATCAGTTTGGCAAAAGATTCAGGCGGCAAAGTTACATCTTCGATATTCACGCCTGAGTCATTCAAGTAACGCATGAATTCACCTGCAATCCACGAATGCACAGTCTTTGCAGGACTCTTTGACTTTGCGAAGACGCTCTCGAAGTAGTTGGCGAGAGCAAGCTCGGAGGTAAGAAAACGCGCATCGGACGGAGTCAGCCCAAAGTCAGAAATGAAGCGCGAAGTCTTGGCTTCGGGCAGTTCGGGCAGTTGAGTCCGAATCGACTCGATCCACGCATCCGAAAGTTGAAGCGGAGGCAGGTCAGGCTCTGGAAAATAACGATAATCATGCGCCTCTTCCTTGGACCTTTGGCTGGTCGTCACGCCCCGCACATCATCCCAGCCGAGAGTTTCTTGAATCACCGTTCCGCCCGACTCGTAAATTTGAATCTGGCGTTCGATTTCGTACGCCGAAGCACGCGTGAGCGCGCGGAAACTGTTGAGATTTTTTATTTCGGTTCGTGTTCTGAATTCATCACTGCCAACGGGACGCACCGAAATGTTCGCTTCAAAACGCAACACGCCTTTTTCCATGTCGCCTGAGTTGACGCCGAGGTAGCGCAAAATGGCGCGGACTTTCGTGGCGTAATCGAGCGCGGCTTCGACGGTGCGGATGTCTGGCTCGGAGACGATCTCAAGCAAGGGGACGCCTGCGCGGTTGAAATCCACCAGCGCGTAATTTTTTTCGTGACTTAATTTCGCGGTATCCTCTTCGATGTGAACCCGCCTCACGCGGACTTTGAGTTGATTCTCACCATCGGCATTGACTTCGAGCCAGCCTTTTTCCGCAATTGGCAATTCGTATTGCGAGATCTGATAACCCTTGGGCAGGTCGGGGTAAAAATAATTTTTACGGGCAAAGGTGTTGTGCTTGTTGATCGAGCAATTCAAAGCCAGCCCAACCAGCGCGGCTTGTTCAATTGCTTTTTTATTTAATACAGGCATGGCGCCTGGCAGCCCCGTGCAAGTGGGGCAGATGTTTGTGTTCGGCTCGGGTGCGGAGCCGTAATCTGCTGAACAGCCGCAGAACATTTTGGAGTTGGTGAGCAGTTCGCCGTGAATTTCAAGTCCGATGACGGGTTCGTATTTCATAGTTGGATAGTCTCGTAGTCTCGTAGTTTGGTAGTCGAGTAGTTGGTGAGTGGAAAGTGGAAAGTAATCAGTAATCAGTGGTTAGTTATCAGTTATCAGTGTTCAGTAGTTTTGCGCGGAGGGTGGCGATGTCGGTCTGGGTCATGCCGCCTTCGAGGAGATAATTTTCGACGTTGATGCCTTCCAGTGTTTTGAATAGAACTTCATAGGCATTGGTATTTCGTTCTGCCAGAAGTTTGTCACGCATAGGGTCAACGCTTAACTCATAATCGGCAGTGATTTCTTCTATGGAGATGCCCACCAACGCCAGTAATAAAAAGGCGATGATGCCTGTGCGGTCATGTCCGCGGATGCAGTGGAAGAAGACTCCGCCAGGCTGGGCTTGTGCGATGGCTTTGAGCGCGGCGGCATGTCGGTGTGCCCAAAGGCTCAACGCGTCGGTGTAATAAAGCGGCGTGCCCCAAAGGTCGGAACTTGCCCATTTTTCGACGAATTCTTTATTTGTCACGTCTTCAATCTCGACCGAAACAACTTGGATGTCGGGATGAGGCGGGACGACGATGGGGTGGTCTTTTTCATTTAGTCCGTACGTGCGGAGGGAGACGATGGTGCGGATGCCATGCTCGTACAAGGCTGACCAGCCGTTTGTAGTGAGTCGTGCTGGCTGGTCGCCGCGAACGACAGCTCCCCAACGGGTTTTGTCGCCGTTCAAGGTGTGCAAGCCGCCCAGGTCACGGACGTTGTTACAGCCTTCCCAATGTAGAACTCGTTTTTGTGTCATTGTTTTATTCCGCAGAGTGTTATGATGAAAACAGAAGGAGCAACTTTATGAATGCAGATGCTTTTCGTCATTTTTATAACTATCACTTCGCCGAGAACCGTAAGATTTTGGAGCATGTTTCTGCGTTGACCTTTGAGCAGTTCACCCAGAAAGTGGATTACTCGCGCGGCTCTGTTCGGGAGCAACTCGTCCACCTCATCGACGCGGAGGATGTGTGGATTAGCGAGTTGCGCGGGGCTCAACCGTCCGAGCCTTTGCCTGAGACAACCGATCTCGATGACCGAAATGCCATCCGCGCGCTGTGGGATACAGTGGAGCAGAACACTCGTGCATATCTTGCAAACTTGGAGGATGATTTTTTAATCACCACACCGATTACCGATCCAGAAGAGGACAAGAATTTGATCGTCTGGCAGGTCTTGCTTCATGTTGTTAATCATGCCACGGATCATCGCGCTCAACTTCTGCGCGCCTTGCATGATCTGGGCGTGGATACGAAATCTCAGGATTACATTTTTTACGTGTACGAGAACCTTGTCTAGAACTCGCTGATAGCTGACTGCTGAAAGCTCTCAGCGCTCAGCTATCAGTGGGTTAGAGCGGGGGCAATTGCTTATGCCAATCGGTCACTTGCTGATAGGCGTGAGCGACTTGGAAGAGCGTTGACTCGTCAAGGTGCTTGCCGATGAGCTGCATCCCGACGGGCATATTATTTGAAAAGCCTGCGGGGAGAGCCAAGGCAGGGACGCCAGCGGGATTGGTGGCGACGACGTAAATATCGGAGAGGTACATTTCGAGCGGGTCGCTGGTCTTTTCGCCAAGTTTGAAGGCGGTGGTGGGACAGGTCGGGGCGAGGAGAAGGTCAACGGATGACAGAGCCAACTCAAAGTCCCGACGAAGAAGCGTGCGCACTTTTTGCGCCTTCAAGTAATAGGCGTCATAATATCCCGCAGAGAGAGCATACGCGCCAAGCATGATCCTGCGCTTGACTTCATCCCCAAAGCCTTCGTGGCGGGTTTGGAGGTAGATGTCAATGACATCCTTCGCGCCCTCCGAAACGGAGAGACCGAAACGCGTGCCGTCCATGCGGGCGAGGTTGGCGCTGGCTTCGGCGAAGAGCAAAAGATAATAAACGGGCAGACCGTATTTGGTGTGGGGGAGCGAGACTTCGTGAATCTCCATGCCGAGTTTTTCGAATTGACGGATGGATTCTTGCAGAGCGGATTCAACACCCGCTTCCATGCCTGCCACGAAATATTCTTTCGGGATGCCGAGCTTCATGCCTTTGACGGGCTTGTTGATGTTTTTTGTGTAATTGGGGACTGGTGATTGGTAAGTGGTGCTGTCGTGCGGATCGTGACCTGCGATAGCTTCGAGAACGGTTGCACAATCGTAGGCGTCGCGGGTCATGGGTCCGATGCAATCGAAGGAGGAAACAAGAGCGATAAGTCCGTAGCGCGAGATGCGACCATAGGTTGGCTTGATGCCTGTGACGTTGCAGAAACCCGCGGGCATACGCACGGAGCCGCCCGTGTCTTCGCCGATGGTGAATGTAGCGAGGCTGGCAGACATGCTCGCCGCCGCGCCGCCGCTCGAGCCGCCAGGGACGTGATCGAGATTCCACGGGTTGTGAGTGTTGAAAAATGCAGAGTTCTCGCAAGAGGAGCCCATACCGAACTCGTCCATATTGGTCTTGCCGACGAGAACTGCGCCTGAGTCCGCGAGTTTGTTTGTGACGGTGGCGTTGTATTGCGGAACGTAGTTTTCGAGAATCTTCGAGGAGCATGTGGTGCGGACGTCACGCGTGGAGATGCAGTCCTTCATCGAGAAGGGAATGCCCGTCAGCGGGGTGACGTTCTCGCCTTTGGCAAGGCGCTCATCGGCTTTCTTCGCCTGTTCGAGCGCAAGGTCGTCCGTGACGGTGACGTAGGATTTGACCTTCTTGTCTACATCGTGGATGCGTTGAAGCATCGCCTGAGTCAGTTCGACGGAGGAGATTTTTTTAGTGGTGAGAAGTTCGTGGGCTTCGCGGATGGTTAAGTTAGTTAGTTGCATAATTTTTCTTACCACGAAGTGTCACAAAGGGTCACGAAGGAAAACCTTCTTAAACCTTTGTGTACCTTCGTGACCCTTTGTGGTGAATTGGGGTTTACTCTTCTCCAAGCACCGTCGGCACTTTGACATACCCGCGCTCAGATTGCGGAGCGTTCTTCAAAAACTCATCACGGCTCATGGATGGTTTGACCACATCTTCGCGCAAGACGTTTTCAGCATTGGCAATGTCCGAAGCGGGTGGGACGTTCTCCGTATCCACTTCGTTGAGCATGTTGAAGTAGTCAATGATGGACGAGAATTGTCCGCTGAATTTTTGGGCTTCCTCTTCGGAGATGCCAAGGCGCACAAGGTAGGCGACATGCTGAACGGTTTTTGTATCTATGGTTGACATTTTAGAAACGCTCCGTTGGTTGAGTAGCCTGAGGCGATAGCCGAAGGCGTATCGAGACCAACAATTGAGGGAAAACAGAAAATATAAAGTAGGCTTAAAACTGATGGTCTCGATACACCCTTCGCAAAGATCGCTCAGGTCTACTCGACCACCAGTCTCCAATCTCTAATCTCTAAATTGAATATGCAACTCTTTCAACTGCTTCGGCTCAACCGCAGACGGCGCATCCGCCATCACATCGCGTCCGTTCTGGTTCTTCGGGAAGGCAATCACTTCGCGGATGTTGGGTTCGTCCGCCAAAAGCATAACCAATCTATCGATGCCAGGCGCCATGCCGCCGTGCGGAGGCGCGCCATATTCAAACGCTTCCAGCATGTGACCGAACTTCATCTGAATTTCTTCATCGCTCAAGCCGAGCATCTGGAACATCTTCATTTGAATATCGCGGCGATGAATACGGATCGAACCCGAAGCGGTCTCATATCCATTGCAGACCATATCATATGCGTCCGACATTACCGCGCCAGGGTCGCTATCGAACTTCGGCAGGTCGTCCAACTTCGGCATCGTGAACGGATGATGTTCCGACTCCCACGCCTGCGTTTCTTCGTTGAACGCAAAGAACGGGAAATCCACCACCCATGCAAACGCCATCATATCTTTATCTGCAAGATCGAGTTTATCGCGGAACCATAAACGCAGTCCGCCTAACACTTTATTTGCAACCGCGCGGGCATCAGGTGCGAAGACGATCAGATCACCGACTCCTGCTCCCGTTTGGGATTTCAACGCCTCAGCCTCTTCCTCCTTAACAAACTTTGCCGCGCTTCCTTTCACGCCCTCGGCTGTGAACGCCAACGTGGGCATTCCCTTCGCCCCAAGTGACTTCGCCACTTCCGTGAGCGCATCCACTTCCTTGCGAGACATGTCCGCTGACTTGGGCGCGACGATGCACTTGATGACTCCGCCAGCGGCTAAAGCAGACTGAAACACCTTGAACTCGCTCTTCGCGAAAACGTCAGAAACGTCGATCAATTCCATGCCAAAGCGCAGGTCGGGCTTATCCGAGCCGAAGCGTTCGAGCGCTTCACGGTAGGAGAATTTGGGCCACGGCGACGAGAATAATTTCTTGTGCGGCGAAACTTCGGGGATCATCCTGGTGAATAAGTCTTCCACCAAATTCAACACATCATCACGATGGACAAATGACATTTCAAGGTCGAGCTGTGTGAATTCAGGCTGGCGGTCGCCGCGCAGGTCTTCGTCGCGGAAACAGCGCGCGATCTGGAAGTACTTGTCCATGCCTGCCACCATCAGCAACTGCTTCAACTGCTGGGGAGATTGCGGCAAAGCATAGAATTGACCAGGGTGAATTCTCGAAGGCACAAGATAGTCGCGCGCGCCTTCGGGAGTTGCCTTGAACATGATGGGCGTCTCAATTTCAATGAAGCCCTGCCCATCGAGATAGTCGCGCATGAACTTGATGACCTTGTGTCGCAGAACCATATTCTTAGTCAGGCGTTCGCGGCGCAGATCAATGTAGCGGTACTTGAGGCGCATGTTCTCATCGGGCAGTTCATTGTCTGTGTTGACCATGAACGGCGGCGTCTTTGAAGCGTTGAGCACGGTCACGTTCCTGGCGATGATTTCGATCTCGCCTGTTTCCATTTTGGGGTTTGCCATCCCTTCAGGACGTTTTTGCACCACCCCTTCGATCTGTAAGACCCATTCGTTGCGAACGTTGGCAACTTGGTCCAACACTTCTTTTGGAAGGTCTGGGTTGATGGTAATTTGAACAATGCCCGCACGATCCCGCAGGTCAAGGAATGCCACCCCGCCGTGGTCACGCCGACGATTGACCCAGCCAGCCAGCGTGATGTTCTGCCCTGCGTGACTGGCTCGTAATTCTCCGCAAGTATGTGTTCTGTACATGGTGCGCCTCCGAAATTTTTCCCCGCCATTGCGAGATGGGCTCGTGCCCTGCGGGTTAGCCCGACTGAGCAATCTCAAGTGTGTATGGGAGATTGCTCAGTCGAAGACTCGCAATGACGGGTGGTGTGGTATAGATAAAATAAATCGCCCTTCGCATTTGCGTTGGGCGATTGGTTTTGACTCTAGTTTTGGTCAACCACAAAAGCTTCGCCCAGCGATACGAAGATCGTCATTATCATTATTATTGTCGTTATTGCGGGCAAAAAAGTTATGGTTGAACATTGTGGCGCGGATTATAGCACAAAGCAGCAGGATTGAGATTTTAGGATTTCTTGTATAATAAGCCTTCTGCATCAGTAA
>CAKKRM010000350.1 GCA_919902735.1 Anaerolineales bacterium | reverse complement strand
TCCTCGGTGGCGTTCTCGTGGAAGTTGACGGTCTTCGAAAGCGAGTTATCCACGAAGGCTTGCAGCGCGCCCTGCATCCGCACATGCTCTTCGGCGGTGATGTCAGCCGAAACCACAAAGGTATCGCGCACAGCCTGCGGAAGTTCGGCGATGTTCTGGCAGGTGCCGTCGTTCATCACCTGCTCCACGATCTCTTGCCGTTTCTCTTCACCGAGGCCAAGCTTCTTGAGAGCTTCATCGAAGCGCGGGCTGGCGTATGTGAGTTTGAGGTCTTTGCCATTATCGTTGACGTGGCGAATATAAGCCAGCGCGAAGACGGGTTCACAGCCATAGCCTTCACAACCAGCCACAGTGGCGATTGTGCCGGTGGGCGCGACAGTGGTCTGAGCCGCATTGCGGATACCATGACTCTTGATGCCGCTGACAATCGCCTCCCACTTAACCTCGGGCCTGTTCCAGTTATGCTGATAGCTAGTCAATGCTTTGGGAGCCTGCCATTTCATATCATCCATATCGTAAATAGAGTCGACGATGGCAGGGAAAGGTCCGCGCTCTTCGGCAAGCTCCACGCTGGTTTTCATCGAGTGATAGCGCACGAACTCCATCACCTGCGCGCCGAATTCCTGGCCTTCTGCTGACCCGTAGCGCACGCCTGCGTGATACATCAAGTCTGCGAGGCCCATAATGCCCAACCCAATGCGCCGCGCGCGATGAGCCGCTTCCTTCAACTGTGGTACGGCGGGTACATATCCATTGGCCTCAACAACGTCATCAAGGAAACGCGTGGCTAATACAACGCTCTGACGGAGCAATTCCCAATCAACGCCGCCATTGGGCGCGCAATGCTCATTTAGATTTACAGAACCCAAACAACAATTTTCGTAACTACCTAAAAATTGCTCTCCGCAGGGGTTTGTGGATTCCAATTGATATAAATGCGGGACAGGGTTCTGACGATTTGCCGCATCCAAAAACAACATACCAGGCTCGCCATTATGATGAGCCTGCTTAACGATTTTATTGAACAAGTCTCGCGCCCGAATCTTTCTATAAGTATTAATTTTTATTCCTGCGGCTTCGGCCTGTTCCAGCGTGCCATCAAAATTTCTTTCCTTCACCTCAGAAAGATCAGGGAAACGCAGTTCCCAATCCTCATCATTTTTTACCGCGCGCATAAACGCGTCGGTAATGCCAACAGAGATATTGAAGTTTGTGATGTGATTCTCGTTTGTTTTACATTCAATGAATTCTTCCACATCAGGGTGATCCACGCGCAACACTCCCATATTGGCCCCACGCCTTGACCCGCCCTGAGCCACCTCCCCAAACGCATGATCGTACACACGCAAAAAGCCAACGGGCCCCGTCGCGCGCCCTGCTGAAGTTTTCACCATCGAATCCTTCGGGCGCAATCTTGAGAAGGAGAAGCCATTTCCGCCGCCCGTCTGCTGGATCAAGGCCGCATCGCGCAAAGTCTGGAAGATGCCTGCGCTGTGGCGTCCCATGTCATCGGTGATGGGGAGAACAAAACAGGCGGCCAACTGCCCAAGAGGAGTTCCCGCACCGGTAAAGGTGGGAGAGTTCGGGAAAAACTTCTTGCTGGAAAGCAGGTGGTAATACTCAACGGTGCGCGCGGCAACATCCGCGCCCCATTGCTCCTCCACTTTTGCAACATGATAGGCCACGCGCCAGAACATCTCTTCGACATTCTCGGCAGGCTTGCCATCGTCACCGCGGCGCACGTAACGCTTCGTCAACACCTGGCGCGCGTTATCTGTCAAGGCAGCTTTTGGCATCCCTTTCGCAATCGCAGGCGTTGGTAGCAATCCATTCTTAACTTTGGGCTCACTCGATTTTGCAACCATCTTTTACTCTCCTATAAAGTTATTCGTTTTAATGTGTCACCCTGAGCGAAAGCAACACATGCACCGCGTTGCGGATGCAGTGCGGTGAGGGTCTCTACCTCGTGAATAGATATTCTTCGGTCGCCACATTCGCCGTTTGAGGCTCGCGGCTCCCTCACGCGTGCCTGCGCACGGTGCAGGCAGAATGACACATGGTTGATACGGACACAAAACGGCAAAGACATTCCCCCCTTGTGAGGGGCGTCCTTGCCGTCAAATTAATCTTCCAGTAACTGGTCTATCTCTGTGCGAATGGACTGAAGATCATCCAGCCCCAAATACACAATCGCATAGCGGATGTAGGCGATCTGATCCACTTCCTTCAGGGTGGTCATCACTAGGTCACCCACCACGCGAGAAGATACCTCAGCCTTGCCCATTTTCTGCAACTGCGTCTCCACATGCCCGATCATGCGCTCGATGTCCGCCGCAGAGACGGGCCGCTTGGCGCAGGAAATGCGAATCCCCCGCGCCAGTTTCTCGCGGTCGAACTCCTCGCGCGCGCCATCCTGTTTGACGATGAGCGGCGTGGCTAATATGGGTCTTTCATAACTGCTAAAGCGCTGCCTGCATTTCAGGCATTCTCGACGGCGTCGAATCCCCCCATGGCTATCGTGGGAAGTATCGAGAACTTTAGAATCATGATGCTTGCAATATGGACAACGCATCTGAAAAATCTCTCCAATTATAGAACAAATGTTAGAGCCATATATGGGCGTTCGAGCTCTGCATCCCCGTACATATGGTCAAAGTGTTCGGCATTTTAGCATCTTACAGGAGCATTGGCAAGGGGTGATTGGTATGCGCGAGTCTTAAAAAATTATGGATATATCCCCCGCTTCGTTCTTAACTGTCAGTTGATTCTGTTTCGTCAATTTTCTCCTCCTCCCCATCTATTGGCGTCTAGCATCTCCTGTTACCCTAACTCAAACAAACGAAAAAGGGTAGTGGAGAAATATAGGTGATGTTTTTTCGTAGTGCAGCTTCAGTTGCTTTTACCACGTAAAACCACGACTGAAGTCGTTACTACGCCAAATCGTCATTTATTTAGCTCCACTATCCGAAAAAGTCACGCGCACAAAGTAATACGAATAAACAAAGACTGCCGAGAATTAGCGCGCTAATTCTCGGCAGTCTTTGTTTTACTTGATTGCCCACACGGGATAGCTGTGTCTGTAAGCCCGATCAATAAGTTTCTAACTGATTCAAAAACTTCATCACATACGGATTGAACGTCTCAGGATGGCATTGATGCGGCACGTGCCCGCAAATGGGCATGGTGTGCGTACCCACCACATTCGGCAGGGATTTTGCAAGCTGCGGAAAAGATGACGTTGCGAGGGTTTGATCACGCTCACCCCACAAGAGTAGAGTCGGCTGATGAAGGCGGGACAGGTCAAAGGTCAACGAAGGAAGCGTGCGCGGGATGTTGTAAATTCCAGAGGAGGCGCGTTTATAGTCCAATGCGGTTTGATAGCGGATGCGCTCAGGCAGAACATGAGTCTCACGATGACCAAAGTGATAATTGAAGCTGGTCATATCCACCAACAAACGGAAGAGGCGGTAGGGCGTCTTGTCGATGAGATTGGTGTTGATCAGTTGATGACGAAAAACCTTTTGCATGACGGGCGGCAGTTGGGTAATGTCGAAGAACGGATTGACCAGCACCAACGCCCGCACCCGTTCGGGATATTTCAACGCATACAACAGGGACAGCCCCCCGCCCAGCGAATGACCAACCAGGATCATGGGTTCATCGAGTTGAAGTGAATCGATCCATTGTGAAAAATGATCAAAGGTATTTTCAACGGTGTATTCGTGCGCGCTGTCAGGCTTTTCGCTTTCGCCGTGCCCAAGCAGGTCGAGGGCATAACCAGCATAGCCCGCAGCCGAAAGCTCGGGAAGCAGGTCATCCCAATCGTGAAGCGAGGCAGCCAGCCCGTGCGTGAGTACAACGGGCGCGCCCACTCCATGCTGTACGTAGTTTACTTTTTGTTGGTTATCCAGAACCCCATCAAAGGGCACTATTTTATTCATGTTTGTAATCATATTCTTTTTTACCAGACTTCGTAAGCCTTTTGGCGCTTACAAAACCCTTACTACTCTCCAGCGATTTGTTTGCCGTATCGTTTTGCAAGTTCGCGGCGCAAAACCTTGCCAATGAACGTGCGCGGGAATTCATCCATAAAGATCACAAAGCGCGGAACAAGGTGCGGCGGCAGCCTGCGCTTGCAATAGGCAATCACATCCTCCGCGCTTGGCTTTTGTTTCGCGCCAATGATAAACGCAAATGGATGCCCCGCCACGGCCACTACGGCCACTTCCTTGATCTGCGGAATCTCATAGATCACTTCTTCCACATCGCGTGGGAAGGCGGGTTCTTTGCCAGTTTTCTCTGGATACCACATATCTGCCTTGCGGGCGATGATGCGGCAGAAACCATCTTCGTCCATTTGCGCCACATCGCCAGTGAGCAGCCAGCCGTCGGCAGTTAAGACTTCTTTTGTAGCCTCTTCGTTCTTCCAGTAGCCCATCATCACCTGCGGCCCACGGATGGCAAGCTCACCGATCTGCCCGGGCGCCACTTCCTTGCTGCCTGTTTTCAAATCCACCACGGCGGCCTGCGTGGATGGCAATGGTACGCCGATGGTGCCGATCCTGCGGTTCTTGCCCAACGGGTTTGCATGAGATACAGGCGAGGCTTCGGTAAGTCCATAGCCTTCCACAAGTTTGCCCTTGGTGAGTTTCTCAAAGGCTTCCTGCACTTCCACGGGCAGGGGCGCGGAACCGCTAATACAAGCCTTGATGGATTTTATGCCGTATTTTCTTACGCCACGGAAATTATTGATAGCCACATACATGCTCGGCGAACCTGGGAAGATGGTCGGCTTATATTTCTTGATCGCCTTCAAAACATCCAGGACGATGAACTGCGGTTTTAAGATCAATGCCGCGCCAATGGAGACTGGCACATTCAAGGCAGTGGTCATGCCATAGCTATGGAAGAACGGCACAACGCATAAAAACCGTTCCCTGCCTTCTTCCGCATTTGGCAGCCAATGACGGGTTTGCAGGGCATTCGCCACCAAGTTTCGATGTGAAAGCATTACCCCTTTGGATTGCCCCGTAGTGCCGCCTGTAAACATGATGACGGCCAGGTCTTCAGGGACAACATCCACAGCGGATGATTTTGTGCTTTGCTGGGCGAGCCAGCGATTCCAGTGCAAGGCATTCGAGAGGTCAAGCCCGCGGTTGCGCCAGCGGGAGATTAAATACTTCGGCAGCGCGAGGTAATCCGCAGGGTCGGTCAGCACCACATGCGGCACGCCCGTCTCCTGCTTGATCTGCTTCGCCAAACCAGACCAGGTGGATAGTGTAACAAGCACGCTCGCGTCTACATCCTTGATCTGGTGCGCCAGTTCGGCAGGGTCGGTCATTGGCGGAATCAATACCACCACGGCGCCCGCTTTCAACGCGCCGTAATACCCAACCACCATTTGCGGGATATTCGGCAAAAGCAATACCACGCGCGCGCCTTTGCCAAGCCCCAGCGCAAGTAATGCATTAGCAAAGCGGTTGGCTTCGTGATTCAATTGTCGGTAGGTAAGTTTTGCGCCTTCAAAATAAACTGCGGGATGATTCGGAAATCGTCTCACGGAAGAACGCAATAGAAGATGCGCAGGGATGCGCGGCACATCCACCGTGTAGGGCACGCCGTCTTCATAGTGATTGAGCCAGGTTCGCTCGCGCTTCAATTCGTCACGCGATGATTTGGGAGCCACGAAGGAGGAATCGCGCCACGATTTTTTGGACTCGCCTTTGAGGAAGCTCGCAATCGCCCGATCCACCGCCTCGCGCCTCTCCAACATGACCATGTGGCCGGATGCGCGCACGTCAACCTCCTCCCCGCCCGGAATGGACTTTGCCACCTTCTCGAATGACGGACGTTCAAAGACGAGGTCGCGATGCCCGCGAATGATCATGGTTGGGACGATTAGTTTCGGGAACCTGTCCCAGCCCACCCATTGCGATAAGTTGTTTAGGTAAAATTGCCTGAGCGCGTGCGGGGGGGCGTGAAGCCATTTACGCATGAAGAGGCCTACAAAACGCAATAGTGCCGCGGGAAGATTTAATGCCAGTTTGAATAAGGGCTTTATTTTAAACTCGCCTGCGGTGGCGATGAGAATTAATTTTTCGATGTGATCCGGGTGATTCAACGCGTATTCCGTGACGATGGCGCCGCCGAAGGAGTGGCCGGCCAAAACAAAAGGCGTAGACACTTTCAACTGGGCCAGAACAGTTTCCAGGTCCAGTTGGATGCGGGGCATGTCGTAGCCAGTGGCGGGCTTGTCGGAGAGTCCATGCCCGCGCAAATCCACTGCAATGACGCGGTTATCCATCGCGAATTTTTGCATTTGATACTGCCATTGCTCCGCCTTGCCGCCAAAGCCGTGGATGAAGACAATGGTGCGCTGTGGGCTTTCAGGCGAAACATCGATTGCGGAAAGGCGAACGATGGGGTCGGACGATGTGCGGATTTCAAGACGGTAGAGATCGAGGTCAATGTCCATGGATACCCTTTTCAATTGGCGAAGTTGGTTCAAACAAGAACTTTGGAAGTGTACAGGAGTTGGCATAGATTGTCAATTTTTATTGTGAAACTAAGTGTTATCATTTTTCCAATGTCTCGAGACTTTGGACTCTATCAGAACTTACGCAGTTCAAAATCTTTAGCCGCGAATTTACCCAGCGGGCACGATGTCGCGAATTCCCGCTAATTTTTTGAACTGCATAAACCCTAATCTATAAAAAAGTAGGCAGTTG
>CAKKRM010000349.1 GCA_919902735.1 Anaerolineales bacterium | reverse complement strand
AGTCACTTCATCGGAGGCAGGCAGGGGGAGGAAGCGCTTCGGAATGCAGAAGCACGCTATCGGGTATTATTCGAGCAATCACCGAATGGCGTTCTTCTGATGGACCTTGAAACAGGAAAGACCATCGAGGCGAATGAAACGGCACACAAGCAATTGGGCTACACCCCTGAGGAATTTGCTGCTCTGAGAATCTCCGATTACGAAGTGTTGGAGAAACCAGAGGAAACAGCAAGGCATATGCAAAAAATAATTCGCGAAGGAAATGACGATTTCGAAACACTGCACCGCACCAAAAGCGGCGAGATCAGAAACATGTATGTATGGGCAAAGACAATTCAGTTGAGTGACCGCGGTCTTTTCTACGCAATTTTCCAGGATATCACCGAGCGCAAGCAGGCAGAGCAGGAAATCCTCAAACTCAACGCCGAACTGGAACAGCGTGTGGCCGAGCGCACCGCCGACTTGAACCGCGCCAATATTGATTTGGAACGGTCTGTGCGCGTGAAAGATGAGTTTCTTGCCAATATGAGCCACGAA
Organism: Anaerolineales bacterium; assembly: GCA_919902735.1. Classification (GTDB taxonomy): domain Bacteria; phylum Chloroflexota; class Anaerolineae; order Anaerolineales; family Villigracilaceae; genus Villigracilis. The sequence goes on along the minus strand of CAKKRM010000349.1, from coordinate 20,388 downwards.
CTGCGAACCCCGCTCACAGGTATCCTGGGGCTTTCCGAAAGCCTGGAGGAACAAATTGTCGGTCTGCTGAATGAAAAACAACAGAACTATGTGCATACTATTCGCGAGAGCGGTCATCATCTGTTGACCTTGATCAACGATATCCTCGATCTTGCCAAGATCGAAGCCGGTCAGATCACGCTTGATTTCAGCGAAGTGGATATCCGCCCGCTGTGTGAGTCCAGTTTGCGAATGGTCAAGGAACTGGCGCAGAAAAAACATCAGGATATCGGGCTGGAAATGGATGACGGCATGGGTCTGATATGGGCGGATAATCGCCGTCTCAAGCAAATGATCATCAACCTGTTGAGCAACGCCGTAAAGTTTACGCCTGAAGGTGGAAGGATCGGGTTGGAGGTTCATGCATATCAGGATGAGAACAAGGTGATGATCACGGTTTGGGATAGCGGGATTGGCATCACTGAAAACGACCTAACGCTTTTGTTCCAGCCATTCGTACAGCTGGATTCGAGTCTGGCGCGTGAAAGCACCGGCACGGGGCTGGGTCTGGCGCTGGTTGCGCAGATGGCGCGTCTGCACGGCGGCAGCGTCTGTGTTGCCAGCGAACCCGGAAAGGGCAGTCGTTTCACAATCTCATTGCCATGGGAACCTGCTTTAGCAACAAATACCACGTTCATGAGGAAGGTCACCGGCAAGCTTCGCGCAATCAAGACCGGCGAGAACAGGCCGACCATCCTGCTAGTTGAAGACACTAATGAGGTGATCATGGTGATCAGAGATTACCTGGAATATGCGGGATACAAAGTGGAGGCTGCCAGGAACGGCATGGATGGAATCGCCAAGGCGAAAAAGGTTCGGCCTGATCTGATTCTGATGGATGTTCAAATGCCCGTCATGGACGGATTGGAAGCCGCGCAAAGGCTCAGGAGCGAAACCGAATTCAAATACACTCCGATCATTGCGCTTACGGCGTTTGCCATGCAAGGTGACCGCGAGCGTTGTCTTGCGGCGGGCCTGGATGAATACATCAGCAAGCCTGTCAACTTGAAGGCTATGCTGAAGATGATTCAGAACTTTCTTCCTGACAATGAGGAGTCCAAACCTTCATGAGCGCTTTTCCAAATACGCAGATCGCTGTTGACAAGTTTGAGGAAGGATAAACAATGAAGCAGATGGTATTCGTCAAGAAAATAGCCTGGCGATCATTTCTTATCATTCTATTGATAGTTTTTTTTGTCGAAACGATGATTATGGTTTTATTTCATGCGCTCCTGCCAGGCAATGTATGGCTGGAGGTGTTCGCTGATTCAACTTTATTGGTGCTGTTCCTGCTCCCATCCCTGTATTATTTCATGCTGCGTCCGATGGAACGGGAAATCGCGGCCCGTCAACAATCAGAAAAGGCATTGCATGAAGCAAACGACCAGGCAGAATTACGCGTAAAAGAACGCACGGCAGAACTTGAGACAACGAATGCCAAATTGGAAACAGAGATCATCGACCACCAGCAAGCCGAACTGGCGCTGCAAAAAACCAACGAAAAACTGCATACATCAGTAGCCGAACTGGAACAGCGAAGCCGTGAAGCCAGGCTACTGACCGAAATGAGCGATTTACTCCAGGTATGCACTTCGATCGATGAAGCCTATCGGGCAATTGAACATGTTGGGCCTCAATTATTCCCCGCCTCAGCAGGCGCTTTGTACATGTACAGCCCTTCGCGCGATGACCTGGAAACGGTTCTGATATGGGGAAATCTGCCGCAGGAGCAAAGCGCTCGAATATTCGAACCAGGTAAATGTTGGTCGCTTCGGCGCGGGCGATTGCATACCATTGGAGGTCTTTGCGAGGGTTTGGCTTGTCACAATAACTCCTCTGAGCAGGTTGGAGTATGTGTCCCAATGGTTGCTCAAGGCGAATCGCTGGGCGTACTTTATCTGCGCGACAAAGAGACGGGCGCGCCGTATCCTTTCAATGAACAATTGGCAATGACCACCAGCGAACAGATCGCCCTCGCGCTTGCCAACTTGCGCCTGCGTGAAACATTACGCAGTCAGTCCATTCTTGATCCGCTCACGGGTTTGTATAACCGCCGATTTATGGAAGAAACACTGGCTCGCGAGATCCGTCGGGCAGAGCGAAACCAGCGCCCGTTGAACATAATTATGCTTGATATTGATCACTTCAAACAATTCAATGATACGTTTGGGCATGAGGCGGGCGATGCCGTGTTACGTGAAGTAGGTCAGATGCTCAAAGTCAATATACGCGGCGGCGATGTGGCTTGTCGGTTCGGCGGCGAAGAATTTGTTTTAATTCTGCCTGAAACCACGGTGGAAGATGCCAGACAGAGAGCCGAGGAACTACGCGAAAAAATCCGTCAAATGACAGTGCTTCATCGGGATCAGGCGCTTGGAATTATCACCATATCTCTTGGCGTGGCGGCATACCCCGATCATGGAATGACAGGAGAAGCGTTGTTACACACCGCAGACAAAGCTCTTTATCAGGCTAAATCCGAGGGACGTGACCGGGTGATCATAGGAGAAGGATCTTAATCTTCTGATTGATTGGAGATCATCATGGAAATGAAAAACATCCCATTCGGCACAACAAACTGGGCGGAAATCGTCCCGACCGAACATAAAGGCGAGACGGGAACGGCAATCTGGCGCACGCAGCAGTTTGACACCGTCCGCGTGCGGATGGTGGAATATAGTGTAGGCTATCTTGCCGACCATTGGTGTTCAAAAGGTCACATCCTGTTTTGCCTTGAAGGGGAATTACACACGGAACTTGCCGATGGCAGAAAGTTTACCCTGACCCCAGGCACAAGCTATCAAGTGGCGGACAATGCCGAAGCTCACCGTTCGTATACAAAAACAGGCGCGAAGCTATTCATCGTAGATTAAAAAAATAGGGGCAGGGTTTCATGTATAATCCCGCTCTTATGAAAAATACTGCCTTTGACCTTGTCATTTTCGATTGCGATGGCGTGTTGGTAGGTGCGGCTCCATTCGCAGCCATGATGGAATTGAAAACGATCCTACAGACTGCAATGTGAAGTTCGCCTGTATAATCCCCGCCTATGAAAAAATACATTGCCTTCCTGCGTGCCATCAATGTCGGCGGGACGAAGATCATCAAAATGGAAGACCTGAGAAAGATGTTCGAGTCTTTCGGCTGTGTCAACGTGCAGACCTACATTCAAAGCGGAAATGTGATCTTCGAGGCAAAGGAGTCTGCTGGGCTGGAAGTGAAAATAGAAAAGCAGCTTGAAACAGCGTTGGGCTACAAAGTGGAGACCTTCCTGCGGACGATGGATGAAATTGCAAAGATCGCCAGCAAGCCTGTCTTTGAACCGCAAGGCGAGGAAACACTGCACGTTGTCTTTCTGCGAAACCGTCAGGGTGTGGATGAAAAATCGGAGCAGAATCTGCTGTCGCTTAAGAGCGAGGCGGATGATTTCGCCATCAAAGGCGGCGAGGTTTACAATCTCCGCCGTGACAGGGATAAATCCGTTTTCAGCAATAATTTCATCGAGAAGGTTTTGAAGACCGAAGCAACCACTCGCAATATCAACACCCTGCGAAAGATCGTGGAGAAATTTGGATAGGAACTTATGAAAGCCATTCGATTTGTCGGCGTGAAGCAACCTTTGGAAATGCAAGAAATCCCAATCCCCGAAATCGGCGGGCGGGATATTTTAGTTAAAGTCAGGGCTGCGGGCATCTGCCACTCCGACGCGCATTACCGCGCGGGCATCTCTCCTGTGCGCCCCGTGCCGCTCACGCTGGGTCACGAGGTTGCGGGGGTGGTTGAAAAAATTGGCGCGCAGGTAACGAATGTAAAAGTTGGAGACAGGGTTTGCCTGCATTACAACATCACCTGCGGTGACTGCTATCACTGCTCCACAGGCAATGACCAGTTTTGCGAAAAAGTTTTAATGCTCGGCCATTACATGGACGGCGGTTACGCGGAATATATTTCCGTGCCTGCGCGCAACGCCATCCGCCTGCCTGATGAAATTCCTTTCGAGCAGGGCGCAACGTTGATGTGCGCTTCGGCAACTGCGTTTCATGCTTTGCGAAAAAGCAGATTGAAAGGCGGCGAGCGTGTTGCCATTTTCGGCGCGGGCGGGCTGGGACAATCTGCCGTGCAGCTTGCCAAAGCCTTCGGCGCGCTTGAAGTCTATGCAGTGGATATCAACGAAGAGAAATTAAAACTTGCCGCGCAATACGGCGCGATTCCTGTCAATTCAAAATTGGTTAACGCCGTGGATGAAATCAAAAAACTCACCCACGGCAAAGGCGTGGATGTTGCCATCGAAATGATCGGGCTGCAACAAACGATGAAGCAGGCCGTTCAAGTTGCGGGCGTGATGGCGCGTGTGATCATCGTCGGTCTTTCCAACCAGCCGCTCGAGATCGACACCTACAACGAGTTACTTGGCAACGAAGTGGAACTGATCGGCTCGAACGACCATCACTTGCAGGAGCTTCCATTGCTGGTTGAAATGGCGCGCAAAAAAGTTTTGGACACCTCCCGCATCGTCACGAAAACCGTCCCATTGGATGCGAAGATGGTCAACCAGGTTTTGGATGACCTGGAAAAATTCAGCGGCGATGTACGTACCGTCATCGTCCCTGCCTCTTCTTAAAGACTGTTTCTTAAAGGCTTTTCACCACAGAGACCACGAAGATCACGGGCATGTGCCCGTAGGGTAGAAGAACCCTTTAAAAACCTCTGTGGACTCTGTGCTCTCAGTGGTTCATGCTCTTGTTTTGCGTAAAATATGTACTTAAGAAACACTCTCTTAACACTTCGACACGGCACAGTGAAAGCCCGATGCCTGATTCCGTTTCGACGATATATAATACCCACGGTCGCAAATTGTGCTTTCCACCTTTTGAAAAAGCGCAATTTGTGACCGCGCTGGGTATAATCTCCCCCCGAAAGGGACTCTCTTCATGACAAGTGACACTGCAGCTATAAAATTCAACCCAAAACGAATCCTCATTGCCTTGCTTGCATTGGTGGTGGTCATCGTCGGCTTGAGCATTTATGGGCAAAAAATTCGGTTCTTCGGCGTCGCAGACATCCGCGGCCCATGGCATGAATTTTTGATAGACCAGCTCATGCAGAATTTTTATTTGGACGCAGAGGGGAATATCAGCACATTCATCAACGCCCTGTTGTTATTCATCCCCTCGCTTTTGCTCGCCGCCATTGGCGCGTGGAAAAGCGAGGGGAAAGATAAATTCAGGTTTCACTGGGTCGGGCTGGCGTTGATCTTCCTTTTCCTTTCAATGGATGAAGCTGCCGTCATTCATGAGAGCATGATCAAACCTATGCGCGCCATTGTGGGGGCGGAGGGCTTTTTCTATTTTGCGTGGGTCATCCCAGGCATGATGATGGTTGCGCTATTTGGGCTGGTCTACCTCATGTTCTTTTTACACCTGGAAAATAAATTCAAAATCCTTTTCCTTTTTTCGCTGGCCGTCTACATCAGCGGCGTGATCGGCGGAGAAATGGTCAGCGGGTACTACGCTGCGAGCATCGGTCAGAAAAACTTCACCTATGCCGTGGTTGCAAGCCTCGAAGAATCCATCGAATACATCGGTTGCTCCCTGATCGTCTACTCGCTATTAAAATACATTGAACATTACCTGCCCGAAGGAATTACATTCAAAACCTCATGATCCCAGATCGCGTTGTTTCGCTCATCGAACTCAAACGCAGCACAGGCGAGCGCGGCACACGTAAATTTATCGCCTTCAACGGCATCGTATATGATGTCACCGATTGCCCAAAATGGCGGCTGGATATGCACGAATGGCTGCACTTCCCCGGGCAGGACCTCACCAGCGAACTTCAAGATGCCCCCCACAATGAAATTGTTTTTAAACATGACTGCGTGAAGGTCATTGGCAGGTTGGAAAGTTAGAACGTTCAACCATTTAAACCCACAAGGAAACACATAACCATGTCCTCTCTCAAATGGTGGCAAACCGCAGTTTTTTATCAAATCTATCCGCGCTCGTTTGCCGACGGCAATGGCGACGGCATTGGAGATTTCAAAGGCGCAACCGAAAAGCTCGATTATCTCACCGCCCTCGGCGTGGACGCGATCTGGCTCTCGCCGCACTTCCCCTCCCCCAACTGGGATTGCGGCTACGATATTTCAGATTATTGCAACGTGGCGCCTGAGTATGGCTCGTTGCAGGATTTCAAAACCTTCCTGGATGAATCCCACAAACGAAACATCCGCGTCATTCTGGACCTGGTGCTGAATCACACCTCCGATGAGCATCCCTGGTTCGTTGAGTCAAAATCCAGCCGCGACAATCCCAAGGCAGATTGGTATGTTTGGATGGATACTCTCCCCTCTCCCAGAGGAGGAGGGGCCGGGGGTGAGGGCGCTCCCCCCAACAACTGGCAATCCTGCTTCGACGGTGACGCCTGGACATACTCCCCAGAACGCAACCAATATTATTACCACTTCTTTATGAAGCAGCAGCCAGACTTGAACTGGCATAATCCCGCTGTCAAACAAGCCATGTGGGATGCAGTCCGCTTCTGGCTGGATATGGGTGTGGATGGTTATCGCCTCGATGCCATCGGCACGATCTTTGAAGACCCGAATCTCACGCCACATTCCGCTCCTATGAATCTGGCCGAACTACGCCGCTTCTCCGAGCTTGCCCAAACGCCCCAAGAAAAAGAACTCAAGGATAAACACTGGTCTGACATGTTTAAGAATCAATGGGGGCAGGCGGGCATCCATGAGTTGATGAAGGAGTTGCGCGCCATCCTCGATGAATATGACGGCGACCGTATGCTCGTCGGTGAAGACGACAATATTGACTACATGGGCAATGGCAGCAATGAACTTCACCTCGTCTTCAACTTCCCCTTGATGCGTGCAGAACGGATCACGCCTGAACACATTCGCAAAAATCAAGAGGAAAGGCTGAAACAGTTGACAGCTCTTTCCGAAGTACAAGGCTGGCCTTGCAACACGTTGGGAAATCACGACTGCTCCCGCGTCTACACCCGCTTTGGCAACAAACTGCACGGGCCTGAACTAGCTCGTTTACACGCCGCGCTCGTGTTGACCTTGAAAGGCACGCCTTTCCTCTACAATGGCGAGGAAATCGGCATGACCGACTATAAGCTGACTGATATTTCACAGGTGAAGGACACAATGGGTTCCTGGTATTACCATGCCATCGTCACAGACATGGGCGTGCATCCTGATGAAGCCATGCTCCGCACCGCAGAAATGACCCGCGACAAAAACCGCACTCCCATGCAATGGACCAGCAGCCCGAACGGCGGATTTTCGCCCGCAGATGTAAACACCTGGCTGCCCGTCAACCCGAATTACAAGGATGGCATCAACGTATTAGATCAGGACAAAAACCCAAGCTCGCTGCTAAATTATTACAAACACCTATTGCGGATTCGCAAAGAATCTCCTGCGCTGAAAGAAGGAGAGTACATTCCCCTGCAAAACACAGCAGGTGATTATTTCGCCTTCCTGCGTCAATCCAGCGGACAGACAGTTTTAGTTGTGCTGAATTTCTCTGAAAACTCGCTTGAAATGGATTTCACTCAGGAAAAAGAATTCAAGAATACGAAAATGAAATCCATCTTCTCCAGCGCAGAAAGACGGACTGGCGAGATGATGCCGAAGTTCAAGGTCAGCCCATTTGAAGTGTTCATCGCGGAAGTTATTCGTGAGTGAATATTCCGCGATAAAAGCAAAACCCAAAATATTCGCAACCCTGTGCGGACGCATCTACCGCGATGCCGACCCACAGTATTTCCCATCTGCCGAACATCGCGGACGAACGCTTCTCTTTTGCACAAATGCCTGTTTGGGTGCATTTCTAGCTGACCCAGATATTTTCTGCAGAGTTCACAAAAATTCGGAGAAAAATAAAACGCATGTGGAAACCGGGTGAGATCATTGCTTGGAAAGAATTTTATAGGGAACGCGTCTGGCATGCCGTATCAACAATTGTCATAAAAGATACGCCACAGGAAGTTGTATTGGCAATCATCCCCGGTGCAGACCGATTAATCGAAGAACACTATCCACAAGGCAAAAATAATGGATACCGACGCTGGGATTTCAAAGATAAAGACTGGACGCTTGAAAAATATCCGTGGCACACCAACCGCTTGTTATGCATCCTTGAACCTGAAAAATATTATTCAACGATATATTTCTGGAATAACGAAAGTAATGAGTTTCTGTGCTACTACATCAATTTCCAACTTCCATTCAAAAGAACCCAACACAGCATAAATACATTAGACTTGGATATTGACCTGGTCATCAATCCTGATCTTTCCTTTGAATGGAAGGATTTGGATGATTATCAAAAGGGAATCGAAGCCGGAATTATTTTGCCACAATGGGTTGATGAAATCGAAACTGCGAAAGTTGAGGTTCTTGGCAGACTTGAAAGACGCGAATACCCATTCGATAATTCGTGGCTCAACTGGAAACCGAATCTAAAATGGTCTCTTCCTCAACTGCCAGCAAACTGGGGAGAAATTTAGAGGTAGAAAATGATCCTTCCGAGCAAGGCAATTCAATACGATAGATACGAATTCAAAAAGTGGGAACATCACGATGCCGAAACCATTGTCGAGACGCCCGTCTCCCTAACCGTGAACGGCGATGTATGGATCACATTCATGTGTACGCCCATCCATTTGGAAGCGTTGTGCGTGGGATTCCTTTTTAACGAAGGCATCATCCACAGCATGGACGAGGTGGCGGATGCGCGAGTGTGCGAGCATGGCGATAACGTGGATGTGTGGCTGAATCACCCCGCGGAACAGCCGACAAACTGGCGCAGAACATCGGGCTGTACGGGCGGCGTGACGGCGGTTGACTTGTTAGCGAAGCCGAATGTCAATTTTGGAATGAACAGGTTCCAGGTCCAGCCTGAGGCGATTATGGAATTGGTCGAGAAGTTATTTGAGTCGCAGGAGCTTTATCGTGACACGGGCGGCGTGCATACATCCGCATTAAGTGACGGCGAAAAAGTTTTGGTCGCCGCCGATGACATTGGCCGCCACAACACGCTGGATAAAATCGCGGGGCTGTGTTTGCTGAAAAACATCTGGCCTGAAAATCGCATTCTCATCACCACGGGGCGCATCAGTTCCGAGATGCTGCAAAAAGCCGCCGCGTTGAATGCGCCCATTTTGATCTCGCGCACCTCCCCATCGTCGCTTTCGATTGAGATGGCGGAGCGCTATGGTATTACGCTGATCGGGTATGCGAGGAAGCATAGGTTTAATGTATATTCAAACACACACAGAGTTGGGTTGTAACAATACCGTCCCGAAGATTTTCTGTCAGTCCCATTGATGAATGAAACCTTCGGGATGTTTTTTATTATATTTGATTGTGAAATTTGTCACTATATTGAGGGATAATCATCCCACCAAAGCATGAGCAATGAAACTTACCGAATTTCACACGATAAGGAATAATTGCAACGGAGCAAAAGCATGACCAACAAAAAAATTATCCACCGCCCCATTTCAGCGGAGATCGAGGAACTGGCCCGCGAGCACGGGAATGATCCCGAAACCGCGCTGGAGTTGTTGAAGGAAATTCAATCGCGTCACTCCGCCCTGACAACTGATTCCGTTACCGACGCCGCTCGTGCGCTGAAGCTGCCCCCCAGCAAACTGTACGGCATGGCAACTTTTTATTCCATGCTTTCGCTGGAGGAACGCAAAAGAGTTTTGCGCGTCTGTGATGGGCCAGTGTGCTGGTTGAAAAGAGCGAGTAAGGATAGTGGTCAGTTATCTGTGAGCAGTAATCAGTTATCAGTGAACAGTGGTCAGTCTCCAGTCTCCAGTCCCCAACTAGTCAATGAATGGAAAGATAAATTTAGCGGCGAGTTCAGCGTGGAGCGAACATCCTGCCTGGGGTTGTGTGACCGCGCGCCTGCAGTGTTAGTGGAGGATGAACAGGCGGGGCCTGTGGAAGCGAACGAAGCGAACAAAGTTTGCGAAGGCTGGCGCGGAGTTCCAACCGATTACAGCGAAATCCGCAAAGGCGAAGTGCGTGTGATGACGGCGTTGATCGGGAAGATTGATCCTGACTCGATTGAGGATGCGACTGCAAACGGCGTATACGATGGATTAAAAAAAGCGCTTCTCTCCGAGCCGACAGTTGTTCTTGCCGAAGTGGAATCCTCTGGCTTGCAGGGACGCGGCGGAGCGGGCTTTCCTGTGGGTCGCAAATGGCGTTTTGTCGCCAGCGAAAAGCGGACTCCGCGCTACATTATCTGCAACGCGGATGAATCCGAGCCGCTCATTTTCAAAGACCGCGTGTTGATGGATACGAATCCGCATCAGCTAGTGGAAGGCATGACGATAGCAGGATACGCTTGCGGCGCGTCTGAGGCGTGGGTTTACATCCGCGGGGAATATGAATTTCAGGCTCGGCGGTTGGAGCGGGCAATTGAACAGGCAGAGTCAAAAAATCTGCTTGGCGAAAATATTTTAGGGACAGATTTTTCGTTCGGCATCCATATTCATCGCGGCGCGGGGGCGTACATCTGCGGCGAAGAAACAGCGTTGATCGAGTCACTTGAAGGCAAACGCGGCGAGCCGAGGCTGAGGCCGCCGTACCCACCCACTTTTGGTTTCCGCGGACAGCCGACGGCTGTAAATAATGTCGAATCGTTTTGCGCGGTTCCACATATTATTAATCATGGCGCGGAGTGGTGGCGCAATTTGACGAGCGACCCAACCCCAGGCACGAAAGTTTACATGGCGCTTGGGCATGTGAAGAATCCTGGTTTGTTTGAAGCTCCGTTTGGGCTGACGTTGCGCGAGATCATCGAAGATTTTGGCGGCGGGATGCTGCCTGGCTCGCATTTCAATTTTGCGTTGTGCGGCGGCGCGGCTGGAACAATTGTGGACGAAAGCCTGCTGGACACTCCGATTGATTTCGCATCTTCGCAAAAAGGGATTTCACTGGGCGCGGGATCATTTTTGATTTGCGATCAAACTGTTTCACCTGTTGCGTTCCTGCGTGAGTTATTGCATTTCTTCGCGGCAGAGTCTTGTGGAAAATGCACTCCCTGCCGAGTTGGGACATGGCGTTCGCTTGAAATTCTGAACCGCATGGTTTCGGGTAATGCTCAAATGGGCGGTGTGGATGAGTTAAAAGCCCTGGCCGATCTGATGCAGGACTCATCCTTTTGCGGATTGGGGCAGAGCGTGGCAATACCAATGAAATCTGCGTTGACACATTTTGGCGCGGAGTTTGGGAAAGTGGAAGGGTTGAAGGTTTAAGGTTGAAAGGCGAACTATGGTCAACTTAAAGATTAATGGAAAAGCAATATCTTCAGAAGCAGGCAAAACCGTTTTGCAGGTTGCAAAAGAGCATAAGGTGCATATCCCAACCTTGTGCTATCACAAAGACTTGAACCCAACTGGCAATTGCCGTATGTGCATTGTGGAAGTCAAAGGCTGGCGGGCCCTACCAGCCGCGTGCGTCACTCCCATTTGGGAAGGGATGGAAATCGAAACCTCAAGCGAAAAGGTGATGAAAGACCGCAAGCTGACCCTGGAGTTAATGCTGGCAAATCACCCCGTAGACTGCATGACTTGTGACGCCGCGGGTGAATGTGAATTGCAAGACCTGGCTTACGAATACAAGGCGCAAATTCCAGCCTGGGGCGCGAAGGGGACGCGCTACCCCGTGGACAGCGACCCCAATCCCTTCATCCGCGTGGATATGAATAAATGTATTTTGTGCCGCAGGTGCGAATCCGCCTGTGCGGAAATTCAGGGACGCAACGTGTGGGGCGTGGCAAAGCGCGGGTTTGAAGAAGTCATCGTAGCAGGAGCAGGCGTCCCGTTGTTGGAAGCGAGATGCGAGTCCTGCGGGCAGTGCGTGGCGTATTGTCCGACGGGGGCGTTATCCAACAAAATGAATTACGGCATGGCGCGGGCGCATCAGGTGACTGACCCCTCCAGGGCGCTTCGCCGAGTCACCACTACTTGTTCTTACTGCGGTGTGGGTTGTCAATTTGATTTGCTGGTGAAAAATAATAAAGTGATTGGCGTATCTTCAAACCCGAATGCGCCCGTCAACGGGATGGCGTTGTGCGTGAAGGGACGGTACGGCTATGATTACATCCACCATCCTGACAGGGTCTTGAAGCCGAGGGTGAGAAGGTATTTGTTGGAGGGGAAGAGTAAAAGAGAGATTAGAGAACAGAGATTAGTCGCTAGTTCTCTAGTCGCTAGTTCTCTAATCGCTAATCCTCCAGTCTCCAATTCCTGGGATTGGGTTGAAACGGACTGGGATACTGCCCTCGACATCGTTGCAAAAAAACTTGGCGACATTCGCAAGGACTTTGGCGCGGATAGCATGGGCTTTCTCACTTCCGCAAAATGCACGAACGAAGAAAATTATTTGATGAACAAACTGGCGCGACAGGTCATTGGCACGAATAACATTGACCACTGCGCCCGTCTCTGACACTCCAGCACGGTGGCCGGTCTGGCCGCCTCCTTCGGTTCTGGAGCAATGTCCAATTCAATGGATGATGTGGCGAAAGAAGCAAAAGCGTTTTTCATCATCGGCTCGAACACTACCGAGCAGCATCCCGTCTTCGGGGCGATGCTTCGCCGCGCGGTGAAATATCGCGGCGCGAAACTTGTGGTTGCGGACCCGCGCAAGATTGATATCACCGAGATGGCAACCTTGCACCTGCGTCAACGACCAGGGACGGACATCCCGCTTATCAATGGCTTGATGTACATCATCCTTGAAAAAGGCTGGGAGGATAAATCCTTCATTGACGAGCGCACAGAAAACTTTGATGAGTTCAAAACCACCGTGATGCAATACCCGCCTGAAAAGGTTTCGCAAATCACGAACGTCCCCGTTGACCAGCTTTACGAAGCCGCGGAGATCATCGCCTCAAACAAGCCGACGGCTGTCCTGTGGGCGATGGGCATTACCCAACACATCGTCGGAGTCCGCAACGTGATGGACCTCGCCAACCTGCAAATGCTGTTGGGCAATATGGGCAAAGCGGGCGGCGGAGTCAATCCGTTGCGCGGACAAAATAATGTACAAGGCGCATGTGATATGGGCGGATTGCCGAATGTATTCCCTGCCTACCAGCCGGTAACATCGCCTGAAGTGATCGGGAAGTTTAGCGCTGCCTGGGGGTTGAAGGTTGAAGGTTTGAAAGTTGAAGGCAAAGACCTGCAACCTGCAACCTTCCAGCTTTCAAACCGCATTGGCCTCACCGTCACCGAAATGATACCTGGCATTCTCGAAGGCAAGATCAAATCGCTGTACATCCTCGGCGAAGACCCCGTTATGTCCGATCCTGATACGAAGCATATCCGTCACTGCTTTGAAGAAATTGATTTCCTCGTTTTGCAGGAAATCTTCCCATCCGAAACTGCGGCCTATGCAGATGTGCTTTTGCCCGGCGTCACCTTCGCAGAGAAAACTGGCACATTCACAAACACGGAACGGCGTGTGCAGATGGTACGCAAGGCAATCCCCACACAAGGCGACGCGCGGGATGATTGGTGGATCACAGCGGAGATCGCGAAGCGAGTGATCGGTAATCAGTTATCAGTGGACAGTGGGCGGGAGATTGGCGAATCTGCACCCTGGGCAAAGTGGGATTACAAGGATACTTCTGCCATTATGGATGAGATCAACGCGTTGACCCCATCCTATGGCGGAATTACGCACGCAAGGCTCGAAGCAGGCGAACGTCTGCAATGGCCATGCCCAACGCCCGACCATCCCGGAACGCCCATTTTGCACACCAAACAATTCACGCGCGGCAAAGGGAAGTTCATGCCGATTGATCATGTACCGCCCGCCGAAAAACCTGACGATGAGTACCCGATGGTGATGAGCACAGGCCGCGTGTTGTATCACTGGCACGGCGGACAAATGACGCGCCGCGCACAAGGCTTGATGCAAGTCTATGGCGAATCGCTGATCGAAGTAAACCCCGACGATGCGGTAAAACTTGGATTAAATGGAAAAAGCAAAGTTCGCATCACTTCACGCCGCGGAAGCATCGAAGCCCAAGCCTGGGTAACAGACCGCGTGCCGCCGGGCATGGTGTATGCCAATTTCCATTTTCCTGAGGCCTCGGCCAATGAATTGACACACGCCTCGCTCGACCCTGTGGCGAAAATTCCCGAATACAAAATCACCGCTGTGAAGGTAGAACTCGTATAATATGCTCAAGACATCTTGAGCGTTTGAAACCAAATAATCATCCAAAGGAGAACCAAACCATGACAACGGTACGAAAACTGCTCGAAGCGAAAGAGAGCGCAACAAACTTTTCAGTGGAAGCGACCCAATCTGTTTTGGAAGCGCTCAAGGTGATGGCAGAAGCGCAGATCGGGGCCATCCTGGTCACTGAGAACGGAAAGATCATTGGCATCTATACCGAGCGCGATTATCTCTTCAAGGGAGAACTCGAAGGGCGGGCCGCAAAAGCCACCCAGATCAAGGATGTGATGGTGGCGCGGATGATCACGGTCACCAACAGCACAACGGTGGATCAGTGCATGGCGCTGATGAAACAATACCGCATCCGCCACCTGCCCGTCGTTGAAAATGACCAGCTCATCGGTCTGGTTTCGATGCGCGATGTGATGCTGGCCGCCATCGAAAACAAGGAAAGCGAAATCCGCGGATTGGAAAATTACATCATGGGGTCGGGGTTTCATTCGTAACTGCTTGTAGTTCAACACCGTGCGTGAGAGGGACACCGCCATCATTGGCGCGTGTCCTTTTTTATTGCATCCCTGTCGCAAAGCAAAAGGATATTCCAGTCTGCTGGTAAAATCGCAGGCATGTCTTTGAACAAAACCTTCCTGACCGTTTTCCTTTTTACAACCCTGCTTTCCTCCTGCGCGCCTGCCGAACCCACGCAAGTGATCTTCCCAACCTACGATCCCTTTTTGCCAATCCAAAGCGATGCGCCGGTGCAGATGGAAACCGCAGCTACAAACCTGCCCGCCGTTCCCACCGCCACACGACCGCCCACCCCAACACGTGTGCCGCTAACCATCTCGCCATCGGTATTGGGCATCTCCAGCCAAATCATGGGCACACCCACACCTGACAAGGCGCGCATTCTGCCAACCCCGCGGCAGGAATCGGAACAATACGCTGTCCAACCTGGTGACACTCTCGGAGACATTGCCCAACGATACGGCATCAGCCTTCAGGATTTGATGGACGCCAATAACATCAGCGACCCGAACCTGTTGGAGGTTGGCGCAATTCTCAGTATCCCAGCGCCAGTTCCGGGCGAGGCAGGAGCCGCCCTCAAAATGATCCCAGACTCGGAACTGGTCTATGGTCCCGCAAGCGCCTACTTTGAGATTGGCAACTTCATCCAAAGCCAGAACGGCTACCTCGCCAGCTACACAGAGGAAGTCAACGGCGCTTTTATATCGGGCGCGGAAATTATTGAACTGGTCGCGCAAAACTATTCCGTCAACCCGCGCCTGCTCCTCGCATTGCTTGAATATCAAAGCGGCTGGGTCACCAACCTCACCCCCATCAATGTATCCTTCCCGATGGGTCTGGCAGACGACAACCGCTACGGCCTGTACCGTCAACTTGCATGGGCGGCAGACACCTTGAATCGCGGCTATTATCTCTGGAAAGCGAACGCGCTCTCCACATGGGTATTGAACGATGGAACCGTCATTCCCATCGACCCCACCATCAATGCAGGGACAGCCGCCATTCAATATTTCTTTTCAAAATTCGACGACCGCCCAACCTGGGAAAGGGACGTTCACGAAACTGGCGTGATCGTGACCTACTTTGTATTTTTTGGAAATCCATTTAATTACGCCATCGAACCGCTTGTCCCTTCCACGGTTTCCCAGCCTGCAATGAGCCTGCCTTTCGGCCCATCTGAAACATGGTATTTCACCGGCGGCCCCCACGGCGGCTGGGACTCAGGTTCGGCATGGGCCGCCATCGACTTTGCCCCCCCCGGCGAAAGCGGAAGCTGCAATACAAGCCCATCCTGGGTCACTGCCATGGCAGATGGTTTGATCACACGCGCATCAAACGGCGCAGTGATCCAGGATTTGGATAACGACGGCTACGAACAAACAGGCTGGGTAATCCTGTACATGCACATCGCCGCCGAAGACCGCATCACAGCGGGCGAATATCTCTTCGCCGGCGAGCTTCTCGGCCATCCCTCCTGTGAAGGCGGCGTATCCAACGCAACCCATGTGCATATCGCGCGCAGATTCAACGGCGAATGGATCGCGGCAGACGGCTCCATTCCATTCAACCTGAACGGCTGGGTCTCCAGCGGAGACGGCAATGAATACAACGGCTTTCTCACCCGCGGATCGCAAACCATCGAAGCCTGGGATAGCGCCAACGAATTCAATTTGATCTCACGCTAATTCACCCGCCCTTAATCTAAGCAGATATAATCAGCCAAACTTATGCAGCACATTTCCGTTCTTCTCGTCATTCTTTCGTTGACATTATCCGCCTGTGGATCATCCCCTTCCATTTGGGGAATTGCCCAAACTCCCACGCCTGCTCTTTCCAGTTCAACATCGCCTCTTATCGACCCGTTTGCTGTTCAAGACGACCCGGTCATTTTCCCCACCTCGACACCTCCCGCAGTAACCGAAGCAACCGTCACGCCTGCCCCCACACCAGACGGCGCAGCGCCTGTCATTGAAGCAACCTACACCCCGTCGCTTGATGCCGCGCCATTCCTGTATTACGCCCAAAGCGGTGATATGCTCCCCGCCATCGCCAAACGCTTTGGAGTAAATGAATCCGAAATCACCTCGGATGCAGACCTGACAAAGACAACCCTGATAGACCCCGGCACTCTGCTCGTCATTCCAAACAGGATCAACGAACCCGCCACGCCAAACATCCAGATCATGCCAGATGCAGAGATCATATTCTCAGTCACCGCCACAGACTTCGACGTTGAAGGGTTCGTCAAAGAGCAGGGTGGTTATCTCGCCAGTTTCAGGGATTACCTCGGCTCCACAGGCTGGATAGAAGGCCACGCCGCCATTGAACGCCTCGCAATCGAAAACTCCATCAACCCGCGCATGATCCTTGGCCTGCTCGAATACGAAAGCCGCTGGGTCAGCGGGCAACCCATAGACCTGTTACATACCGATTTCCCCATGGGCTTCAATGACTATCACTACAAGGGCATGTCTGTGCAAATGGTGTGGGCCATCAACACCATGTCCATTGCATATTATGGCTGGCGCGCAGGCACCATCACCCACCTTGAATTCCCAGACGGTTCAAAACTCCGCTTAGACCCCCGCCTCAACGCCGGCACGGTTGCCATTCAATACCTGTTTTCGCGTCTGTACAACCAGGCACAATGGGCGCAAATTATCAACCCCGATTCTGGCTTCCCCGCCATGTACACAGAAATGTTTGGCGATCCCTGGGCGCGCGCCGATCAAGTCAATCCATTATTCCCTCCCGCGCTAACCCAGCCTGCGCTTACGCTTCCATTTGAACCCAACATCCAATGGAATCTCACCGGCGGCCCGCACAACGGCTGGGGACAGATCAACCCCAATATATACGGGCAATCGCACAGCGTTTATTCGGCCATAGATTTTGCCCCCCCAACCAAAAGCGGAGGCTGCGGCGCAACCGATACCTGGGTGGTGGCCGCCGCCCCCGGCCTGGTGGTACGCTCGAAGAATGGCGCAGTCATGGTTGACCTGGACGGCGACGGTTACGAACAAACCGGCTGGAACCTTCTCTACATGCATATGGCTGCCAAAGGCCGAGTCCCTGCTGGAACCTGGCTGGAGTTGAATGACCGCATTGGGCACGCCTCCTGCGAAGGCGGCGTTTCCACTGGCACGCACCTGCATTTTGCAAGAAAATATAACGGCGAGTGGGTCACCGCAGACGGCCCCATCCCATTCATCATGGACGGCTGGCGCGTTGTCGCCGGCGAAGCTCCATACAAAGGCAAACTCGTCCGCGGCAATGAGGAAGTTATCGCAGACCTGCTCGGACAAAGCTGGTCAAGCATTATCCGCGATGAAGATGAATAAAAGAAAAATAAACTTTCGGCAAATATTCACAGTACTGATAAGCGCCGCCCTCCTGATCGTTTCCTGCACCGCGCCTGCTTCCAACTTAAACACAAACCTCACCCCGGCATCAGGCGTATTGCAGGATGCGTCAAGTTCGGTTTCCAACCCAACCCCTCTACCCACCCGCACAACCTTCACGCCTGGTGAACTGGTGAACTACACCGCACAAGCAGGGGATTCGCTGCCCGCACTGGCCCTGCGCTTCAACACAAGTATGGATGAAATCCTGTTCGCCAACCCCCAAATCCCGCGCGATGCCACCACCATGCCGCCCGGCATGCCCATGAAAATCCCGATATATTATCTTGCACTGTGGGCAAGCCCGTTTCAAATCATCCCTGACCACGCCTTCGTGGACGGGCCGACAGCGTCCGGTTTCAATACATCCGCCTTTGTCGAGTCTCAGCCTGGCTGGCTAAAGGAGTATCGCGCCTACGTGGGTGGAAAAAAACGCTCAGGCGCGGAAATGATAGATTACGTAGCCATCAACTACAGCATCAATCCCCGCTTGTTGCTGGCCATACTCGAGTATCAAACCGGCGCGTTAACCCAGCCCAACCTGTCCGAAACAAACCAAATCCTTGGAATCTCGCGCAAATTCTGGGAAGCCCCCTACCTTCAACTTGTGCTTGCCGCCAATATCTTAAACAACGGTTACTACGGCTGGCGCAGCGGCCGTCTGCTTGAATTTGAAGACGCCGGCAACATCCTCATTCGGCCTGACCCCTGGCAAAATGCAGGCTCTGTTGCGATACAGTATTACTATGCAACTATTTTTTCAGGGGATGAATACGCGCTCGCTACCGGACCTGTGGGGCTGGTTCGAACTTACACAGATTTATTTGGCAACCCGTGGGTTGACTCCTACACTCACATCCCCGGCAGTTTGCAGCAACCAGATTTTATGCTGCCCTTTCAATATGATCAGGTGTGGTCATACACAGGCGGGCCGCATACAGGCTGGGGGACGGGAGAGCCGCTCGCCGCAATAGATTTTGCCCCGCCCAGCGAAAAATCAGGGTGTGTCAAAGCAAAGCCTGAAAATTATGTCACCGCCATGGCAGACGGGCTGGTTGTGCGCTCCGGCGCAGACGGCGTCGCGCTCGACCTCGATCAGGATGGGAATGAGCGGAGCGGCTGGGTCATTTTTTACCTGCATCTCGCCACGGAAGAACGCGCTCCGCTTGGCACAACATTAAAGGCAGGCGACAAAATTGGCTACCCATCCTGCGCAGGCGGGCACGCAACCGGGACTCACGTTCACATCGCGCGAAAATATAACGGCGAATGGATGCTGGCAGACAGCGTCACCCCCTTCGCCATGAACGGCTGGATGGCACACAATGGCAGCCGCGAATACCTGGGAACGCTCACAAAAGGCAGTGAAATCGTCACCGCCTGTGATTGTGGCTCTGCCTTCACAGCCATTAGCGGAAGTTATCCTTAATCCAAAAATTCTGGAGTTCATCAGCAAGCTGACGGACTCCAGAATCGTGAACACTGATAATCACTCCAAAATTACATCGGGCACAAATTTTTCGAGATTCTTTTTCGAGATGCCGCCAATCCACATCAGGCGCACGGTCCCATTGCGGTCGATCACGTAGGAGCTGGGCAGGTTCATGGTATTGAATTTCTGCTGGGCCTCGTAATCTTCATCCAACCAGATGGGAAAGGTCAGGCCGAACTCATCCACAAAAGGCTGTACAACTTCAAGGGCTTCCTCCTGGTTTATGGCGATCAATTCAAAGCCGTCGTCTTTATACTTTTCGTAAAAGGCCTGCAAGGTTGGCATTTCCTCCCGGCATGGCGGACACCACGTAGCCCAAAGATTGACCAACACTACCGTGCCGCGATAATCTGCGAGGGATACCTGCCTGCCAGAGAGGTCTTGCAGAATCAGCTCAGGGGCGGGAAAATTTACTTTTGCAGGAACAGTTGAAAAGTCCTGGGTGGAGGCGGTTTGTTGATCCAACAGAATAAAAAACATGACGCCCACGGTAAGAAATCCCAGGCCAATCGATATCAAGGCAAAAACTCGAGCGCGGGAGGATGGAACACTTGTTGTCATTGATATTTTCCGTTTTTGTGCATATGTTCTGTACTTATTTCACAAAGTATAACCGACGAAAAACATCGCTCAATAATTAACTCACCTTACGCAGTTTTGCGTGTTTTAGGGTCATGTCGCCCTGAGCGATA
>CAKKRM010000348.1 GCA_919902735.1 Anaerolineales bacterium | reverse complement strand
TATAACAACCCTGCTTGACTTTGCCGCGTGGAGTACTATACTAAAACAGGAGGCAATATGCAACTCAAAGGCTTGGACGAACTCAACAGGCATATCCCTGAACTGAATTCAACGGGTGGAAAAATAAAATTTGCTCTTCGCTTTTTGGCGATTGTCGCCATCGTGACAACCTACTTCATCCTCACCGACCAGATTCCCACCTGGACTCTCGACAGCCAGATCGTGATCGTTGCGATTGGCTTCCTGTTCGTCAGCCGCTTTTTTACGCAGAAAAAAATCCTTCTCGAAAAATATGGGGAAACTGCCTACCGCCATGCCATTTGGCGCTACGCAGTTCCAGGGCTTGCCATGCTGCTCTCCGCAATCGCGCATATTGGGTACATGAACGGGCCTACATTCACACAGCCGACCCTCACAACCATCTTTTCCATTTTAGGCTGGTTCAGCCTTGCCCTCGGCATCCCCCTATGGATTCGCTCTGCGCTGGCCTTTGGGTTCGACAATCTATCCATGCTATATGTCTATTTCCCCCAGGAAGGTCAAATCGTCAAATCAAACATTTACAACGTTCTTCGCCATCCCGTTTACGCTGGCATCATCCGCGTGGGCTTTGGGCTGGCATTTCTCAACATGGGCATCTACGCGATCACTTTTTCCCTGCTTATGCCGCTTGGATTCTTCGGTTGGGTCCGGCTTGTGGAGGAAAAAGAATTGCTCGAACGCATCCCGAATTATGCTGAGTATCGAAAGCACGTCCCTGCTTTTTGGCCGCGGATAAAAAACCTGCCGGCCTTCTTCAGGTTTTTATTCACAGGAAAATAGCCCATGCAAATTTTCGAAAAACGCCCAAATGGCCTGCTAAAATTTTTCTTCAAAGTTCCTGTTTGGATGTATAAAATTGGATTCGGCGGCTTTGAAAGATTGATCGGCGCGCAGTGGATGCTCATCACACACATTGGCCGTAAATCGGGCAAACAATACGATTCAATGGTCGACGTGATGGATTACAACAAAGTCACTGACATCTATTACATCGAAGCGGCATACGGCACCCACGCCGATTGGGTTCGCAACATTCAGGCCAGCCCCAACTTTGCGGCGCGGGTCGGCAGGCGAAAATTCACTGCGCGCGCCACGCCGCTTTCCAACAAAAACGCCGCAGACATGCTCGTCAAGTTCTATCGCGAAAAGCCCGCCTACACCCGCTCCGTCATGGCAATGGTCGGAGTGAAATTCAACGGCGAAGAGGATCTGCGCGCCCTTGCTTCAAAGTTGATGCTGCTGGCTGTCAAACCTGAAAAAGAGTAAACAAAATGAAAAAAATCCTGATCCTGGGCGGGTATGGATACACTGGCAAATTGCTTGCCAAACATTTGCTCGCTCAAACTGATTTTGAAATCATCATCTCTGGCCGCAATTTGGAAAAGGCACAGGCATTCGCCGCCAAAATGGATGATCCGCGTTTGAAAGCATTACGCGTTGATGCGGCTGATCCCAACTCCCTGCGCCCTGCGCTTCAAAATGTGAACCTGTGTCTGGTCGCTGCTCCTGTGACATCTCTCGACCCTGAGAGAGTTGTCCGCGCGTGCCTCGAAGCAAAGGTTGACTACCTCGATGTTCAATATTCCACGGCAAAAATAGCCCTGCTTAATTCACTCGCCGTGGAAATCAAAAAAAGGAATCTATGCTTCGTCACCGAGGCTGGATATCATCCCGGCCTCCCCTCCGCACTCATCCGCTACGCCGCCTCGAAAATGGACAGCGTTGAATCAGCGGTCACGGCTGGCTACCTCAACATGGGCGGAAACCTCCCCTACACCGAAGCCGTGGACGAACTCATGGAAGGCTTCAAGGATTATCAAGCGCAGGTTTTCAAAAATGGCGCGTGGACAAAACCCAAATCATGGGACATGCGGAAATTCGATTTTGGCCCCGAACTCGGCAAACGCACCTGCTATTCCATGTTCTTTGAAGAGTTGCGCGACTTGCCGGAAATGTATCCCTCGCTTAAAAATACAGGCTTTTATATCTCAGGCTCGAACTTCATCACGGATGCGCTGATCACACCCATCGTAATGATCGGGTTGAAACTCGCGCCAAAGCGAGGCATCCGTCCGCTGGGTAAATTGATGTGGTGGGGCATGATGAATTTGTCGAAGCCGCCTTATCTGGTGGCGCTCAAGGTGGAAGCAAAAGGCAAATTAAACGGCGAGCAGGTCCAGGTCAATGCGCGATGCGGGCATGAAGATGGCTACGAACTGACCGCAATTCCCGTTGTCGCATTTCTCATCCAATACGAAAAAATCCGCTGTCCCGGCCTGCATTTGATGGGACATCTCGCAGAGCCGCATCAACTTTTCAAAGACATGCAAAGCATGGGCGTCAAGTTTATCGAAGAGTAATTTCCAGCTCGTTTACCCAGTTGACAGTTCGAACTTTCCCGCCTTCACCCAATAACTTCGGCAGTAACATTTCCATCGCAGCGGCATCTCCAGAAGTAAAAAACTCCATGGGGCCAGTCTCTCCCACTTCGTTGAGCAAGCCCTTTGCTTCCAACAATCTCCGCACCTGACGTGACACTGCGGGCGCAGGGTCAATCA
>CAKKRM010000347.1 GCA_919902735.1 Anaerolineales bacterium | reverse complement strand
TTTCCAGTTGGACGGCGTTCCGCCGCCCGCCCCAGCGCGGGTAACGCAAACCGTTGGCACGCCCCTTGCACAATTAGCGAAAAAGAAAAAACCTTATGCTTGACAAGATTTTCAACATTCTCCAAAAAGCGGAAGAATATTAATATGGGTTGGGAAGAACAAGTAAGCGATATAATCACTGTATGGAGCAAAGATGAAACCGCAATTTGAATGGAATCCCGAAAAAGCAAAAATCAATTTGCAAAAACATCAGATTGACTTTGAAGAAGCAAGCACGATATTCGATGATCCGCAATTCATCGCCTTTCTGGACGAAGAACATTCGGCAGATGAGGAAAGATATATCACGATTGGATTATCAAACAAGAACCGTCTCTTAATGGTGGCTCACACCGACCGCAACGAGCATATTCGGATTATCAGCGCAAGAAAGGTGACAAAACATGAAGAAAAATTCTATCAAGAAGCAGGATGATTACGAACTGAACGATGAGTATGATCTCTCAAAAATGACAATCCTTCCGAAAGGTCGCTTTGACCCCAAACATAGGATTGGCAATAACATCATTGTCCTTGAACCTGATATTGCCAAAGCGTTTCCCAACGATGAAGCAGTCAATGAGGCTTTACGTCTTCTTCTAAAAGCCAGCAAAATATCACACAGCACTCCAGCATAATATTTAAAGGCAAAGAGTCTTCAAAGGTCAAGAGCGTGCCAACAAAGCGTGCACCTGACGCTGGGGAGTCTGCGCACATCCCAAGCAGTTTTCTACGCCTTTTCATTTTTCTGGCTGGACGGCTTCGCCGTCCCCGCCCCAGCGCAGGTAACGCAAACCGTTGGGCGTTTGTCTTACAAAATTGTGTCATCTCTTTTTCCCAATATTTTAGTTTCGTAAATAAGTTTGAGTTCAAAAAATCAAATTCTTTTTTTTCAAGCGAAGGATAAATGTTTATATGAACGCTTGGCTAATTACTTGGGAAGGCACTCAGCTTTACAAAAGCAATCTGGATAAAATTGTAGCAATTTTAAGTTCTCGGAAGCCAGAAAACAGAGTGAAAGAGTTTATTCAATTGCTTTACCTTCGCTCAACAAGTAATGCTTCTCAAATGGCTTATGTCGCAAATCGTCCAAAAGAAATAACTTTCAATATACATGAAGCTCCATCTAACAACGGCATACTATATCCTGGGCGATTCTTTTGCGGCAGTAGCCAGTTTATGATTTACGCACGTCAAGTAACCAATCTAAAGATTTACATAGACAAAGAAAAGCAGAAAGAAGTTTTGACTTGGACTGAGCCTTCTACATATCGCTTAAAAGAGAATGGATATGATATTGAACTTGCATCCGAAGGCGAATCTGGAAATTGGGAACGAGATTCTCAAATCCTTCTGAGTAAAGATACTTGGTAGTCAGTTGGTCAAGTTATGTTCTTTGGTCATTGCCAAAAATCAAGTTGCGTGTAAAATCTTTTCAAGTTGGCGGTGTGGTCATTTTACAGGCAGTGAGTCTTGCGCAATTCAAAAACTGCCCAACAAAGCGTGCACCTGACGCTGGGGATTCTGCGGCAATCTCAAGCAGT
>CAKKRM010000346.1 GCA_919902735.1 Anaerolineales bacterium | reverse complement strand
AGCAAGCCTGAATTACGAGAACCTTCGGGACGTTCTGCGTAAGGTCACTTATTAACTTGAGAATCACCCCGTAACCCTATCCGTCAATTGGATGGCAAGCCCGATATAGGTTTCTGGCGAAAGGCTTTGCAAACGCCCGCGAGTTTCACCATCCACCTCGAGCGTTTCACACCATAACCTGTACTCTGCCTCCGTCAGAACGCGCCCGCGCGTCTGCTGTTTGAGCGATTCGTACGCATCGGATTTTCCAGCCGCGCGCAGGATGGTTTGCGCGCCTTCGGAGACGACTTCCCAATGGGCATTCAATTCCGCTTTCAGTTTTTCCTCGTCAGGAACAATGCGCTTCAACCCGCGCTGGAAGTTGATCCAGGCAATCAGGCTGTGACCCAGCCCCGTGCCAAACGTGCGGCGGACCGTGGAATCGGAGAGATCGCGCTGCAAACGGGAGACGGTTAATTTTTGAGCATAATGAATGAAGAGCGAATTTGCCACACCGAGATTGCCCTCCGCATTTTCAAAGTCAATCGGGTTCACTTTTTGCGGCATGGTCGAAGACCCCACTTCGCCCTGCACGACCGCCTGCTTCAGAGAGCCGTCGCTGATATAACGCCAGAGGTCCTGCGCGAAATCGATCAAAATGGAATTGGTCAAACGGATGAGATCGAAGTAGCGAACCCAGTTATCGTAGGGCAGAATTTGGGTGGTGAGCAGGTTGGGTTCGAGATCGAAACTGGAAACAAATTTTTCGCTGAAAGAAAGCCAGTCCACTTGCGGGGCGGCGGCTTGCAAGGCGTTGAAGTTGCCAACCGCTCCCGTCAGCTTGGCTTCAAAACGGTGCATGGATATTTGATCACGAGTCTTTTTGAGGCGGGCAATGTAAACTGCGAATTCTTTGCCCAACGTGGTGGGCACCGCGAATTGTCCGTGGGTGCGGGCCAGCATGGGAACGGCTCGGCAGCGGATGGCGAAGTTGGAGAGAGTGGAGATTAGAGCATCGAGATTGGGGAGGACGACCTTGTCTCTTGATTCTTTCAAGGCGATGGCCTGGCCGAGGCTGTTGGTGTCTTCGGAGGTCAGGCCGAAATGGATCCAGGGAATCAAATCCGCCAGCAAGCTGGCTGACTCCAAAAGTTTGCTTTGAATAAAATATTCGATGGCTTTGACATCGTGGCGGGTTTTGCGTTCGTGCGCGAGAATGGCTTCTGCATCCGCGGGGGAGAAGTTCGATTTGATGGATTCGAGCTTGGTAGATTCGGAATCTGTCAGCGGGCGGAATAAGCCGGTTTTGGAAAGAGCAGGCAGCAGGTCCAGCTCGACGCGCACTCTGTCACGCAGGAAGGCAAATTCGGAGAAGTGTTTTGTTAGCGGAGCGGTCGTTTCTGCGTAGCGTCCATCCAAAGGGGAGAGGGTGTGAAGGGTGTCGGTCATTTTTGGGGGTTCCCGAAATCAGGGCATCGTCAACAGACTCTATCACGAACTCACGAACATAAGTAGACTTCTGTCACAGCATTTCCCCCAACTATCATGTAGAATCCAACCATCTTAGAATGGAGATTGAACATGCTCAAAAAATATTTTGCTTTAATACTGGCCCTGGGAATGTTACTTCCTGCAACGCTCGTCCTTGCCAAAGGTGAGTTCGATTACGTCACCATCAAGGGGCCTGGCATCACGGGCGAGATCGATGTGACCAACCCCGCGCTGACGCAGGATTTCTTCGCCTTTGCCGATTTCTCGAAGGGTGAAGTCCCCGCGCCTGTTGACCCTGGCCAGGGGTATCAGGTCGTACGCATTTATGTGGAATTTACAGACAGCAAGCCGAAAGACCTGCCGTTCGACCAGTTGCATTATTATCCGTACACGGGCTATGTCTATTACGATGGCCTGGTGGATGGTTCATCGGAATACGATGGCAAATGGTACGCCGCCAATCCTGAAGCCGAGGCGCCGGTTCGCAATGTGCTTGTCCAGCGCGCTTTATTGGCGTGGATTCCGTTTGGGGTGTTGGTGGTTGTTTTGGCTGGGTTCTTCATCGCTTATAACAGAAAGCCAAAAGAAGACGATGGACGATAGGCCATTGACCATGACTTTCCATGGTCTAACGTCCGTGGTCTATCGTCTTAAAACGAACACATCCAGCTTTTCATCATACGCAAGGATCAACGCCCTGCCTTTTTCGAAATTCACTTCGCCCGAATACGACAGGCGGTAATCGTTCGAGTCATCCTTCATCCAAACTTCCACTTGATGCGTGCCTGATTCGATCTCCAAAAACTCCAGCGCGGAGATTCGTCCGTTGCCGCTGATACCCGATGGCTGATACGTTTTATCCCAAATCGTTTCACCGTCCACGATCACGCGCAGGCTGATGGGGAAATGGGTGCCGCCGAAAATCTTCACGGGGTCGGCGCCTTCGGGCAGGGTGATGCCTTCGGGGATGTTCGCCGCTTCGATCCTGCCTTTTGCGTCAATCGCAATTCGCAATGCGCTTCCCCCCGCCGCACTCATTCCAGCGGATACATCCAACGGCAGCGCCAGCGCGAACAGCGCAAGCAGGAACACCGTCCCAGCCAGCCCGCTCACCAGCGACGGAATTAATTTACTGCGTTCTTTCACCGCAGGCAAAACAGGCGCGGATTTTTTCGCCTGTGTTTCAGTCTTGTGCAAATCGTTCAAAAAATTTTCCACTGTTTTCGCATCGCCGGGCGTGGCTTCGAGCCAATGCAGTTCCTTCGTTACCAGCGCGGGGCGCATGTGCAGGCGGTTTAAAATCCAATGCGCGTCTTCGCGGTTGAGGCTGTCATCATACGGCTGTGAAAGGATGACGACATCGCGCGCGCCTGCCTGATGCAGCGACTTGATCCATTCGATATTGACCGCGCTCGCAGAAGGCAAAATCGCGGTGACAACGCGCGCCGCTCCTTCTCCGCCCCAGGCTGATACAGTTACTGGAGTATTTTCCTCCCCGACAGTTAATTGCGCGGGCAAACTTCCCAACGCTTCATCACGCTGACTCACGAACAAAACTGTGACGGGATGGCCTTCCTTTTTTTCACGACTCAATGCCCCCTTGACCGCGCCGAATAATTGTTCGCTGTTGTATCCGCCTTGCAAGTCAATCGCATCAGTGGGGCAGGCTCCCACGCAGATTCCACAACCTGTGCATTGCGCGGTGTTGATGATGGCGAGTTTGTGATACTTCGTCTCATCGTGACGCTCCATCATGGCGATGGCATCGTACGGACATTCGGCATAGCAAATGTTACAGCCAGTACACTTTGGATCGGTAACAGCAGCAGGCCCCAGGTCACGCCCTGAGGCGAGCCAGGGGAGCGCAAACAAACTGCCGCCGAGAAGAATCGCCAAAATCCAAAAAATCAAATTGCCCCATGAATCGATCAATGGAAGGAAGCCGAGATAATACGCGTCCATCGGCACGGATTGGATGAGGGTGGAGAGGTCGGCTTGCGCGAAGGATTGCACAGGTTTGATGAGCGAGAGGATCACCAGCCCGATGGTTGCCTGAATGCTGACCCAGCGCGGCGACCACCACCTTGCGCGCGAGAGTTTTAAACCGTGAATGTAAATGCCGAGAAAACCGATGAGCGGAAGAAAGATATGTAAAAAGATGATAATGACGAAATTGGAAAACGTGCGCGACGCGATATCTGTTGCGACATAGGTCAGCCCCGAGGTTGCTTCCAGCGTTTGCATCATGTATTCGGTCATCCATTGCGCGCGCAAATCCCAGACCATCCAATAGCCCATCGTGCCTGTCAGCCATGTGCCTGCCAGCATGACCCAGCCGCTCGTCCACGCCAGCCAGCGCTGCCCCCAGAATTTATCGCTGAACAACACTTTGAGAATGTGCAGGATGATGAGCAGGATCATCGCATCGCTTGCGTAGCGGTGAACGCTGCGCATGAGCGAGCCGAACCAGTTTGAGTCTATTTTTTCTACGGTGGCGTAGGCTACGTCCAAACCTGGGCGGTAAATGGCGGTGAGGTACACGCCCGTTGCAATGAGCACGATGAGCATGAAGATGGTTAACGTGCCGAGGTGATACAGCGGGTTGAAATCTGATTTTGTGAAGCGGTTGACCAGGCCTTCGAGACGCGACCAGAGTTTTTCAAATGCGCGGAGGGTTTTGCGTTGTGCGTAGGGATTGCTAAGTGTCATGTGTCAGGTTCCAGGTTGCAAGTTTCGAGTTTCAAGGATACGTCATTGCGAGGGCGGTGATCTTACGCCCGAAGCAATCTCTACTTAGTTGGGGATTGCTTCGTCGCTAAGAGCAAGAGCGCTCCTCGCAATGACATTAATTTTTCAACAACGGAAATTTATTCATCTTCATCGCATTGCTGGTGACGAAGATACTGCTGGCGATCATCGCGAATGCCGAGAAGACGGGTTGCAGCAAACCAGCCATTGCCAGCGCAACGCCGAGTAAATTGTAAACTACAGCCCAACCCAAATTTTGCCGCACACGCTTCATCGACTCGCGTGAAAGATCGATCAGCCAGGGGATCACCGTCAGGTCATCGCGCATCAGCACAATATCGGCGGCAGTGCGCGCCACATCGGTTCCGTGATTCATCGCCAGCCCAACCGATGCGGCGGCGAGCGCGGGGCCGTCATTGATTCCATCGCCGACCATCGCGGCATTTTCTGCAAGGCGCTGCATCTTTTCATCGGGCGTCAGCGCGGCTTGCACAGGAATGCCCAGCGCCTTTTGCCAGCGTTCGCCCGCGCTGAATTCGTCGCCCGTCAGCACGCCGAGTTCCAATCCGCGTGACTGCAATTGCGCAACAACCTCTTTCGCTTCACTGCGGATGGTTTCTCCCAAACCGAGCAGCCCTTGGACTTTCCCCTCCCACCCAGCATAGACGACAACCAGGCCCGCCTCTTTCCACGCCTCAGCCTGCTCGCTGATATTTTGCGGCATTTCCATCCCTTCGGCAGACATGAGACGGGCGGAGCCGATTGCGATTGACGATTGACCATTGACGATTGACGATTGAGCGATGACTCCCATGGCAGGAATGGCTTTGAAGGAAGATGGTTTGATGAGTTCGATGTTCTGTGCTTTTGCATATTCCATGATTGCTTTTGCCAGCGGATGTTCCGATTCGTTTTCCACCGAAGCAACAACTTGGAGGAACAACTGATCACTGACAACTGACAACTGTTCACTGATAACTCCCTGCACCTTCATCGGCAATTGACTCAGCGTGCCGGTTTTATCGAAGAAGACCTTGTCCACTTTTGCCAGTTGTTCAAGGGCGGCGGTGCTTCGCAAAATTGCGCCTGATTCGGCGGCGCGCTCCAGCGACAGCCAAAGCGTGAGCGGAGTGGCAAGCCCCAGCGCGCAGGGACAGGCAATCAGCAAAACAGATAATGCAACGAGCAAGCCTGTTTCAACGCCAGAGATGTAATTCCAGATAAGAAATGCAATCGTTGCAAGCGCAAGCGCAAGCGGAGTCATCCATGCCGAGAGTTTGTCCACGGTGCGTTCGAGCGGGGAGCGCGCCCAGAGGGCTTCGTGCAGGAGCCGCCCAATTTGCCCCGCCGTTGTGGATTCACCAACAGCGGTGGCGATAACTTCAAAACTGCCGTCGAGGTTGATCGTGCCTGCTTTGACGGCCTCTCCTTCGCGGTGGGTGATGGGCTTGGGTTCGCCAGTGAGCAGGGATTCGTCCACGTCCCCTTCGCCGATGGCGATGAGACCGTCCACAGGGAAGCGTTCGCCAGGTCGAATGCGGACGCGCATCCCAGGTTTGAGGTCGGCGACGTTCACGGTTTTGTCCGCTTCGCTTGTGACGATGGTGGCCGTGCTGGGAATCTGCTCGAGTAATTTCATCACGGCTTTGTTGCTGGATTTGTGCGCCTGCATTTCAAGCCAGCGTCCGATGGAGACGAGGAAGATAAGCATGGTGGCGGTGTCAAAATATAACCCGCCGTGACCGACGATCAAATTGCGGACCGATAACCCAAACGCAGAGAATGTGCCAATGGTGATGAGCGTGTGGATGTTGGGTTGTCCGCGCAGGAGGCTGGCGAAACCCGCCCGAAGGATCGGCAAGCCGAGCAAAAGCAAAACGGGAATGCTGGTGATCAACATCATCACCTGGAAGAAATCCACCAGCGGCTGTGATTCGGGTGTGACCCAGCCAAAGAGTTCGCGGGCGTAAATGCCCGTGCCCACGATCATGTCGTGCAGCACCATCACACCGCCGATCAGCAGGCGGGTGAAAAAGGCTTCTTCTTCGTCACGCGGTTTTTCAGTTGGAAGTGTGGCTTGATAACCGAGTGAGCGCACGCGCTTTTTGAGTAAATGGGGATTGGTAATTGTTGTGTCGAAAACAATATTGGTTTGTTGTTGGATGAAACTTGTTTCAGCATTGACCACACCCTTTGTGCGTTTGAGTCCTTCGCTCACCAGCCACGCGCAGGAGGAGCACCACATCCCGCCGAGGGTGAGGGTGATGTTTTCGGCCTTGGCTTCATTTGCAAAGATTGTTGGTTTTGCAGGGGATTCTTCGAGCAGGGCGGAGACTTCCTTGCAGGATGGACAGCAGAATACATCGCCCCTGTTATTGTTGAGGGGATGCAGGGTGATCAGCCCACACAGGGAGCAGGTGGCGAGGGAGCGGGTGGCGGGGAGGGAGGTGGCGGTCATAGGGGGGCAGTTGTCAGTTATCAGTTGTCAGTTGGTCAGTTGGTCAGTTGTCAGTTGTCAGTTGTCAGTTATCAGTTATCAGGATTGCGGGATAGGAGATGCGAGCTGCGAAAGTCATGAATCACTCCCTTTCGATTTCTCGGAAAAACCTACCTCTAAAATCTATTGTTTGTTCCATTATAAACACCGTCCCGAAGGTTGCCGTCAGGCAATTCAATTGCTCGGAAAAAACCTTCGGGACGTTTTTGCTAATTAATAAAATCTATTGTTTATTCCATTCTTGATTTCTTAATCCATCGCGTAGTTGGGTTGCCAGATTCGACAAATCTTCCAACTCCGACTCGTTCAAACATGACCACGGAGCGAAGAAGTAGCGGTCGGTGAGCGCTTCGGCTTCTTCGCGGATGCGTTTGCCTTCGGCGGTCAGTTGATACTCGCCTGATGTTTCCTCGACCCAGCCGCGTTCGACCAGTTCTTGTAAAATTTCGGCATATTCATCGCGGGTGATTCCGCGAAATGACAATTCATTGTACAGTTTGTCGAGGGTGTTGATTTCGCCGCGCCAGACATACGATAATACCTCCCAGCGATTGCCTTCGATGTTGTAGTGTTTCCAGGTTGCAAGGTGGGCATTGCCGCGATATTTGTCCAGCGTGCCAAAGTAATGGATGAAGAAGCGAAGCAAATATTCTCCCTCCTGTGGGTGCATATTCTCGAAATAGTGACTCGCGCCAAATTTGGATGGCGGTTCTGGCGCGGCAAGCGAGGCTTCGGTAAGCCGCCTGCTGTAATCCACTAGTTTTTGCAGGTCGGCGGGCGGAATGGGTTGAAGGTGGGCAATGGAGTCAATCGCTGCCTGGATCATTTGATTTCTCCAATCCATCCCTTTTTCTGTTGCGTGATATTCGTTCTCTTCGCTGGCAATCAGAATTCCATGTTTGACTGCCAATCCAAACCGAGCCTCGAGTACGCCCGCTGAGCCGTAGGGGAACAGGCGCATGAAGCCTGCGGTGGTCAATGGGGCGGGGCCGAAAACAAAGAGCGCTGAAAGCCAGGTGATCCACCCAGGTTCAAGCCCTTGTTCGACGGCGATTTTCTGCCAGATGGAATAGGCGTGTTCATTGGGGAGATCGAAATTCTCTTCGAGAATAGTCCAAATGGAATTTAGGTTCATGAGAAGCCTCTTTCAAAAATCTGATGGCGTTACCAGAACATTACGGAACCAAGCATGAAATGATCCACAATGCCGAGGGAGGCAAAGCCGCGCATGGCGAATTGGAATCCGAAGAGCATCATAACGAGGGAGGCGAGCGTGCGTGACCAGAGGCGGGAGTTGGTTTTTGTTGCCAGCCATTTGACGGCGAACAAACTTGGGATGGTGGCGATGCCGAAGATGAGCATGTTGGCGGCGCCGAGTATTGCGGATTTGGCGGCCACTGCGGTGAGGAGGGCGGTCAGAACCAGGCCGCAGGGGAGTAGCCCCCAAAGGAGGCCGAGCAGGTAGGAGGTCCAGAGAGAGGCGGTTTTGAATTTGCGGATGGCTAGCCCCCAGCGCGAAATCCATCTTGAAAATAAAAGTTCGGGCGAGGGGGTTAATCCAATAAATGCGGAGGCCATGTAGAAGGCGATGATTGCGAAAAGAATCGAAAGGATGGCTTGCAGGTTTCCCAACGACCAGAGGGTTTGGCCGAAGATTCCGAAAACGAGGCCGAGCAATGTGTAGGTGGTGATGCGCCCGGCGTGGGCGAGAATCCACGCGAGTTTGTTTTGCC
Organism: Anaerolineales bacterium; assembly: GCA_919902735.1. GTDB lineage: Bacteria > Chloroflexota > Anaerolineae > Anaerolineales > Villigracilaceae > Villigracilis. The sequence goes on along the minus strand of CAKKRM010000346.1, from coordinate 14,221 downwards.
CATAGGGCGCTGTGCGGAAGATGGGTTGGCGGTCGAAGAGTATGACGATGGCGCTGCACATCCCCACGCAGTGACCAAGGCTGCCAAGCAGGCCGAGAAGAAGTGATGCGATCATTTTTTACCAGTAAGTTGGTCCCGCCCGAAGGGGGTGATTCTTCGGGCGGGATGTACAAGGAGAGAGTTTGTTATTTAATGAACCAGGTGCGCCCGAGCAGCCACCAGTTGGAGAGATAGTAGACTGCGAACCAGACGAGGAAGGCGAAGACGAGAACCAGCGTGCCTTTGGGTTGATTCTGTTTGTCTTCCATTTGTTCGTCGGTGAGTTGGGTGGATTCAAGCAGCGGGTTATTCGTGCCGCTGACGAGGAGCAAACCTGTGGCTTCTTTGCGTTCGCCTGTGAGGATGGAGGTGAGCACGACGGCGACATACATGATGCCGCCGATGACCGCGATGACCGCGCCGATACCGAAGATGGCAAGCGTGAGGTTGACGGTGCCAGGGATTGCGCCGGAGAAGGTGATGTCCCAGTTGCGGCGGGAGACGCCCTGCAAGCCGCTGGTAATCATGCCCAGTGAAACAAGCGCGGAGCCAACGCCGTAGACATAGGGCTGCCAGACTGCCCACTTCTTGAGTTTGAGTTCCTTGCGGAAGATGAGCGGGATGACGTAATAGGTGAAGCCCATGAAGGCGGTGGTGGTTCCGCCGACGACGGTGGCGTGGAAGTGGCCGGGCAGGCGCAGGGTGTTGTGCGCGAGCATGTTGATCTGCTCGGTGCCGATGGTGACGCCCGTGACGCCGCCGATCCAGCCGAAGAGGATCATGGAGACGACGAGCGCGCTGAAGCCAGGTTCATTCCAGGGACCGTTGCGAAGCCAGCCGAACAGGCCTTTGTTGTATCCCTTTGCGCGCAGGGCAATTTCCATGGCGGCGGGGATGGAGAAGGCATGCATCATCGAACCCAGCACGGCGAGGTACATGGCGTAGGAGGTGTTGACGGCTTTCCATGCGAAGGAAAGACCAGGGTCAACTAAAAGGTGGTGGGCTGAGCCGAGGTTGATGAAGAAGAGATAGAGGATGAAGGCGAAGCGGGAGAACTTCTCGTTGACAGGGCGAATACCGGTGGTCATTTGCGCGAGCATGTACCAGATGGAAACCATCGCGGCGAGGTTGACCTGCTGGGCAGGGTGGCCGAACCCCCAGAAGAAGTTGCGGTAGATGCCGGGGTCGTAGTTGGGCAAAATATCAAGCGACCACAGGAAGGCCGGCACAATGGCGGCGGCGCCTTCGAGCAGGGTGTAAACCGCGAGGATTGCGGCGGTCATCAGGCCGAAGACAGCCAGCGGCATGGAGCCTTCAAAACGCTTTTCACGTTTGGCGACCACGATGTTGATGAAGAAGGTGATGGTGGCGATCAACGCGCCGACGGCGAAGAGGATGTAGCTGAGATAGAATAGCGGATGGGCCTTAAGCGGCACATACGCAGTGAAGGTGACGATGCTCTTCGGATCGAACAGCACAACCGCATTCGCCATCAAACCGCCGACGGTCATCAAGATGAAGCCCGTCCATGCCAGTTTGGGGGCGGCGTGACGCGCATTCAGCAGGGCTGTGGAACCAAAATGCAAGCCTGCCATTTCGAAGAATACGATCCATGCGATGAGCATGTCAATGCCGTGCAGGGTGAGCAGGCGGTAGAACCAGGTTGCATCGAGCAGGTGGATCGCCTGCCAGCGGGTGAGGGCGATCAATAACGCCGCGATCCCGCCGAGCACGAGACATACAACCGCCATCACCGCATTGGCAATGATGAGGCGTTCGGTATGCATGTCCACTTTGAGGGTGGTCACGCCGCAGACGCGGAAATCATCCTTTGCGCCTTTCACCCAGGGAGTTGTTGGGGCAAGTGTAGCCATCTTGTTTCTCCTATTTCACGATAATTTTGCCGATCATGGTGTGATGGCCGAGGGAGCAAAATTCATTGCAGACGATGGTGAATTCGCCTGTGCTGGTGGGGGTGATGGTCGCCACATAATCGTAGCCGGGCAAAACCTGCAAGTTGATGTTGACCGGCTGGAGCGAGAAGCCGTGCAGTAAATCCATCGAGGAAATGTGCAGGCGGTAGGTTTCGCCTTTTTTGAATTGCAAAATGGGATACCACTGCCAGGTGCTGGCACGCAGGTACACATCGCTTCCTGCGGGGGCTTCCACCACGGGGAGGGTAACGCCGTTGATGGTGTCTTCACCGACCTTGTATTGTTCGGCAAAGGCGGTTACTTTTTCATTGAATTGCGTCGGCGTGACGCGGTAGGTTTCCGTGGGTACGTTTTGCCTGCCCATGAAGTACCAGAGCGGCATCATAATCGTCAAAAACACACACCAAACAAAAGCCACCGTGAGCCAGGTTTTTTCCATGCGGCCCAGGGGTTTCCACCAGATTTTTTCAGGGGCTAACATAATTGATTCTCCTTTTTGCCTATGGGGCGAGCGGAACGTGCAACAGATCGTACAATCCCCAGGCGTTATAGATGGCGCCGCTGATCAGTAAAGATAGCAGGAACAACAGCCAGATGTTGTCGAAAACTTTTTGCCACTTGGAGGCAGATTCGTTTTCTTGATTTTCTTTCTTCACCATGACATTCTCCTTTTATGTAATGTGGTTTTTTTCACAAAATTTATCTGAATTGGTTATATCTTACATAATCCCAGCCAAGTTATCAGTGACTTTTGTTACATTTGAAAGGTTTGCTTTGGAACTTGGCGAAAAAGGATGGAAATGGTTTGGGTGTGTTTCGAATGAGTTGAAGGTTGGAACGTCCCGAAGGTTTCTCGTTCCCATACACTATATGTAGATCTTTTACGCGAGATTGCAGGCTGGCCCGATAGGCGATTCTGCTTATTCGCAAATACGCCACGCGGCTCTTTGCGCGCTTCGGAAGATTCCATACAATGAAGCCCATCCGAGGCGCTTATGAATATTTCCTCTAGGTTTCGTATACTTGGCACGGTCACTGATTGCGGTTTTCTTTTTTTAACGTAAAGCCGCCATGGCGCAAAGAATCAAGCATCTTTGCGTTAAGGGTCGAACGAATCCAATTCAACTTCGTGAAGTGCCGAATATCGCAGTCTGGACGCTCTTTACACATGAACCCTGCGCGGATATACAAAAATTACCCAATCAAAAAAACAAAGGAGAAAGTAAAAAAATGCGGAAGTTGATCTTTATCAGTGTGCTGGTTTTATTGTCCGTCCTGTTGGCGGCATGTGGAGGCGCAGCCGCGCCCGTTGACACAACCTCGGCAAAGCAGGTTAATATCGCCGTCAGCACGAATCCAAATCCCGCGGTGAAGGGCGATGTCGAATTGCTCTTCACCATCACCGACGCGGACGGCAATCCCATCGAAGGCGCGACGGTGGATGTGTCTGCCGATCACCCGGCGATGGCGGGAATGGGCATGAGCGGCCTGGCCACCGAGCAGGGCGGCGGGAAGTATTCCATTAAAGCCAATTTCAGCGATTCTGGCGACTGGAAGTTGACCGTCTATGTGCGTAAAGGCGAATTGGATTACAAGGAAGTTATCGAGCTTCCAATTCACTAACTGACCTTACGCACCGCCCATGATTCCCTGAGCGGAGCGAAGGGTCTCTAAGATAGTCGTAGAGACCCTTCGCTATCGCTCAGGGCGACATGACCCTAAAACACGCAAAACTGCGTAAGGTGAGTCAGTAATATGCTGGCTAAAACAGGCGTCAAGAACATCATTGACGCCTGTTTTATTGAACCAGTTTAGGAGAAATAATGAGCACAAAAACAAAACGACAGCAAATGCGGGAACGCCATCTCAAGCAAAAAACAACTTCCAATCTCATCTGGGTCGGGATTGGGCTGTCTGTCATTGCGATCATTGGGTTTATGGTTTGGCAGGGAATCAAGCCCGCGGCGGGCGAATCCGTTCCAGAGATGGTGAGTTCCCCTCATTTGCCTGCCAATTCAGACCCTGGCAAATACAATTCAGATCCGCCCACATCGGGTACGCACTATGCAGAGGAGTTGGACGCGGGCTTTTACGAAACCAACGATTATCAATATCCCGCTGGTTATCTCGTCCACAACCTGGAGCATGGATATGTCATCTTCTGGTACAACTGCGGCCTGCTCGAGGAGGCCGGCTGCGCGGATTTGAAAGACCAGATCAAAACCGCCATGGATGAACTCGGCGGCGTAAAGATAATCGCCTATCCCTGGCCTTCCCTCGAGGTTCCTCTGGTGATGACATCCTGGGGGCGTTTGCAAAAATTTGAAACATTCGACTCGGAACAAGTCAAGGCCTTCTATCGCGCCAACCTCAACCGCGCGCCCGAACCGAATGCGCCGTAAAGGAAAATCATGTCCACGCTCACAACAACCGCTCTTCCAAAATCAAAACAATCCATTTTCCAATGGATTGGCGATCACTGGTTTGAGACCTTCATGATTGTGTATGGGCTGTGGGTATTCACGCCTTTTCTCGCGCCCATCTTCATGCAAGCCGGTTGGACGGGCGCGGGAAGGGCAATCTACTTTGCCTACTCGTTCTTCTGCCACCAATTGCCAGAACGTTCCCTTTTCCTGTTTGGGCAAAAGAGCATGTACTCGCTTGTTGAAATTCAAGCCGCATGGCAGGATACGATCAACCCGCTTGTGCTTCGTCAATTCATCGGGAACGAAGCCATAGGCTGGAAGATCGCCTGGTCAGATCGCATGATTTCGTTCTATACCAGCGTTTGGCTGTTCGCAGTTTTATGGTTTCCGCTGCGCCGCAAAATCAAACCCTTGCCGTGGTGGGGATTTGTTTTGCTCCTGCTTCCCCTTATAATAGACGGTGGAACGCACATGTTCAGCGATTATGCTGGCATCGGCCAAGGCTTCCGCGATACAAATCAATGGCTGGCGGATTGGACGAAGAACACCCTCCCCGCGACTTTTTACGCGGGCGACGCGCTTGGCTCGTTCAACTCGATCATGCGCTTCTTCTCTGGACTTTTAGCTGGTCTGGGCCTCGTCTGGCTTGCCTTCCCTTCAGTTTTTCAAACCCAAGCCCTGAACAACGAATTGGACAAATTGAATTATGGCAAAGTCATCGAGCAAATCAAAACACAAAATCCGCATTCTTCTGGCGGATGATCATCACATCGTCCGCGCGGGGGTGAGGCAGCTGCTCGAGAGCGCAAGCGACCTCCAGGTCATAGCCGAAGCGGGGGATGGGGAAGAGGCGCAGTCCCTTATCCAAAAACACAAACCCGATGTGGCTGTGCTCGACATCCAAATGCCAAAAGCCAGCGGAATCGAAGTGACGCGTTGGGTACGCGCCAACCTGCCCGAAGTGGGCGTGCTCATTCTCACCGCCTATGACGACGACCCGTACGTGATGGCGGTTTTGCAGGCGGGCGCAAACGGATACGTGCTCAAGACCGCTCAGGCGGACGATCTCGTTCAAGCTGTCCGTGATGTGCATGAGGGCAAGTCAGCGCTCGACCCTTCCATCACCCGTAAATTGATGTCCAATATTTTCAAAGGCCCTGAGAAGAAAATGGTGGAACCTTTGACCGACCGTGAATTGAATGTGCTGAGACTCGCGGCAAAGGGATTCACCAACAAAGCCATCGGTGTGCAACTCAGCATCAGTGACCGCACCGTGCAGGGACATCTCGCGCATATCTTCGCCAAACTGCAAGCCAACAGCCGCACCGAGGCGGTCATGCGCGCAGTTTCATTGGGGTTGATTTCCAAAACAACGGGCAATCTGGCAGATGAATAATTCATGAAAAACGAACCCATCCGCAGCCCGTTCTGGCGCAGTCTTTCTTTGCGCATGTTCGCCATGATCATTCTGCCAATGACCCTGCTCTCGATGGCCATTGCCATTGGCAGTGTCATCGCCCACAGGCAGGAGATGCGCCTGCATCTGGCGGAAGACGAGTGGAGGATCGCCACTGATCCCATTCTGGAATTTACGCTGGTTGCGCCACTGGTTCTGATTCCGCCGCTTTTGTTTACGGTGGGCGCTTTATGGTTTGCCGCCAAACAAATTGTCCAGCCATTGCAAAAACTTGAATCCAAAGCCGCCGCGCTGGCATGGGGTGACTTTGAGGCAATCAAGGAATCTGTTGGCGGGATTTCGGAAGTGCAGCACTTGCAATTGGAATTGACCGAAATGGCGCGCAAGGTGAAAGCCGCGCAGGAGGGATTGCACGATTACATCGGCGCGATCACCTCGGCGCAGGAGGAGGAACGCGCAAGGTTGGCGCGTGAATTGCATGACGATACCATCCAGGCGGTGATTGCGTTGAAACAACGCGTGCAACTCGCGCAGAAATTGGTCAAGGATCAGCATGGCAGGCAGTCGCTTAATGAATTGGAATCACTTTCCGAGCAAACCATCGGGAACCTGCGCCGCCTCACGCGCGCCCTGCGGCCGATCTATCTCGAAGACCTGGGGCTTGTTACCGCGCTGGAAATGCTGGCGCGTGAAACGAGTCAGAACAACCATCTGATTGTGGATTTCCAAAAAACAGGACAGGAACGCCGCATTGCCCGCGAAGTGGAATTATCGCTCTATCGGATCGCGCAGGAGGCTCTCAACAATGTGGTCAAACACTCCAAAGCCACCCGCGCCGATTTGAAGATTGCTTTTGAAAACGATGAAATCAAAATGGAAGTGACGGATAACGGCGATGGATTCATCGCGCCAAAGAGTCCGATAGAGCTTGCTCCCAGCGGGCACTTTGGCCTGCTCGGCATCCATGAACGCTCGGTCTTGATTGGCGCAAGGCTTGAGATAGAATCCGCTTTGGGAAACGGGACCAGGCTGACGGTCAAGTTGTGAGGCGGGGCTTGTCAGCGTCCAAATGAAACATCACCCAGTCATAATGGCTGGGTGATGTTCGTCATAAGCAGGATGGCGTGGGAGTTTTACCGCAATTTGGCCGTGAGCAATAACAACCAGGCTGGGTAAGATTGCACATCATTACGATTTTCATGGAGGCATGATCATGCGCAATCAAATTTTCATCGCTGGGGAGGATCAATGAAAAGGCTTCTCTACACAAGCTCAACTTTGTTTTTCATAATAGCCGTCCTGTTTGCATATCCCCATGCGGTGTTGGCAAATGAAGGCGAAGGGGGGCAGGGATTTGAAATGGAAGTTGATGGGTATCACGTCACTCTTGCCAGCCAGAACAAATGGGCAAAAGGCGAGAATATCATTGTGGTCACGCTGACAGACAGCATGGGTATGCCCGTCCGTAACGCAGATGTGGAAGTAACTGCCATGCCCGTTGAAAATATGCCAGGGCACGATGAGAGCGCTGGCGTTGAGTCGAATACGGGTGGTATGAGCGGAATGGACATGCCCACTGAAGCCCCAATCGCAGGGGGCATGGGTGAAATGGTCATGGCAACAGAAACCCCATCCACTGGCGTTATGCGCCCCAATAATGAACCCGCATCAGACGGTCATGACGAAGAGCCGATCATGGCCTTGCTTGAACCTGCGCATGAATCTGGCCAGTATTCAGGCGAAATACTCCTCGATAAACCTGGCGCGTGGATATTCAATGTTCATTTCACGATCAACGGTGAAATGCTGGCGGCTGAATTCCCCGTTGAAATTTATGGGAAGAATTCTAAAACAGCCATCCTGTGGAGTTTTGCCATCCTCAACGCCGCGCTGGTGGTTACGGCGGGTGTAATGAAAAAACAGAAAACTGTTTTCGTAAAGGGCGTGTAATTTTATGAACACCGAACTCAAACCCCAAAATAAAAATATCTTCGCGGGGGGCAATCTCCTGCAAATCAAAGCGATTGACAGGCTCATGCGCAGTAAGTGGTTCCCGGGGATCATTCAATGGCCGACACTGATCATCTTCATGGTCATCATGTTCCAACTTCTGCTTGGTCCTGAATCCGCGCATGACAATCTCGGCACGGCTCTGACCTGGGTGTTGTGGTGGCCGCTCATCCCGATCATCTTTTTGTTCCTCGGGCGATTCTGGTGCGCGATCTGTCCGTTTGCCACGATCAATGACCTGGTGCAAAAATTTGTGGGCAACAACCGCCCGGTTCCGAAGTTCCTGAAAAAATACGGCATCTGGATCATCGACGCGCTCTTCATCTTCATCACCTGGAGCGATCACGTCTGGGGCGTGGTGGAAAATCCCTTCGGCTCGGGCGTTCTTATGCTGACATTGACCACGGGCGTCATCGCTTCTGGTTCCTTCTTTGAGCGCCGCACCTTCTGTCGTCACGTTTGTTTCCTTGGCGGTTTATCGGGCAATTATGCCCGCACAGGTATGTTGGCTTTGCGCGGCACGCCTGAGATTTGTGCCGCCTGTACTGTCGCCTCCTGCTACAAAGGCACGGAGAAAGCGCCAGGCTGCCCAATGTTCGAATTTCCCAAGACGATGACCTCCAACGCCAACTGCGTCATCTGCGCGGACTGCATCAAGAACTGCCCGAATGACTCGATCCAACTGACCGTGCGCACGCCCACGAAGGAATTGTGGTTTATCCGCAAACCCAAAATGGAGGAGGCGTTTTTGTCAGCAGTCATCATGGGCATCGTCTTCGTGCAGAATGTGACCATGCTCGAAATCTGGGGGTCCATGCTGAAATGGCTGGAGCGGGCAGTTGGCACAACCAATTACGCGATCACATTCAGCATCACGTTTGCCATTGCCATCATTATCCCTGTGGCATTGCTCGGCATGGCTTCATGGATTGCAGGCAAATTCAATAAAGCCACTTTGGTCGAAAACTTCGCCCGTTTTGGATATGCCATCATTGCGCTGGATGTGGCGGGTCATATCGCCCACAACCTGTTCCATTTGCTGGCGGAAGGCAAGTCCATTTTCTACACAGCCATCGCGCTCTTCGGTCAGGAAGTGCATGGCGCATCGCCCGCATTGGTGGGCATGGGAACCATTCAAGCCCTGCAATACGGACTGCTCGCGCTTGGTTTCATCGGCTCCCTTTATACCGCCTATCGCATTACCAAGACGAATCTCCCCGAGGGCAAAGTCTGGGGCACCTTCATCCCCTACGCGGCTTTGATTGTGATTCTCACGGTCATGAATATCTACCTGTTCATGCTCCCAATGGCGATGCGTATGTAGGGCTGTAAGAAGGCTTTCGACAAGGAGACTGAAAAACATCTCGGCAAAGCCGACGAGCATACTCACCAGCATTAACCTTTCTTTGACGACGGCTTGTTCAATACGATGAACAAGCCATCGTCTTTCCCTGATAAATTCTTCACCCACTCTTTGCCCCGTCTTTACACAACCTTTAAACATGCCTGATATTCTTGGATCATAAAAAGGGTAGTGGCATTGCAATCAGGCTGTGCAAAACGACTGGAAAACTGCCCGCACTGCGGACAGGCATTATAAAATAACTGATGTTACGCACCGTCCCGAGGGTTTTTTCGAGGAATTTGAGCGCTTGACGGTAACCTTCGGGACGTTTTTTCTAATTACCGATAAAGTCTATTATAAAAGGAAAAACGAAATGAAAAAGATAAATTGGTTGGTTATTGCGATTGTTGGGCTTCTCGCTCTTCTCTTCCTCTTCGGGGGAGGCATGATGAGCGGCTGGGGCTATCGCGGCGGCTGGGGTATGATGGGCGGACCTGGCGGTATGATGGGTGGCTGGGGCTACTCTCCCTTCGGCTGGTTCGGTATGGCTTTCATGTGGCTGGTTCCCGTTGGCGTGATTGCCCTCATCGTATTCGGCGTCGCGGCGCTGGTGCGAAATGCTGGAAATCCCACGTCGCCATCCGCTCAGAATCCCTGTCCCAATTGCGCGAAGAGCGTGCAAGCTGATTGGAAGAATTGTCCGCACTGCGGCACAGCCTTGAAGTAACGCGAAATTTATTTCGTCCTCTGCGACATGAATGCCTGCCCTGAGTTTACCGAAGGGCCGCGCTACCTGATAGCCTATCCAAAAGATAGGCTATTTTGCTTATATCGAAGCGGGCTGAAAACCACTGTCACACCTCGTCAAAGCGATATTCACTGTCTGCAAAGATGGATCAATTAGAAGTACGCCCGCATGTTGCGCGGCAACTTGATCGTGGAAGAAGGTAAAATTCGGGATGAAATTCTATATTGAGAAAAGGATCGATCATCGTGGATCAGAACCAAACAAACCTTCCTGCCGAACCTGAATTCGAAACCGCCTGCGGAGGCAAAATTAAAGACCCCTCCAAATATCCAAGCGCGGACTATCGCGGCGAACGAATATATTTTTGCACACGCGCCTGCCTGCGCGTCTTTGAACAAAACCCTGACGCTTTCATGGCGGGGGATGTGGAGCACCCCCTCGAAGAGGATTAAACTCACTTACGCAATGAGTAGGTCACGTTTGCAACGTGACGTCACGCTTGTAGCGTGACCTATTTGTCTTGGTGAAGTTCGAAGTTTTTTTGATGACATTCCTCATAAGCCATTTGGCGCATGAGGCATTGCGCCAACCTGCGCTGGGGGTAATTGAATTGTCAGGCTACCATTGGGTCATCCGAACACGGAGGACCCCTATGTTTTCAAAGACCCGCAACATCTTATTTCTTATCGTCATCGCGGCATTGGCCGTCAGCGCAGTTTCCGCCTGTTCAACCTCCCAAACAAACGAAGTCCATCTCTACATGCTGCCGCTGGATCAAATGCCAATGGATGTTCAATCCGCGCCTGTGTCTGTGCAGGAGGCATATCAGTTTGCGTCCGTCAACCCCGACATCATGAAAGACATCCCCTGCTATTGCGGCTGCGGCGATATTGGGCACACATCGAATTACGATTGCTACGTTTCCAATGCCGAAGACAAAAACAATATCACCTTCGACGATCACGCCCTCGGCTGTTCCATTTGCGTGGACATCACACAGGATGTCATGCGGATGCTGCGAGATGGAAAAAGTCCGCAGGCAGCCAGAACGTATGTCGACGCGACCTATTCCAAATACGGGACATCCAACATCCCATGACGATGAAAACCCGCCGCCTCATTTTCTGGACGCTTCGACTCCGCTCAGCGCTAGCTTTGACCTGCCTCGCCCTCATTGGCATTTTCGCCGCTGTGAGTTTTTCCCGCCAGCCCGTCATCATCCACGCACGCATCGCGGAAGATGGCGGCTTCATGCCCGACAGCATAAAAGCCCGCGTGGGCGAACCGCTGCGCCTGCGTTTGATCTCAGACGATGTTGAACATTCCTTCGCCGTTGGTCAATTTTCCATACCGCCCGTAACCTTCAAACCTGGCGAACCCGCAAACATCACCCTCACTTTCGACAAACCTGGCACGTACACCTTCTACACCATCACACCCTCCAGCTTGAATTTCTGGCGGATGCGCGGCGTGATCGAAGTCAGCAGCGAAGGGGCGGCACAGCCAGCCGCGCCGCCGCTTTACGTCCGCCTCGGCCTGGGCTTGGACGGGGAACATGAATCCGCGCAGGAGCATGTCGAATTGGCGAACCAACCGTCGGCGGAGCGTGGAGCGGTGTTTGCCAGTCAGATCCCAGCCGCTATGCTCACATCTGATTATTACGTCTCGCACTCTCCGATGGAAACGTTTGATGAACTGCGCGCTGAATCGCTGAACGATGAAGACGCCTGGGATGTGGTCGCCTACATTTGGGAACAAAACACAACAACCGCCGCGTTGACGGATGGAGAGAAACTTTATCAGGTCAATTGCGCGGCGTGTCATGGCGAGAGCGGCGCGGGCGACGGTCAATTCGCGGATGAGATGAAAGCCATTGCGGAAAAAAATAATGACGAACATGGCATTCAAGCGCCAACCGATTTCACGGACGCGGAACATTTACTGGAAGCCAAGCCCGCCGTTTTGCAAGGGCTTCTCCTGCGCGGCGGCATGGGCACGGGTATGCCGATGTGGGGCACGATCTTCACCGATGAACAAACCTGGAATTTGGCTGCGTATCTGTATTCATTTCAGTTCGAGTATCCCCCGTAGCGCGAAATGAATTTCGCCCCCACAAAAAACAAAAGGAGCAGCTTCAATGAGCAAAAAGCACAAGAGACAAAAACAAAACTTTCCCTGGGCGCTGGTTGTGTTGGGTGGCATCCTTCTGATTGCCGCAGTATTTTTCTTTGCCAACCAAGGCGGTGAGGGCGGAGGAACTCCATCCATCGCGGTGGATCAGCAAATGATCGATTTCGGCGATGTGAAATTCAACGTGGAAAAAACCTTCGCGGTCAAAGTGACCAACACGGGCGACGGCACATTGCGCTTCACGGAAGACCCGTACATCGAAGTGCTGGAAGGGTGCTGACCCCCTCAATTAACCATCGGTTCGATGGTACTCAAACCCGGCGAAAGCACGATCATTGAATCCAGCGTCTTCATGATGCACGAAGGTATGGACGGTCCGCACAACTTCGGGGTTCATCTCAAAACGAATGACCCTGCAAATCCCGATCTGGTTGTGAATGTGTTGTCAAACTGGATTCCGTAAAATTTCCCGCTAAAAAACAACAAGGATGGATCAATTCCATCCTTGTTGTTTTTAACTCACTCACCTTACGCAGTTTTGTGTGTTTTGGGGCATGTCGCCCTGAGCGATAGCGAAGGGTCTCTACGACTGTCTCAGAGACCCTTCGCTCCGCTCACATCGTCCCGAAGTATCGGGAGATTTACGCAACAGGAATTACGATATAATCCTTTTCAATGACTGAAGGCGCACTCCTTAACGACCGTTATCAACTGCTTGAAAAACTTGGCTCCGGGGGCATGGCAGATGTCTATCGTTCCCGCGATCTCATGCTGGATCGCTACGTTGCCATTAAAGTCCTGCGCAAGGATTTTTCATCCAACGCTGAATTTCAAAATCAATTTCGGCTCGAAGCGCGCGCCGCCGCGAATCTTTCGCATCCCAACATTGTCACCGTGCATGACTTTGGCTTTGCCGACAACCTGCTCTACATCGTCATGGAATACATTCCTGGCAAGGACCTCAAACAACTCATCCGTGATCTGGGGCGTTTCTCCGTACAGGATGGCATTCCGCTTCTCACTCAGGCTTGCGCGGGCATTGGCTATGCCCACCGCGCGGGACTCGTCCATTGCGACGTTAAGCCGCACAACATGCTCGTCTCGAAAGATGGCCGCCTCAAAGTCACCGACTTTGGTATTGCCCGCGCCCTGGCCAGCATCGCGACCACCGAGCGCACCGATGTTGTCTGGGGTTCGCCGCTTTATTTCGCGCCCGAGCAGGCCGCAGGCGAGCCGCCCTCGCCCGCATCCGATGTTTATTCCCTCGGCGTGGTCATGTATGAATTGCTCTGTGGCACGCCGCCCTTTACCGCATCCACTGCCGATGAACTTGCGCGTTTGCACATCTCCGCCCGCCCCATTCCCATCCGCGAATACATCCCCGATATTCCATCCGCGCTCGAAGAGATTATCAACAAAGTTCTTTCCAAGGAACCCGCCGCCCGTTATCGCACCGCCGATCAACTTGGCCGCGTGCTTCTCAAATTTGGCACACAACCCGATCCGCAGCCAGTAGAAAAAGAGCCGCCATCACAACCTGTCATTACTCTCAAACCAGAAGTTGCCGAGCGACTCTCTGGTAAAGGGAAGACTCAACCCCCCCAGCAGGAACCTGCTCCCGTGCAGTATTACCCGCCCCAGCCGCCGCCTCAAACCGCGCCGGAGCCTGCCACTCAAACTGACGCATGGGACGCCGTTGAAGAAATCGACTGGGTATCGGTAGGGCTTGGTTTAATGGCTGTCCTCTCCGTTGGCGGCCTCATCCCATTCTGGTTGATAATCTACCTCACCTACAATCCACCTGTTCGATAACAAACCATTAAAACAAAAATCACGGCGCATAACGCCGTGATTTTTGATACGAATGGAAGAACGAACCTACGCCGCAGATTTGCCGAGCGTCTTGATGCACTTGGCGCACAGCGTCTTCTTGACCAAACGACCCTTCTCCATCACCGAAACCTTCTGGAGGTTGGGCTTGAACGTGCGGTTGGTTGCACGCAGGGAGAAAGAGCGGTTATGACCGAATGTGGTTGCCTTGCCGCAGTGATTGCACTTAGCCATTTGATGAAATTCCTTTCCTTACAATGATTCCAAAATTTATTCCGGGCCTGTCGAAGGCTCAAAGGCAGGGCATTTTACCATACAAAGCAACCAACTTCAAGTTAAGAT
>CAKKRM010000345.1 GCA_919902735.1 Anaerolineales bacterium | reverse complement strand
ATTGCCTTGCGCGATAATCTGATTGTCAAATGCCAGCGTTGCCATCCCGATGTCACCACCAATTTCTCCGCCGCGTGGATGAGTCACTACGAACCCAGCCCCGAACACAACCCCATTGTCTATTACGTCAACCTGTTTTATAAATTTTTCATTCCCGCAGTGCTTGGCGGAATGACCTTCTTCGTGCTCACCGATATGTACCGCCGTATTGTCAACCGCATGAAAGGAGCAAAGCACGCATGAACAAAGTAACGCAAGCCTACCTGCGCTTCCCGATTGCGCGCCGCATTGAACACTGGGTGATGATGCTCTCATTTACCATTCTCGGCTTCACCGGGCTTCCCCAGCGATTCCCGTACGCAGCTTTCCCGCAAGCCATTCTCAACGCCCTGGGAGGCATTGAAAACCTGCGCACCATTCACCATACCGCCGCTATCGTTATGATGTTCGGAACCGCCTGGCATATTCTCGTCATGGGCTACAGTGTTTTCGTCCTGCGCGACCAAATGTCCATGCTGCCCAGCCTGCAGGATGCCAGAGACGGCATTCAGGCTTTACTTTACAACGTTGGCCTTGCCAAAACCTATCCGCAAATGGGCCGCTACACTTTTGAAGAGAAGATGGAATACTGGGCATTTGTTTGGGGCGCTGTTGTGATGGGCGCAACAGGCTTTCTTATGTGGAATCCGATCACTGCCACGCAATATCTGCCTGGTGAGTTCGTTCCTGCTGCGAAAGCTGCGCATGGCGGTGAAGCTGTCCTCGCGGTGCTTGCCATCATCATCTGGCATATGTATGGCGTGCATATCAAGCGCTTTAATAAAGCCATGTTCAACGGCAAAATGACCGAAGATGACATGCTTCACGAACATCCTCTGGAGCTTGCGGATATCAAGGCAAGCATTGCAGACCGCAGGCCCGATGCCGCGACTCTTCGCAAACGCAAAATGATATATTACCCTGTCGCTGCATTATTGACCGTAGCCATGCTTGGCGGAATCTTCAGCTTTATCAACACTGAAGAAACCGCGCTTACCACCATTACACCATTAACTGAGACGCAGATCTATTCTCCTCAAACGCCTCAACCATAAGCGCGGTTGATAACGTTCCACAGGTTAGTGCCAACACGTTAAACCAATACAATTGAAACACTCCATTTCAAGTCAAAAGGATAAACGCCATGGATAATTCAGAAGATAAACAACTTAGCCGCCGTAATTTCATGAAAGTGGCCATCGCCAGTATTGGGGGGGTGATCGGCGCGGTGCTTGGCTTGCCGGCAATTCCCTATATTATGGGACCTGCGCTCCAAAAAGAAAGCGATGATTGGATCCAACTTGGTTCCATCAGCAAGGTGGAACTCGATATTCCCACACTCTTCAAAAAAACAATAGAGACCCAGACCGGCTGGATCGATACCGAGGAGGAAATCTTGGTTTACGTGCTCACCTCCAATGGGCAGGATTATATTGTGATGTCTAACGTATGCACGCATTTGGCTTGCAGAGTGCGATGGATCCCGGAAAAGGATAGTTTCTTCTGCCCATGTCATAACGGAGTTTTTGCGAAAGATGGCGCTGTTGTGGCTGGTCCCCCGCCCCGTCCTCTTGATCGTTTTGAGAGCAAAGTGGAAGACGGGGTAATCTTTATAAAGCGAGGTTAATATGTTGATAAAAATTGGCGACTGGTTGGATGAACGGTTCTCCTGGCGCGAAGTGTGGGCGGCGATCTTTGAGCGTAAGGTTCCGCATGTTAACTGGTTCTACACGCTTGGAAGCGCAACTCTTTTTGTGGCGATAAATCAGGCGGTTACGGGTATATTGCTGACCCTGTATTACGTCCCTACGCCTGACCATGCCTATGACAGTGTGGTCTACATTACCACCCAGTTGCCATTTGGCTGGTTAATCCGCGGCTTGCATCACTGGGGAGCGAGCGCAATGGTGATATTGACGGTCCTGCATCTGTTGCGCGTGTTCTATTTCGGCGCGTATAAGTACCCGCGCGAAGCAACCTGGATTAGCGGCGTGATTCTACTCCTGGTGGTTATCGGCTTTGGCTTCACCGGCTACCTGCTCCCGTGGGATCAGAAATCGTTTTGGGCAACCACAGTGGGAACGCAAATTGCGGGCCTTGCCCCATTTGTCGGAGATTGGATACTGCGCATCGCGCGGGGAGGCAGAGATATTTCAGCCGTCACACTGGCGCGCTTTTTCGGCACTCATATTTGGGTGTTGCCGGCCACACTCGCGGCGCTGGTCGGAATCCATTTGTACCTTGTCATTCGTATCGGCATTACCGCCGTGCCAAAGAAGGATGAGTGAGCCATGAACGAACAGGAAAAAAAGAAATATCTGGACGAATATAAAAAGGAAAAAGAAAAGGGAGTTCCCTTTTTCCCTGATATCATCTTCAAGGATACGATTGCCGCCCTTGTGATATTCATCATTCTGGTTGCCCTGGCATACTTTGCAGGCGCTCCACTTGAAGCCCGTGCAAATCCAGCCGATACCACCTATACGCCGCGCCCCGAATGGTACTTCCTCTTCCTCTTCCAGGCGCTTAAATATTTTCCCGGCAACCTGGAAGTAATTGGTGCAATGATCCTGCCCGGGCTTTTCATCCTGCTCCTGTTGCTATTACCCTTTATTGACAAAAGCCCAAAACGCCACTTTCTTAATCGTCCCTTCGCCAGCATCTCTGCCTTGGTGGTGGTTGCAGGCATTATCTTTTTGACCATCGCCTCAGTTCGAGAGGCTCCCCCGCCGCAGGAGGCGGTTGTTGTGGACAAAGCCGCAACACTATACACTACAAATTGTGCAAATTGCCATGGTCCCAGCATCGACGTCCCGGCTGGAACGGATTTGCATCAAATCATTGCCGCAGGTACGCACGAGGGCATGCCTGCCTGGGGAGGCGACCTTAGCACGGATGAAATAGATGCGCTGGCTGGCTTTATTCTCTCGCCGAAGGGTAGCGCGCTCTTTACTCAATATTGCGCTGTTTGCCATGAGCAACTCGTTGTCGCCAGCGGCAATCCTGTGGAATTGCAACGCGTATTTGACGAAGGCGTAAACTATCCCCCTCACAAAGATGTCCAGACTGCAAACTGGAACGAGACAGTGACGGAGACCGAGATCAACGGGCTGCTTAATTTCCTCGCGGCGCCGGATGGGCAACGTTTGTTTGTTATCAATTGCTCCGGTTGTCATGGGCAGGGCGTGGGGTATAACGGCACGGAAGAAGAACTTACAGAGCTGATCAAAAAAGGTGGCCAACACCTGGATATGCCTGCATGGAAAGGCACCCTCAGCGAAAATGACATGGATACCCTGGCCTCTTATGTTGTGGATCCGCAGCAAAACTCCGGCGGGGCAACGCTGTTTGGGCAACATTGCGCCAGTTGCCATGGAGATAAAGTTCCGAAGGCGCCTGATAAGGAAAGCGCCCTAAAGAT
>CAKKRM010000344.1 GCA_919902735.1 Anaerolineales bacterium | reverse complement strand
TTGGTTTTAGCGGCGAAGCAATCTCCGAGACGGCTGGGAGATTGCTTCGGACAAAAAACAAGAGCGTCCTCGCAACGACATACCCTTACTGCGTAAGGTGAGTTACTGAATATCAATCCCTTCGGGATTGAACTGTGTAGGTCTTAAGCGGATGTCTGGAAGTTACGGCGTTGTCGTTGGAGTCTCCGTTGGTACGGGTGTGGGTGTCTCTGTTGGGATGATGACCACCTGTGTGGGGGTTTCCGTCGGGATGGAGGTGGGAGGAACGGGCGTAATGGTCGGTGTGGATGTCGGTACATTTGTCAGTGTAGGCGGCGGCGCGGTGGGAGTGGGCAGGCTGAGGTTAAGTCGGATGCGCTTGTCCACTTCCGCTTTAGCGCCGATCAAAGTCAGCCGCAGGGTCACAATCCCATTTGGGATGTTGGTTAAATTCCAGGTGTGGAGTATTCCATCCTTCACGGGGTTATTGCTTTCGCTCAACACAGTCCACGAGCCTGGTTCCTCTCCCTGACCATATTCCAACACCCATTTCTTGAATCCTTGATCGGCATCGGCAGTGCCTTTGATTTCAAGGGATGGGGATGAGATAATCTGACCATCGTTTAAATTAATTTCAACAATAGGCTGGGGGTCGCCATTCCTGCATTCGCGTTCAGGCGTATAGCGTGGATTTTTAGGAAAGCCATTATCTTCGAGCCAGGCTTTTCCGTCGCCGGTCTCGAACCATTCGCGCGCCCATTTGTCTGTGACGTTTAAAACGAGTTCTTCCTGACTTGGGCCATCGCAGGCTTCGGATGCCTGGAATCCCGTCCACAAATCAATTTTGATGCGGCGGGCAAGGTCCTGGCTTGGGGGCAGGGGAGGCTGATCGAATGCAAAGACTTCGGTGTACTGTGACCCACAAAAACTGGATGGCTCCGTGCCCGAAAGGCGACAGACGATTTTATCCACGATGCCATCCGGGCGGTTGAAGGGAGTGGGTGTGCCGTTGGTGACGTAGGGCACGGCAAATTCCATAAACTGTGACCAGACGGGCGCGGCGCCGCTCAGGCCAGACGAACTGACCATGGGCGTGTAATCGGCATTGCCGACCCACACGCCTGTGACGAGGTCGGGGGTGTAGCCCATCGTCCAGTTATCGCGGATGTCGTTGGTGGTGCCTGTTTTTGCGGCAACAGGGAAGGATAAGTTCAGCGCAGAATGCCGTCCAAAGGTAAAAGAGCGGGCCTCGTTGTCTGAAAGAATGGACGAGATGAGATAGGCGTGTTCCGGGCGAATGACCTGCTCGCCTTCTTCCGGTTTGTATTCGTAGAAAATGTCGCCTGCAAAGTTGGTGATCTTGAGAATGGCAACAGGCGGCATTTTCTCTCCGCCGTTTGCAAAGACCGAGTAGGCGGCGGTCATGTCGATCAGGCTGACGTCGCCGCCGCCGAGAGTGAGGGACAAGCCGTAATCGTTGCGGGTGAGCGAGGTGATGCCAAGTTTCTCCGCCATGCCGATCATGCCCTCTTTTTCGGGCGTATTCGGGTCATCGTAAATGCCGACAAATTCAAGCGCTTTAACGGCAGGAATATTGAAAGAGTTGGCGAGCGCCAAACGGGCGGTCATGCCTCCGTGGAATCTGCCATCGTAGTTTCTCGGTTCATACGGCGGATTTGCGCCATCCGGGAATTGTGTGGGGACGTCCCAAATCCAGGTGGATGGCGTCCAGCCTTTTTCAAAAGCGGCGACATAGGTGATCGGCTTGATGGATGAACCCGGCTGACGCGTGGAGCTGATGGCCATGTTGATCTGGCCCGAAATAGCCACATTATTGAAATCAGGTGAGCCGACCATTGCCAATATCTCGCCTGTGGATGGTCGTATGGAAACCAATGCGCCGTTGTGCGTGTTGTTATCCACCATTGCGGCAACCTGATCTGTGACGAGTTGCTGCGCGCGATCCTGCATGATCGGGTCCAGCGTGGTGTAGACCACGAAACCAGAACGATAGATGGTTTGCGCATCGTACAATTCTTCAAGTTGCGCGCGGACGAAGTTAACCCAGTGCGGATATTTGGCATCAAACGAAGGCGGACGATATGAATATGCCTTCATCTCATTCGCGGCCTGCGTCGCCTGCACGGGGTCTACGCAAACAGGCGCTTCGCTGTTGCTGACTTTGATACAGCCTTCGGCAGAACTTAATTCGAACATGAGCACCAGCACCTGCTGCTGACGAATAAGCGTGACCTCCTGGTTGGTGTAAATATCGTACACGGCAGGCGATTGCGGCAGGCCAGCCAGGAAGGACGCCTCTCCCAAAGTAAGGTCTTTGGCAGATTTGCCAAAGTAGGTTTCTGCGGCGGCTTCGGCGCCGTAGGCCAGATTGCCGTAGTAGATTTCGTTGAGATACAGTTCGAGGATTTCATCCTTGGTGTAGCGGCGGGTGATCTCTGCCGCAAGGATGATCTCACGCGCCTTGCGTGTGACTGTGCGTTGACTGCGTTCCTCGGGCGAGAGCAGAAGCGCGCGCGCCAATTGCTGGGTGATGGTGGATGCGCCGCCGCCCTCACCGCCTGTGACGTAGTTTTGCCACAAGGCGCGGGCGATGGCGATTGGGTCGAAGCCCGGGTTGGTATAGAAATCCTTGTCTTCTGTGGCGATGGTGGCTGCGATTAAATTGGGGGAAATATTTGCCAGTGGAATGTAGTTACGGCGGCCGGCGCTGGGGTCAAGGAGTTCGTACAATACCTGTCCATTGCGGTCGAGGATGCGGGTGGTTTGAAATTGCGAGGCGTTTTCGCGTAACGCGCCTGAGTCTGGGAGTGTGCTGGCAATGGAATAATATTGGTAAACAAAGATGGATCCCAAACACAGGCCGAAAAACACAAGCAGGAATGCGGAAATGATCAACCCGCGCAGAAAACAGCCCATGTTTCCCTGAAGGGTCGATCCAAGGGATGAAAACCTATCCATGAATGTTGTTTGAGCTGGCGGAGGCGGGACGTACGCAGGCTGTTGATTTGTGTAGCGCGGATTTGCCGCAGGTTGTTGATAGATGGCTGGTTGATAGGCCGCAGGTGTAACGCGTGTGCCTTCCACATCGATTTCGTTCACGCGGCGGGGCAGGGGCATGTTGTCCTTGTCCAGCGCGGGGCGGGTGAAGACCGGGGTGGTGCCGTCTGCCTTCGGAGCAGAATCAGTTGTCGGCTTGGATTGAGGCGCGGGTTTTATATCTCCCCTTGTCTCTTCTTCGGATTTTAGAAGTCGGCGTATTCTATCGTTATCTTCGTTACTCATTTGTACAACCTATCCATTTTCGTCATTGCGAGGAGGGCGTTTTCCCCGACGAAGCAATCTCATGCACACACGGGAGATTGCTTCGGGCTATCGCCCTCGCAATGACGGAATTTATTATTTCGGTTTGCTCAACATCAGTAAATTCAACGTACCCTTTTGGCAGACTTCATCATTTTGATTGCGAGCTTCAACGGATGCGATCAGCGAGCCGCCGCCGATGCGCGGCAGGGCTTTGGTCTCTGCAATGGTCAAAACGGCATGAACGGTATCACCGATGAAAAACGGCTTGACGAATCTCCATTCTTGAATTTCGCGGAAGGCCAGCACCGTGCCTTCGAGCAGACCCGTTTGCATAATTAGCCCTACAGCAACAGACATGCCCAACAAACCGTGCGCAATGCGTTGTCCAAATTGGGTTTTGCTTGCAAAGGCCGCATCCGTGTGGATCTGGTTGAAATCACCGGTCAGGCCTGCAAATGAAAAGATCGCATCTTCACTGATGGTGCGGCCTGCGGTTTTTATGCTTTGCCCCACTGTGAATTCTTCAAAGTAAAGTCCTGCCATGGTGTGTAGTCTCCTCGTCTGTTGGTCTAATAGTCTGCTGGTCGAGTAGTCGAATTGTCTAATATACTGAACGCGGGAACAAATTGCGCTTTTGCCGAATGAAATTCATAACGCCAAGGCGCAAAGGCGCGAAGGAAAAACCCTTGAATCTTTGCGGCTTGGCGTTAAAAAGGAAACCGCAATTAATGACCGCGCTCAGTATAGCTCATGGATCAATTCGCCAAATGACCGCTCGACCATTTGACAACTCGACTACTTAACTACTTGACCACTTGACTACTTGACCATGCGACTACCAAACTAAATTATACCCGTTTGACCATCCATCATTCTGCCCGTACAATAGGCCCCATGCGCGACTGGTCATTATCTCTCGGCGACCCGCTCCACCTCACATTGGCGGCGGATGCCCGACTTTGCAAGCCGGATTACGTCAATGACCACATTTGGGAAGTGGAACTTGGCAACGCCGACCCCGAACGAGCCGCCGTTGCGCTCTACACAACCTTTGGCCTGCGCGCCCGCTCGATGCGTATTTTTTTACGCTTCACCGAAGGCAGCGCCACGGTTACAGACCCTAACACCTTCGCCACAAAACCGTCTCTGCGGCGCTTCTATCCAAACTTCCTCACCCTCGATTTTGTTCCCCTCGAAAACCTTTATGTAAATACAGATTTCTGGGTTCCCGAATCCCATGCTGTGGCCGGACGCGTGACTCTCACGAACAAAAGCAATGCCGTGCGCCAGATCAAGCTCGAAGTCTGCGCCACCCTCGCGCCGCTGGATGGGCAATCCATCATCCCCACGCAACAACAACTCGTCAATATCCTGGCAGGACAAACCAGCGGAATCGCCCCCGTTCTCTTTATGACGGGTGGCCCCAAGCACGGCCCCGGCCCGCACCCCTCGCTCTTGCTGGACCTGGAGCTTGGTCCCGGTTCCACTCGCACATTGGCCTTCGCTGAAGCCGCTCTCGACACCATCCCCGCAGCATTTGAACTCGCCCGCAAAACCGCCGCCCGTTCCTGGCAGGCGGAACTCGCCCGCATTGAAATGCTGGACGCCTCGCAGGTGTTGGACATCCGCACCGGTGACATTGCATGGGACGCCGCGCTCTCGTTCAGCCAAAAAGCCGCGCACGCTTTGTTCTTCAACGGCAATGGACATTTTCCAAATCCATCCTTCGTGACCGCCCGCCACATTGACCACGGCTTCTCGCGCAAAGGAGACGGCGCCGATTACCCGCCCGCCTGGAATGGACAATTTCCGCTGGATGCGTATTATCTCTCCAGCATTTTGCACGGCGCTCCAAATGTGGCAAAAAACCTGCTGCTCAATTTTCTGTCCACACAGGATGAAGACGGCGAAGTGGACGGCAAACCCGGCATCGCAGGCCAGCGCGGAAAATTCCTTGCCGCCCCCTTGCTTGCCAGCCTCACATGGAAATATTACCAAGCCACGCAGGACGAAGTTTTTCTGGCGGAAGTATTTCCAAAATTAATTAAATTCTTCTGGTCGTGGTTCTCCGGAGTTCACGACCGCAACCGTGACGGCGCACCCGAATGGGACAACATTCTGCAAACAGGCTTTGAAGACAACCCGCTCTTCGATGTCTGGAATCCCTGGTCGCAGGGGTTGGATGTTTCGCTCGTACACAGCCCATCACTGGAAGCCATGCTCTACCGCGAAGCGCAATCGCTTGCGAAGATCGCAAAGAAACTCGGCAAGCCAGAGGAAGAAACAGCCCTTGTCATCGCCCAGGCTGGAACACTCAAAACATCCATCGAAGCAAGCTGGAATCCGAGCGCAAGTTTTTATTCCTACCGCGAGCGCGAAACGGGGTTGGTTTCAACTGGCAAGGTCCTCGCCAAGCGCAAAGGCGATGGCAACATGCGCCCGAAGTTCGAGTCAGAGACGCCGATCCGCTTGTTGATTGAGATCCAAACCAAAAGTCCAGGTGCGAAGCGGCCCGAAGTGGATATCAGCGAATACTTTACCAAATCCAAAGGCGAGATCGAAACCATCCCCGGCCATCAATTCCAATGGCGCACGGGCGGGCTGGTGGCAACGAGCCAGAAAATCTACAACCGCATCGGGCGCATCAGCGTCACTGGGTTGGACGAAAAAGATAAAATCATCGTCAGCATCATCGACACCACCGGCGAAGACATCACCCTCGCGCTGCCGCTCTGGGCGGAAGTACTCGAAAAGCAAAAAGCCTACGCGATGATCGGGCGCAACGTGATGATGGCCGAACGCTTCGACCGCCCCTTTGGGATGCAGTTTCTGCCGCTCTCCCCCGACCCCGAAGCTGAATCTGTTTCAATGAGCGTGAGCCTGCCCTGGAACCTGCTCATCGCCGAAGGCCTGCTGGCATACGGCTTTCGCGCCGAAGCCACCCGCCTGACCGCGCATTTGATGAACGCCGTCATTCAAAACTTAAAACAGAACCGCGCCTTTTACCAGCGCTATCACGCTGAAAAAGGCGCAGGCATCGGCGAACGCAACTCCCTGCACGGCCTCGCCCCCGTTGGGCTGTTCATGCAAGCCCTCGGTGTGACGATCCTTTCATCCACACGCGTGAAACTGGAAGGGAAGAATTTATTCCCCTGGCCTGTCACAATAAAATACAAAGGCCTCACCGTTGTGCGCGGCATGGAACAAACCACTGTCACGTTCGTGAACGGCGAAAGCGTAATTGTCAAGGAAGAAGCGCCTTGTGTCGTTGAGATGTAATCACAGATGAACTCAGAACTTCGAGACGGGGGTGAACATGCCTACTGCTCAATATTCCCCACCAGATCCAACTCCGGCGCGATCTTGCGCATGGCCTGGATCACATTGCCAACATGCTCCCAAACATCCACGCCAAACTCTTGGGCGGCATGTTCCATTTCTGCGCGATTGGTTCCCGCGGCGAAGGCTTTATCCTTCCATTTCTTTTTCACCGAACTCGCTTCAAGATCGTACAACGAGCGTGATGGACGTACCAGCGCAACGGCAGTGATCAGCCCCGTCACCTCATCACAGGCACAGATGGCCTTGCGGCGCGGCGTCTCACGCGGCATGTTCAAGTGATCGGCGTGGCTTAAAATATCCTGGATGATCTCTTCGCTCACGCCGCGCTCACGCAAAATGGGCGCGCCCGCCTGTGGATGCTCCTCCAGCGATGGGTGGACCTCCCAGTCAAAATCGTGGAGCAGGCCGAGCAATCCCCACGCTTCCACATCCTCGCCATATTTTTCGGCATAGAAGCGCATGGCGGCTTCCACGCAAAGCATGTGGCGCACAAGGCCTTCATTTTTTACGAATTCGCGCACAAGGGCAAGGGCTTCATCACGGGTCATAAAAGTTCTCCATTTTGGGGTTATGTCACTCTGAGGGAGCGTTCGTCGCGACCGAAGAGTCTCGCTCGTAGTTATAAAGATGCTTCGCTGCGCTCAGCATGACACGACTGGGGTGAGTTATTTTATCAACCCTGTCAAATCCAGCCCCGAAGCCTTCACATACGCGGCAAACTCCGCGTAGGCGGCATCCTCCACGATCTGCATCTCGTCCATGCCATACATGGTTTGGATGGCGGCTTTGCCTTCAGGTGTGAGCATCAGGTCGATGAACGCGCGCTGGATCACGCGGCGCATTTCAATGGGCAGTGAATTTGACATCGAAATATTCTCGTAGGGGATGATCTCAGGAATACGCCAGATGACGATCACCTTATCCGTCACATCCGCATAATCCGCTTCGAGTGCAGGCAACTGGCGCGCATCGACGAAGGTTGCGCCGAAATCGCAGATGTCATCCACATAGACGGCGCGCACCACGCTTGGTTGACCTTCCAGGAATGCCCCGCTTCTTATCTGCACCTCGGCCTGATTCAGTAATCCGAGCGGTACTACATACCCTGACGGGGAAACCTCGTCGCTCCAGCAGGCTTTCTTGTCGTTGAATTGTTTCAAGGCAATGGCGGCGTCGGTTGTGTTTTCGTTGCGCGCTTCATCAAAGTAGGATGTGAAATTATTTTCGCGGTTGGCGACGATCTGCGCGCCGTAGAAGGTTTGCCCGTCCCGCAGTTTTGCAAAGATGACTGTGACCGAATCATTGTCGCGCGCAAGCAGGTAGGCATACGGCGAAAGCGACCCGATATGCGCGTTGCCTTTGTCGAAGGCATCCACCAGCACCTGTTCGGAGGCGGGCACAACGGTTACCAGGCGATAGCCCGTCTGCCTCTGGATGAATGCTGCGATGAGATCGCCCGCTTTGATGGCTTCGTTGCTGGGGCGCGGCGAAGGGGCCAGGGCGAGGATCAATGGATTTTGTTCAGTACCCAGCTCAGGCGGGGTGAGAGGCGTTTGCGTGGGGGCAGGAGTCCCCGTAGGGGTGAGTGTGAGAATCGGTGTGGGAGTCCCCAATCTCAACTGCACTGGGAATGAACATCCAAAAAGAACAAGGGAAAATACAAATAGGGCTTTTTTCATCTTTCAAGAATGGTTGTGCGCAATCATAACGATGTTGCTATAATAAGACAAGTTAGAATTTTCGGAGCGCTCAGGCAGGCTGAAGTCTGCAATCCCTTTGCGAGAGGATAAAATGAAAAATACATTTAACACGATCATGTCGATCTTGATTCTGGCGGTGCTGGCGGCTGGTGTCTATTTTATCGTACAGACGGTGCGCGAGAGCGCGGCCGCAGCGACGGCTCCGTTCCAGCAGGTGAACCAGGCGAATGAGGCGCTGCAGACCCAGGTTTCGCAGTTGATGAACCCCACGCCCACAATCATACCCGACCCCGTGACGTACATCAATGAGATCCGCGCGCTGGCGCGTTTGGAGACGATCCAATACAGCATCGAAAAAGTGATCACTGCCGAGGTCGGGCAGGGGACATTCGGCTTTGCGTTCGGCGATAAATTGTTGTTCGTGGCGCACGGCATTGTGATCGCAGGCATAGACATGGAGAAATTACAACCCGCTGACATGCGCATGGAGAACGGCGTGTTGTATGTGCGCCTGCCCCCCACCGAAATTTTCATCGCGACGCTGGATAACGAAAAATCCTACGTATATGACCGCGATACAGGTTTGCTGACCAAAGGCAATGTGGACCTTGAAACCCTTGCCCGCCAGTCGGCAGAGGATGAGATCCGCAAGGCCGCGCTGGAGGATGGCATCCTCGCGCAGGGTGAATTGAATGCCGAAGCCTACCTGATCAAGTTTTTCAATGCGCTGGGGTTCAAGACGGTGTTGTTCGAGGATGGGTTTTAGAAAATCACCGCCCTCGAAAGATTTCGAGGGCGGGTTTGTTTAATCTGGTCAATATATTTTGCGGCCACTTTTTCACAATTCTATGCAAGATTTAACGCAAAATTGCGAACACGCTTGTATAAAGTATAATTTTCAAACATGGCTTCGCAATTGACCGACGATCAAAAAAGCACGGCGATTTCCTGGGTGGATTTTGTGCGTTTTCTTGCTTCGTTTCTGGTTGTCCTCGCGCATATTGAAGCATGGGGAGCAGGCCCAGGCTGGGCACAGAAATTCTTTTTTGCCATTTCGCGCAACGGCGTCCCTCTTTTTTTTCTGATCAGCGGCCACCTTTTGCTTTCAAAGCAGGAAGACTTACGCACCTTTTTCAGGAAGCGCGCCGCCCGTATCATCATCCCCTTCCTGGCCTGGTCTATTATTTATGATGTTCAAAATTCCGGGGCATTTACAGAGAGCGGGGTTACCCTCGAAGCTGTGTTAAAAATGTTCCTTCGCATCCTGCGCGGGCCCAGGGCGGGGCATTTGTGGTTTTTCTACTCGCTCATCGGCTTGTATCTCATCACTCCCATTTTGCGCGTGTTTATTTCCAAAGCCCGCAACTCTGAAATCCTTTACTACATTGCGCTTTGGTTTATTGCCATGCCCCTCCTCTTCATCGTGGAGGAATTCACGCCTTTCAAGAATGGATTTGAAATCTATTACACCGGCGGCTACCTTGGATATTTTCTGCTCGGCTATTATTTGGGGCGATTGGAGACAAAACCGCTTCTGACCTGGGCCGCGGCCGGTCTTTTCATAACCGGCATCCTCTTCACCTTTGCAGTATTTTATTTCGACCTGCCCCCGCAAAAAAATGAGCTGGTTTTTCGCAGTTACCCCAGCCTGAATATTGTGTTGATGTCGCTGGGGGCATTCGTTTTGATCAAGGCGGCGGGGGAAGAAATATCCGCGCGCTGGGCGGGCATTTCCAGCAATGTAAGCAGGGCCAGCTTTGGCATTTATCTCATCCACCCCATCGTATTCGCGTGGATGGCGTTCGGCTGGGCGGCGCTTGGTTTTCGAACTGCCGCGGGGAATGCGCTCCTCGTCATTCCGCTCGCAACGTTGATCAATTTTTTGCTCTCGTGGATGATCGTTTTTCTTATCAGCAAAATTCCGCTTGTGCGCACCGTTGTGTAAGTTGAAATAAAGCCTGTATATTATCCGTCGCTTTTATACAAACGCCACGCCGCCACTTCATTCCATGCCAGAATGGCAAATAAAAATACATAAAACGCTGCGCCTTTGAGCGCGAAGGCAGGGGCGGCAAGCGCAAGAGTTAGCCATGTGTACAACGAAATATTTTTCCATTTTTCATTTTGGCGAAATGCAAAACCGAGAACGATCATGGCGGGGAAGAGGGTAAGGCCCAGCAGCACAAAGGACAGATCGTGCAACCGTCCATGCCAGGTGGCGGGGGTATCACGGATGGTTGGGTCTGTGGTGAATGCCAAAGCGGCGAGGGCGAGGCCGGCAAAAACAAGCAGAGTGGCGCCCACTCTGGAAGCGGGAGCAGGTTTGAGATTAAGAAAGAGGCGGGCGGCAAGCAGCGCCATGAGTCCGCCGCTGAGGATGAAGGTTGCAGTCATCACCCAGCCGTATTTTCCGAGGGCCAGTCCGCTGGGCCAGTCAAAGGTTGGGTCGTGGATGGGATGCCAGCCGAGGCTTTTTAGAAAATCGTATTTTATAAATGTAAGTATGGCTAAAACGCTGGCAAAAAGAATCGGGCCGAGTAAAAGGATTCGTTTCATACGTTAATAATAACAGCCCCGCATTTGCGGGGCTGTTGATTTCTTTCTTTGTTCAGGGCTGGAGATTTTTTAGTAACGGTTCCGTCCGCCGCCGTCGCGATTTCGATCTCCGAAATTACGAGGGCGTTCTTCACGGGGGCGGGCCACATTGACGGTAATTGCGCGTCCCATGAAGTCCTGTCCATTGAACATGCTGATGGCTTTTTGCGCTTCTTCGGAGCTTGCCATTTCGACAAATCCGAAACCTTTGGCGCGTCCTGTTGCGCGGTCTTTGATCAATGCAACAGAGGTGACGTTTCCGGCCTGACTGAAGTGAGCTTTGAGATCGTCTTCAGTAGCGGCGTAGGGCAGGTTGCCTACATATAGCTTGTTTTCCATCTCTTCTCCAAATGTATCCACGTTCCAGCCTGAACGTGAGCAAAGTTTATCATGGATTAATATAAAATGAGAAATAAAAATTGGATGGAAAACAAACCCGCTTCTTACTACGCTGTTATCTGGTCCACCCACCCGGCAGACGCATCACCCCGACATAGATCAGCAAAAACGCGCCGAGGATGCAGAATAACGTATTGCGAAATCGAACTGTGTCTGCGGCGTTTTTCCAGCGCGCAGGCAGGTGCGCGATGACTGCGGCCACGATCATGGTGGAGGCATGTTCGATGCGGAACATGGGGAAGCCCGCGCCTGCCAGACCCGCCCAAACCATGAGGATGAGTCCGAGGGTGATTTGCAGATCGAGCAGGCCGCTAAAGCCAGCCGCGAGGCCGCGATCCATGCCTTTGAATGCGCTGCCGCGCAGCCAGCCAAGTGCAAATTTGACGGCGGCGGCAATCGCAACAAGCACGATCAGCCAGCGCAAGTAGGAGTGAATTACAAGTAGAAAGTCCACGTTATTTATTTCTCCATTCAATGTTATATGATTAGTAAACAACTTTCGTGAAATTATACAGCAAGGCAGCTCATCCTTTATAATTCGCGCTGAAACCCTTTGGAGGCAAAATGGCTTACACAACAGTTTTAACAGAAACTCGCGGGCGCGTGGGCATCGTCCAATTAAACCGCCCTCAGGCAATGAATGCGTTTAATATCGCCATGCTGGGTGAAGTCTTCGATGCGATGGAAGCGTTCGACAGGGATGATAACATCGGCGTCATCATGGTCACTGGCAATGAAAAAGCCTTTGCCGCAGGCGCGGATATCAAAGAGATGGTGGATGCCACTGCCTTCCAGATGATCATCGAAAACCGCGTGGATACCTGGGATCGCATCCGTGGGATCAAGAAACCCGTCATCGCGGCAGTCTCCGGCTGGGCCTTGGGCGGCGGATGCGAATTCGTGCTTTCGTGCGACATGGTCATTGCATCTGAATCCGCAAAGTTTGGACAGCCTGAAATCACACTTGGCGTCATCCCCGGCGCGGGCGGCACGCAGCGGCTGGCGCGATTGCTTGGCAAAAATCTCACCATGGAAATGGTCATTAACAACCGCACGCTGACCGCCGCCGAAGCGCAACAATTCGGTCTCGTCAACCGCATCGTGCCCATTGAAGGCTATCTCGATGCCGCCGTTGCCTTCGCCGAAGAGATCGCCTCGCGCGCGCCGCTGGCCGTCCGCATGGCGAAGGATGCCGTCAACGCCGCATTCGAGACCACGCTCACCGAAGGTCTCAAAGCCGAGAAACGCAATTTCTACCTGCTGTTTTCAACGGAAGATCAAACCGAGGGGATGCAAGCCTTCATTGAAAAACGCAAACCGAATTGGAAGGGGAAGTAGGTAGGTAGTCAAATAGTCGAATAGTCTTTTACTTCGGCTATTTGACTACTTTGACAATGTCACATTTCAAAACCTTTTACCACAAAGTCCACAAAGGGTCACAAAGGAGAGCAA
>CAKKRM010000343.1 GCA_919902735.1 Anaerolineales bacterium | reverse complement strand
AGCGCCAGGTCACGGAATGTGCCAATGCCATTGATCCCCGCGCCAACGATCAGCACGGAGACTTCAAGTTTTGCTTTGAGAGCGGAGAGGATTTCGTTTCGGTTCATGTTTTTGGTTCCAAGTTTTAGGTTGAAGGTTGAAGGTTGGAGGTTGAAGGTTGGAGGTTGAAGGTTGGAGGTTGAAGGTTGAAGGTTTCAGGTTCAAGGTTTGAAACTTGCTACCTTCAACTTGAAACCTGTAACCTGTAACCTGTAACACTATTCAACCCAATCAAACGTGCGCGTTACTGCCTTCTTCCAACCCGAGTATAAACCCTCGCGTTGCTTTGAGTCCATTTTTGGAGACCATTCTTTATCGCGTCCCCAATTGGCGCGCAATTCATCATAGTCTTTCCAGAAGCCAACCGCAAGTCCCGCCGCGTAGGCCGCGCCGAGCGCGGTTGTCTCTGCCACTTTCGGACGCACCACAGGCACATCCAAAATATCAGATTGAAACTGCATCAGCAATTCGTTGAAGACCATGCCGCCATCTACCTTCAACGCTTTGAGATTGACGCCCGAATCCATTTCCATTGCATCCAGCACTTCGCGGGTCTGATACGCTGTCGCTTCCAACGCCGCGCGCGCAATATGCGCTTTCGTAACATAGCGCGTCATCCCCGCGATCACGCCGCGCGCATCGGATTTCCAATACGGGGCATACAATCCGCTAAACGCAGGGACGAAATAAATACCGCCGTTATCTTCCACTGACGAAGCCAACGCCTCCACCTCCGCCGACGATTGAATCAGTCCCAAGTTATCTCTCAGCCACTGGATCAGCGCCCCCGCAATCGCAATGGAGCCTTCCAACGCGTACACCGCTTTCTGATCGCCGATCTTGTACGCGAGCGTAGTCAACAAGCCTGATTTCGAAGGCACGGGAATCTCGCCCATGTTCATCAACATAAAACAGCCTGTCCCGTAGGTGTTCTTCGCTTCGCCCGCGCTGTAACAAGTCTGACCAAAGAGCGCGGCCTGCTGGTCGCCCAAGTCACCAGAGACAGGTACGCCTTCCAGGATCATCTTCGCTTTGCCATATTCTTCGGACGAAGAACGAATCTCAGGCAGCATCGCGCGCGGGATGGTCATCAGTTGCAAAAGTTCATCATCCCAATCAAGGGTGTTCAAATTCATCAACAAAGTACGGGAGGCATTGGTCACGTCTGTGACGTGCGCGCCCGTCAAATTCCAGATGACCCATGTATCCATGTTGCCGAACAACAACTCCCCTTTTTCAGCTTTGGCGCGCGCGCCTTCCACGTTATCCAAAATCCATTTGATCTTTGGGCCAGAAAAATAGGTGGCAAGCGGCAGGCCTGTCTTTGAACGCAATCTGTCCTGACCACCGTCTTTCGCCAAGTCGTTACAAATGACATCCGTCCGCGTATCCTGCCAGACGATGGCGTTGTAAATTGGCTTGCCAGTATTTTTATCCCACACCACCGTTGTCTCACGCTGGTTGGTCACGCCAATCGCAACAATTTGACCGCTGACCGCTGACCGCTGACCGCCAATTTTCTCCAACGCCCCCCGCATCACATCCTGAGTCCGCTCCCAAATCTCCAGCGGATCATGTTCCACCCAGCCTGGCTTGGGATAAATTTGTTTGTGTTCCTTTTGGTCAACGGCGACTATATTCCCCCCATGGTCGAAAATAATACAACGAGTGCTGGTCGTACCCTGGTCAATTGCGGCGACATATTTTGGCACAAGAACCTCCTGAGATACCCTGCGCGTAATTGTAAAACAAAACGGCGATTGATACCAATCGCCGTTTCAAACTTGTTAATTTACCCTGCGAATCCAATTATGATCCCCTCCCGAAGGACATCGGGACGATGTGAGCGTAGCGACACTTGCGCCGCGCACAGGTGCGGTGAGGGTCTCTACTTCTGTAATCAGAGATTCTTCGCTACGCTCAGAATGACATTTCATAACATCAACTCTCAGCTATTTCCACAAACTTCACATCGGGATTTTTTTCAGCAAAGTATTTCAAGAAGAATGGCGTGCTAAAAATCGCCACCCACTCATTGCGCGAATCACGGGCAATAATGACTTCACTGCGGTTTGGCAGCGCCTCAATCGCCTTGTCCGTACCCTTGATCCAGCGCATGAGCACATGCGGCAGGCGTTCCAACTCGGTCGGGACGTTGTATTCGGCTTTCAAACGCGCCTGCACTACATCAAACTGCAATTGACCCACCACCGCCAGAATCGGTTCGCGCTTGAAGGCATTGATGTTGTACATCACCTGCACCGCGCCTTCGTTTTCCAGTTGGGAAAGTCCCTTGGCAAATTGCTTCTGCTTGTTCAAATCCGTATTGCGGAGCAGCGCAAAATGCTCAGGCTGAAAGCGCGGCAGTGACGCAAAGCGGACAGACGCACCCTGACACAGCGAATCACCAATCGCAAAGTCACCGTTATTTGGAATCCCCAACACATCCCCGGCAAACGCCTCGTCAATGATCTCGCGTTCATTCGCAAACGGTTTGTACGGACGCAACAACTTCATCATCTTTCCGCTCTGCGTGTGGACCAAATCCATGCCGCGTTCGAAGCGACCTGAGCAAATCCGCAGGAAGGCTACGCTGTCGCGATGCTTGGGATTCATGTTGGCCTGAATTTTGAAGACAAAGCCGGAAAACTCAGGGGTCTCAGGCTCAACAATTCCCGCATCACTCAAATAAGGCTGGGGGACAGGCGCGTACTTTACGAACGCATCCAAAAACAAACGCACGCCAAAGTTCGTCACCGCGCTGCCAAAGAAAACGGGAGTCTGCTCTTCCTTTAACACCTTTGCATGGTCAAAGACCACGCCCACCTCGTCCAGCAGATGAATGCTTTCGGTCAATTCCTTGTGGCGTATTTCGGATAAAACGCCATTCTTTACAAGGTCTTCCAAAGGCATGAAGACTTCAGGGGCCATGCGCTCGTTGCGCTCGGTGCGTTCAAATAGATAAACGCCTTTGGCTTCACGGTCATACACGCCTTGAAAATTTGGGCCATCTCCCACAGGCCAATTCATCGGGATAGGTTCCATGCCAAGAACTTTCTTGATCTCATCCAACAGATCCAACGGGTCGCGGGCGGGACGGTCCATTTTATTAATGAAGGTGAAAATAGGAATCCCACGTTTGCGGCAGACTTCGAATAGCTTGAGAGTCTGCGGCTCAATACCCTTGGCCGCATCCATCACCATCACGGCGCAATCCACAGCAGACAAAGTCCGATACGTGTCCTCGGAAAAATCCTGATGGCCGGGCGTGTCCAACAGGTTGATGATGTGGTCGTGATAAGGGAATTGAAGAATCGTGGATGTGATCGAAATCCCGCGCTCGCGTTCCATCTCCATCCAGTCCGATGTAGTGGCGCGTTGATTTTTGCGGGCACGCACATTCCCCGCCAGCTCAATCGCATTTCCGTACAACAGCAATTTTTCGGTCAACGTGGTCTTGCCCGCATCCGGGTGAGAGATAATGGCAAAGGTGCGGCGGGCGGCAATCGCCTCGCTCAGATTATTTTTGTAATTGAGATTAACATTTGAAATTACGTCTTGCATTTTTTTCTCCAGGAGCCAGCAAAGGCCGTACATTTTAACATGGTTTTCTGGAATAAAAACAGTCCCCGCAAAATTTGCGGGGACTGACGGACAGCAAGCTGCCCGACTCCAGAGGAAAACCTGTGATTCAACCTGAAGTTTTATTTCTTCGCGGTCTTGCGTGCCGCTGGTTTTCTGACCTTCTTTACAGGAGCTTCCTCAAAAACAGGCTCAAGTTCTTCAATCTCCTCAACTTCATCTTCAATACCATTGAGGAAGTTGTAAACCAAAACCGCCACGGTGGCGCCGATCAGCGGTCCAAAAACATAGATCACATAGGTATAAACGTTTGCAAAACTTGGCGCAACAAAAATGGCAGGGCCTAATGTGCGCGCAGGATTCAAAGAAGCGCCGGTGAGCGCGCCGCCGCCGAGAATGGCAAATGTCAATGTAGCGCCAATTGCCCAGCCCGCAAATTTGCCGCCATTGCCAGCCACCGCCGTGTGTAAAATCGTATTCACGAGGAAGAAAGTCAACACCGCTTCAACAACCATCGCAAAGATTGGCTGCGACTCTGTCAGCGCGCCGGTTGTCGCAGCGCCCTCGATCGTACTGCCAACAGAAGTGGCAATGGCCTGTAACAGAACTGCCGCCACAATCGCGCCCGCAAACTGCGCGATCCAATAAAAAACGGCCTGCCCCCATTTCACTGTTTGATTCAATGCAAGCGCAAAGGTCACAGCCGGGTTCACGTGCGCGCCAGAGATATGTCCATAGGCATAGGCAAACACCGCCAGCGTAAAACCATGCGCGAGAGCCACAGCAACCAGCCCGGCGCCCACCATGCCCGCGCCTGCCCCAATGAACACCAGCGCGAACGTGCCGATAAATTCAGCAACGAACACTTTAGAATTAAACATATTTTCTCCAATCGAACGATTTTCAAATATAACCCCTCGCGTCTCGATACGCTACGAGGATTCCCAACCCCGCGCGCCGGAAAGGAAAGACTTGCCCGGCATGATCTTCTTGCCCGCCGGTTGGACTTCCTCCAGAATCAAGACTCCATCCGCAGACATGATTGCGGGTCTTCCTTCGACCGTGAACCTGCTTCCGATGCTCGAGCCTTTTTCTTCGCTGACAGATGCCCGCGCAACCTTGAGCGCATTTCCATTCCACTCGAACCACGCGCCCGGCCACGGATTCATCGCGCGCACTCGCCGCTCCAATTCAATGGCGGAGCAGGTGAAATCCAACAGCCCATCCTGCTTTTTTAGCATGGGTGCATAAGTTGCGCCTTCTTCGGGTTGAGGGGTTGGCGTGGTTTTTCCAGCCAGATAATCGGGCAGGGTTTCGAGCAGGAGATTCGCTCCCAGCGTGGATAATGTTTGAAAAACGGAACCAGCCGTATCGTCCCGGCGGATGCGAATGTTTTTCATCGCAAGCATGGGGCCGGTATCCAGGCCCACATCCATTTTCATGATGGTGACGCCGGTTGCTTCATCCCCTGCAAGAATGGCGGCGTTGATGGGAGCCGCGCCGCGCCAGCGTGGCAGAAGCGAAGCGTGGATGTTGATGCAGCCATGCTTTGGCAAGTCGAGCACATCCTTTCGCAATATCTGCCCGAATGCGGCGACGACAATGAGATCGGGATTCCATGCTTGCAGTTGCTGCATAGCTTCGGGTTCACGCAGTTTTTCCGGTTGAATGATTGGGATGTTCAATTCAAGCGCCAGGGTTTTGACGGGGGGGGCTTTCATTATTTCACGCCCACGCCCGGAGGCGCGGTCTGGCTGGGTGACGACGCCAACGACCGTATGGTTGTGGGCAAGTAAACGCAGGGATGGCAGCGAAAAATCGGGCGACCCCATAAAAACGATTTTGATGGACATATAAAAATTTTACTGCCTTTTACAAAAAATTGAAACCTGATTTCCAAAACGCAGTACACGCGCTAAAGCATTATGTTGGTAATTCGCCAATCTCCAATAACCAATCTGCAATTACTGCCCTTCCGCCCACTCCACGATCTTCCTGAACCCCGCTTCGACATCTTCATCAGAAGCGGCGATTGTCATGCGGATGAAGCCTTCGCCCTGCTCGCCAAACGCGGAGCCAGGTACAAGCCCCACGCCTGCTTCATCCAGAATTTTTTCACACATTTCAACAGATGTCATTTTCAACGCGTGCAGATCAAGGAAGAAATAGAATGCGCCTTGCGGTGGAATTACTTTTACTTTTTCGCTTTCTAATTCATGCGATAAGCGCAAAACCAATTCGCGGCGGCGGGCGTAGGCGGCGCGCATATTGGCAGTGACTTCCTGAATCGCGGGGTCGGTAAGGGCGAAGGCGGCGGCTTTTTGAATGAAGGGCGCCACACAGGTAATGGAATTTTGCCCCGCTTTCAAGGCGTTCTCAATGATGTGCGCAGGCGCGGCAAGGAATCCGACCCGCCAACCTGTCATGGCATAGGATTTGGACAAGCTATTTACAAGGATGGTTCTTTCCTTTGCGCCTACAATTGCCGCAGCGGATGTAGGTCTCTCTTCATAATATAGGCTTCCGTAGACTTCATCGCTGACGATCCACAAATTATGTTTGGCGGCGAAGTCTTGTAGTTTTTGCAGATACTCGTGGGTGGGATATGCGCCCGTCGGGTTGGATGGATAGTTCAGGACGATGGCGCGGGTTTTGGGAGTCAACGCTTTCAGCCATGAGTCGAAAAAGGGGATGAATCCATTGTCGGCGGGGGCAGGGATGCGGATCACATTCCCGCGCAGCATGATGGCCATGTTGGAATGAGTCGCCCAGGATGGGTCTGGGATGAGGAAATCATCGCCTGGATTCAAGATGGATTGCATGGCGAGGTAGTAAGCGTGGATACCGCCATGCGTGATTATGATTTCGGAGGCGGGGTCGTAGGTGATGCCTTCGTCGCGAATCAGTTTTTTTGCAACAGCAGTTCTCAGGTCAGGATAGCCGCGGGAGGGGCCGTAGTGAGTCAGCCCATCCCGCATGGCTTTGAGGACGGCATCCACAATTGCAGGATGAGTTCCAAAATCGGGGTCGCCGACTTGCAGGCCGATGATATTTTTTCCGCTGGCTTTGAGCACGAGGATGCGGTCTGCCATGGCGACGGTGGCGGATTGGCGAATGAGGTCGAGTTGTACGTTGATACTTTGCATAACGCCTCCTTCTTGAGATTGCTTCGGGCTGGGTTTCGATACAGGCGAGAAAGGCGCTCGCCTTACTCAACCACCATCCCTCGCAATGACGGTGCGTGAGTGTATCAAAGAAATAAAAATCCCGTCAACCTGTTGACGGGATGGAAATTTTCATCCAGCAAATGGCTGGGGAGGTTCTTCGCTTTTTTTGTTGGCGGGCAAAAGAAATGTAAAGGTACTTCCAGCGCCTTCCCTGCTTTCGGCCCAAAGACGCCCACCGTGCATTTCGATCATCACTTTGGCAACCGAGAGGCCAAGCCCCATGCCGCCATGCCTGCGGGTGAGATGGGATTCGACTTGATAAAAACGGTCGAAGATGCGCGGCAGGTCTTTAGCGGGCACGCCCAGGCCGTCATCCTGCACGGAGACGGTTATATATTCAGGCTGCCGCTCACCGCGAATGAGAACATGGCCGCCCTGGTTTGTAAACGTGAGGGCGTTCTTGAGAAGGTTGCTCAATACAATTGCGATCTTGCCGCCGTCGATATCCACCCACAGTTCCTGGCCTTGTTTGATTTCGGTCTTAATGGCAATGCGTTTGTTCTTTGCCATTTCATGAAATGAAGCGGAGACATCTTCGATAATTCGCGCAACCGAAACCTGATTCGAACGGACCAGCGAGCCGCCCGTTTCGTAATTATCCACACTGGCAAGGCTTTCGATGATTTCCTTCAACCTGGTCGCATTGCGGATGATGGCATCCACCTGTTCCTGAAAATCATTTCCGACCAGCTCCCGCAAAAATGTGGCATGGCCCAGAATCAAGCCCAGCGGCGTGCGCAGTTCGTGGGATGTGATGGCGATGAATTCATTTTTTAGTTTGTCCAGTTCGCGGGCTTCTTCCTGGGATGAGAAAATGTTCTTCTCCAGCATATCATTTTGCAGGGCGGTGGAGGCGAGCGAAGCCAGGGTGTCGAGGATGAGGATATCCTCATCGGTGTAATTATCTTTTTTGTTGAAGACTTCAAACACGCCCACGGGCCTGCCATGCACAATGAGCGGCACACCCAAAAGGGAGGTGGTCTTGAAGCCAACCAGATCGTCTATTTTGTTGTAATGACGGTCGTCTTTGGACACGTCATCGATCGCAAGCGGTTTGGCGTTCAGGAACACCCAGCCCGCAACACTGCCGCTCAACGGGACTCTGGCCGAACTGACCGCATCGCGATGGAACCACGGTACGAATTTGAAGGAAAATTCCTGCGAAGCTTCATCATATTCCAGCAGGGATGCGCTCTCGCTCTCGGTCAATTCGGTGGCGGCGGAAAGAATGGATTGCAGGTACGTTTCCACATCCACTGAAGCGCTGAGGCTGCGTGTTATTTCAAAAAGACGTTCAAGGAGTTTTACCCGATCAATAGCCATATTTGCCTTCGGTAAGATTATACTTCACAGGTATATCTGAAATGGAAGCCGAAATCAAGATTTAAGGAAACTGCAAAGAAAATTCAAGGAGAAAATTCATGGCAAGTAAAAAAGTACGAGTCGCCATCATTGGCGTGGGGAATTGCGCATCGTCCCTCGTGCAGGGCGTTCAATTCTACAAAAACGCAAAAAAGGATGAGGCCATCCCAGGCATCATGCACACCCAGCTCGGCGACTATCACGTGCGCGACATCGAGTTCACCCTCGCCATCGATGTGAACGCAACCAAAGTCGGCAAAGACCTCTCGGAAGCCATCTTCGCCGAACCCAACAACACCTACAAATTTGCGGATGTCCCCCACCTCGGCGTGCCCGTGGTGCGCGGCATGACCCACGATGGGCTTGGCAAGTATCTGAGTGAGATCATCCAGAAAGCGCCTGGTTCCACCGTAGACATTGTCAAGTTACTGCGCGACAGCAAGACCGATGTGGTCATCAACTTCCTGCCTGTCGGTTCGGAAATGGCAACCAAATGGTATGTGGAGCAAGTCATCGAAGCAGGCTGCGCCTTCGTCAATGGCATTCCCGTTTTCATCGCATCCTCCGAATACTGGGGCAAACGTTTTGCCGATGCAGGTCTGCCCATCCTCGGCGACGATATCAAGAGTCAGGTCGGGGCGACGATTGTTCATCGGGTGCTGACCAGCCTCTTCGTAGATCGAGGCGTAAAAATCGACCGCACCTATCAACTCAACTTCGGCGGCAATACCGACTTCCTCAACATGCTTGAACGCGAACGTCTCGAAAGCAAAAAGATTTCCAAGACCAACGCCGTCACCAGCATGATCCCGTACGATATGGGCAAGGACAACGTCCACGTCGGCCCAAGCGATCACGTCCCCTGGCTGACCGACCGCAAGTGGTGCTACATCCGCATGGAAGGCACCACCTTCGGCAATGTACCGCTCAACCTGGAACTCAAGCTCGAAGTGTGGGACAGCCCCAACTCGGCGGGCGTGATGATCGACGCCATCCGCTGCGCCAAGATCGCGCTCGACCGCGAACTTGCAGGCCCCATCGTTGGGCCATCCTCTTATTTTTTCAAGACCCCGCCCAAGCAATTCCGCGATGATGTTTGCCGCGAAAAGGTGGAGGATTTTATTGCGGGAAGAAGTGACGAGTAGTTCAGTAATCAGTGACCAGTAATCAGTAATCAGTAATCAGTGGGATGTTTGCACAAGCAGACATCCCACTTTTTTCGAGTAGAATCCACCCTATGAAATCCAATCACCAAGTACCAATTACTAATTACCAATTACGACTGACAACCCGCCTCATTCCTACCCTCGGCCTGCTTGCCCTGCTATTGGCAGCGTGCCAACCTTCAGCAGCTACCGCCGACCCGGCCATCATCCAAACCGCCGCGTTCGAGACGGCATTCGCGCAGATCAGCATCCCCACCTCGACACCCGTACCAACCGAAACACCGATTCCAACCGCAACTGTCCCGCGCACGCCGCCCGCCTTACCTGGGATGTATCAAACCTCCATTTTGAAATCACACGACATCCCGCGCGCATACGTGGCCGATACCTGCCAGTATTTGCAAAACAAATGGAACTCAAACAACTCTGCCCCAGGGACTGTGGTGATGGTTATCATGCACCATGGCATCAACAAAGGCGAAGCCTCAGGGAACGACATCACAGTAACCGAAAATAAAAAGCTGATGGACGATCTGTACGAACTTGGCTTTCAGGCCATCAACATACAGCAAATGGCAGACTTCATGTACAACAACGCCAAAATCCCGCCGCGCTCCGTGCTGTTGATCGTGGACGACCGTCACTTTGCCGAATATTTCAACGATCACTTCCGCCCCTATTACGAGCAATGGGGCTGGCCTGTTGTCAACGGATATATCGGCGTGGATGAGCGCGTTGACCTGTGGGCTGAAAACGCCGCTCTCTCCGCTGAAGGCTGGGTGGATTACCAATCGCATGGCTACCTCCATAACACGCCCATCAGCGAAGGCTCCTCGGATGAGTTCATCACCAGCGAAATGGGCGGCGCAATTTCATCCATCCAGAAATATATGAACAAGACCCCCATCGCCTACATCTGGCCTGGCGGCGGGTTTTC
The DNA here is from genome assembly GCA_919902735.1 of Anaerolineales bacterium. GTDB lineage: Bacteria > Chloroflexota > Anaerolineae > Anaerolineales > Villigracilaceae > Villigracilis. The sequence goes on along the minus strand of CAKKRM010000343.1, from coordinate 8,030 downwards.
AAAACGCGCCGTGGAGATCGGCACACAGCTCGGCTACAAACTCGGCTTCACTGTCAACCCGCGCGGGCCTGTCATGTTCAACTGGGTTCCGCAGGCGGATACGATCAACGACTCAAATCCATACGCCATTCCCGAAACCCCGGCAGGCAACCCGCTGATGACCCTGCCCCGCTACTGGAGCACGGACGCGCGCGAAAACATTGATTCAGTCCGCGTGATGGGGCAGGAAGCCGCCGCCTACGCAGAGCAAAACAAAGCCATCGAACTCGAATACTACGATATTGTCTGCGCACCGACTTATGGGGCGATACCATAATCAGTAGTTCGCGATTCTGGAGTCGATCAGCAAGCTGATCGGTATTTCAGACAGCAAGCTGCCTGACTCCAGAGTCTTTCGTGAACTACTGATAATTGAATTTCGTTTACAATGTAGCCTCTATGAATAAACAAACGAATTCAATAAAACTCATCCTTTATCGATTTATCTCCATCTTCATAATCGTATTTATCCTGGTCTCATGCGAGCCTTTCGCTTCGAACTCCGCCAATCAAACCCTCCAGCCAGCGCAAACAAATACAGCCGTCACACTCCCGCCCCTCCCCTCTACATTTCAAACCACCCTATTAAATCCATTGGATACTCCGCACAATTACGTGGATGACACCTGCCGATATTTAAGAAACAAATGGAATCCATCGAACGCCAAACCTGGCACAGTTGTATTGATATTAATGGTGGGAAGCATCCAAACGGGCGCAGTGACGGAACCAAACGGCATCAACGTGGTGGACTTTATGAAAACCATGCAGGAACTCAAATCACAGGGTTTCGAAGCCATCGACATGCGGGAATTCCTTTTCTTCATCGAAAGAAATATCATCATCCCGCCGCGTTCGGTATTGATCATTCAGGACGGCAACTACGAGGAAGAATACTATTACAAGAATTACCGTGAATATTGGGAAATCTGGAAATGGCCTGTGGTCAATGGCTGGCAAAGCGACCCGGATACCCTGGAGATACTCTGGCAGGAAAACATCAACATGGAAAAGGAAGGCTGGGTGGATCACCAGGCGCAAGGGGTCACCCCACAGACGAAACTCTCCGATGAATCCGCAAAGACGGTCATCGCGCGTGAATTGCAAGGTGCGCTGGATGCGTTTGGCTATTATTATGGAAAGACTCCCTACGCCCTCGTCTGGCCCAACGGCGGGTTTGGCCTGCGTCCCGTGGAAGCGGCGCGCCTGCTCGAATATCAACTGGGCTTCACCGCCAACCCGCGCGGGCCTGTCATGTACAACTGGATTCCACTGGCAGATGAAGCCGACCCCGAACGCCCAGGTTACCTTCCTGAAGGTCAAATCAACGACCCATTGATGACCCTGCCGCGCTACCGGGTCAACGATGCGTTTACAGCCATCGACCAGGTTCGCATCATCGGCGAGGAAGCGGCGGCATATGCCCAAGCCAGCAGGGAAGCCGAACACAAATACTACGAAATTGTATGCAGTGAAGCCTACGGCCCCATGCCCACCCCATAATTTTCAGGAGAGCAAAAATGACCGATTGTATCTTTTGCAAAATCATCACAGGCGATATTCCCAGCGACAATGTTTATCGCGACGAGCAGGTGACTGCCTTCCGCGATATCAACCCCTCTGCGCCCACCCACATTTTGATCGTGACGAATCAGCACATCGACTCAGTCAACAAGCTGAAGGTCGACGATGAAGCGCTGATCGGCCATCTGTTCACAGCCGCAAAAAATATCGCCGCAAAAGAAGGCATTGCCGAGAGCGGATATCGCCTCATCATGAACACCAACGCAGACGGCGGGCAAACTGTCTTTCACATCCACCTGCATTTATTAGGCGGCGCGCCCATGAAACACCCAATGGGATAACCCAAAAACAAAGGAGAAATTTATGCAGCCTTCACCCAACCCACCTCAAAGCCAGTTCCCGCAAGCGGCTGAAAATCCGTTTGCTTCCACCGAAGCGCAGGCCGAATTAAAGAAGCGGGAATTAATCCAGGCATACAATACTATCGGATCGAGTTTCTATTCCATAGCGGTCTTCTCCCTCATCAACTCGATCGTCAATTACTTTCAGGGCGGCATCTACTTCCCCGTGGGGCTGGGCATCACCCAACTCATCGACGCGCTATCTTCCCTATTTCAACAGGAAGCGCCCCAGGCAGGCACGATCTTCCTGGCCGTCAATGCAGGTCTCAACCTTGTCATTCTCCTACTCGTTGCCCTGTTTGGCTTCTTTATCAAAAAACAAATCAAATGGCTGATTCCTGTAGGCATAGTGTTGTACCTTCTGGATGGCCTGCTCGTCTTAATGTTTCGGGATTATCTTGGCGCAGGTTTTCATGGCTACTTTCTATACCGAATTTGGCTAAGCTGGCAGACCATTCGCAGCCTCGCCAAAACAACGGTTGCGCCAAGCGTAATCGAACCCTTGTAGAATCCAGGAGTGGCTAAAAGCATGGGCTAAAGAAAAGGCCATTCACCACGAAGAGTGGTTAAATCTTTTAGCGGGCAAGCCCACAAAATTAGCCGCTCCCTAGAATCGATACCAACGAGAAGAGAGAATATTCGATGCCTGAAAGAGATATCTACCTGCTATCCCCACGCGCGCTCAGCCCCGAGACCATTGCCGTGGCGTTTGCAAAAACATCGCGCGCGCCTGAATCATTCCGTGAGATCGCCGCGGAATTAAGTGATGAACAGTCCGCAAAGTTCCACGAGAAATGGGTCGTCGGCTACGGGCACGCCTCTGTGGCAGAACATGCCGTTTTGCACCTTGCCTTTGAAAACGTCTCGCGCATCGCCATCGAAACCATCGAAAGCAGCCGCCTCGCCTCCTACACTGAAAAATCCACCCGCTACCAAAAATGGGGGGCTGATGATTTCACCATTCCTCCCGAACTAGATGGACATCCCCTGCGCGACGAATTCATTCAAACCGTTCGCCTCCTTTTCTCGACGTATGCTGAATCGCTCGACCCTGTCAAGAATCTCATCCTCAGCAAATCCCCGCGCCGCGAGAATGAATCGGATGAAGCCTACGACCGCCGCATCCGCTCGCAATACGTGGACAGGTGCCGCTTCATCCTGCCCGCCACCGCCAACGCCAACGTAGGCATGACCGCCAACGCGCGCGTCATCGAAATGGTCATCCGCAAGATGCTCTCACACCCGCTCGCAGAAGTTCGTCAGATCGGCGAAACGGTAAAGCAAGTCTCCAAAGCCGAAACGCCTACACTGGTGAAATATGCAGACAGTGTGCCGTATGTAGTGGAGACGGTGAAAGAATTACAGTCATCAGTGGACAGTGATCAGTGGTCAGTGGTCAGTGGTCAGGCGGATTGGTGTTCTTTGATCGACTATGACAAAGGCGGCGAAAAGAAAATCCTTGCCGCCGCTTTGTACCGCTTCAACGAAATCCCCTTTGCGGATGCGCTGGCATATGTCAAATCGCTGAAAAAGAAGGAACGCGAAGGACTCGCAGAAACCCTGCTTGGAAAACTGGGCCGATACGATGTGCCCCTGCGTGAACTGGAATACTGCAACTACACCTTCGACCTCGTCATGGACCAGGGCGCGTTTGCCGAGTTCAAACGTCACCGCATGATGACGCAGACCCCGCAGCGGTTGACGACGCGGCTTGGGTACACGATTCCGCTGCTCGTAACAGAGGCAGGCTTCGGGTCCAGGTATGAGGCGGCAATGGAAGCCGCGATCCAAATGTACGAGAAGTTACACGCTTTCAATCCAGATGTCGCGCAATACATCGTCCCCAATGGATTCAATCGCCGCGTACTGGCTCAATTCAATTTGCGCGAGGCATTCGCGTTCTGTCAGTTGCGTACTGCGGCAAATGCCCATTTCTCAATCCGCAGAGTGGCGCAAAAAATGTACGAGGAAATGTCGCGCGCGCATCCGCTGTTGACGAAGTATATGAAGCTGCGCGATGAGACCTGGCAGCAGGTGGAAGAAAATTATTTTACAAAGGTATAACAAAAAAGACCTCCGAGGTTTTGAAAACCTCGGAGGTCTTTTTTTATTTACTGATGCTACGCACCGTCCCGAAGGTTTAGATGAAAAACAGGCTCAATTTACGGGAACCTTCGGGACGTTTCGCATGTTTCAAGGGCATGTCGCCCTGAGCGCCAGCGAAGGGTCTCTACGATCATCTCAGAGACCCTTCGCTCCGCTCACATCGTCCCGATGTCCTTCGGGAGGGAATCATGCGCGGCGCGTAAGGTGAGTAAATTAATCGTCTTCTTCGTCTTTCTTCACCTCAAAGATCACATCGATCCTTTCCATGATCTCAGGCGTGATCCTGTCAACCACTTCGGAAGCCTTCATGTTTTCGTGCACCTGCTCCACGCGGCTTGCGCCTGTGATGACCGTGCTCACGAAGGGATTCTTCAAACACCAGGCCAGCGCAAGCTGTGAAAGCTTGCAGCCAAGCTCTTTTGCAAGCGGCTCCAGCGCGGCTACCTTGGCTAGTTTTTGTTCATCCGTCAATTTATCCCTCAGCCATTCATAGCCTTTGAGCGCGCCGCGGCTGCCTTTGGGAATGCCCTTGTTGTATTTTCCAGAAAGCAAACCAGAAGCCAGCGGACTCCAAATGGTTGCGCCGTAGTTGTATTCCTTGTAAAAACGGACGTAATCGCCTTCCATGCGTTTGCGCTCGAACATGTTGTATTGCGGCTGTTCCACCACTGGCTTGTGCAGGTGATGGCGCTCGGCAATTTCAATGGCCTGTGTGATCTCCGCCGCCGACCATTCGGATGTGCCCCAGTACAGGGCTTTGCCCCATTCGATAATATTGTGCATGGCCCACACGGTCTCTTCGATGGGGGTGGTTGCATCGGGGCGGTGACAGTAGATCAGGTCCACATAATCGAGCTGCAATCTTTCGAGGGAACCATTAATGCCTTCGATGAGGCGTTTACGGTTAAGAGTGCTCTTCTCATTAACGCCATTATGTAGTCCCCAAAAGAATTTTGTGGAGACGAGATAACTCCCGCGGCGCCACTTCAACTTCTTGAACGCATCGCCCATCACCCGTTCAGACTTGCCCCCCGCATATACTTCGGCGTTATCGAAAAAATTCACGCCCGCATCATACGCCGCGGCCATCATATTCTGCGCCAGTTTTACATCTGCCTGGTTATGAAATGTGACCCACGAGCCAAAAGATAACTCGCTTACTTGAATGCCAGTTCTTCCAAGATGACGATATTTCATTATGCCTCCAAAGAATTTTGTTAGCTCTGGAGTCGGACAGCTTGCTGTCCGAGCTGTACAGCAGCAAGCTGCTGTACTCCAGAGTCATACCTTACTGATTATAATCACCGAATGCATAAATCATTATTTCTTTGCGTATTGCTGCTTGCCGCATGTACTCCCGAAATCGCACAACCCATTGACGTTTCACTTCAGCCCTACCTTACCAGCGCCTCTATGCCGACAACCACGCCAAATATCATTGTTGTGGTAGAGACACCAATTCCAACATCCACGCCATTCATTTATGTTGTCCAGGCAGGTGATACCCTCAGCGAGATCGCCGAGAAATTCAAAATCTCGATGGATGAGTTAAGGGCGGCGAATCCAGATGTCAGCCCGAACAGCATGTCCATCGGGATGACTCTCGTCATCCCGGACCTTTCCGCCGCGATTGCAAACGCTTCGACCCCTACGCCTGTGCCTGTTTCCATTACCCAGACAGTTTGCCACCCCTCAGCAGATAATGGCTTGTGGTGTTTCGCGTTGATTCAAAACAACTCCGCCACACCGCTTGAAAATATATCCGCGCAAATCACACTCCTTGATGAAAACAATAACGCGGCAGCAAGCCAAACTGCCTTCACCCCGTTAGATATTATCCCGCCAAATTCATCCCTGCCTGTGTATGTGTTTTTTCCAGATATGCCCGCAAATTTGAATGTTCAAGTTCAATTGTTGAGCGCGATCCAATCCGATAGCTCGCGCTACCTGCCTGTGACTTTGAACAACACCGTCGCCCAAATTGGGTGGGACGGCAAATCTGCGCAACTCAGCGGACAAATTCTCCTGCCCGCAGAATCACAAGCTGCGTCCCGTGTTTGGGTTGCGGCGGTGGCCTACGACAAGAATGGTCGGGTGGTTGGGGTGAGACGCTGGGAGGGCGGAGCGATCCAGCCGGGGGGGAGTATCTCTTTCAGTTTTTTAGTGGCAAGCGTCGGGGCGGAAATTGAGGCGGTGGACTTCGTCGCGCAGGCAAATCCGTAGCGGGTTTAAAGCTTATCGTCTGCGCTTCCCTTGCGGCGCACAACAACTCCCAAAACAAATACGCCGACAATCAATGACATGGTCAGGCAAAAACATAACAGGGAAATGGTCAGGCTGAGCGGCGGGCCGCTGGGGATTGCTGGCGCAGAAGGCGTGGGGGTAATGAGTGGAATTGCGTTCGTGGCGCGCGCATTGGCAGAAATGATTGGCGGGACAAGCGCCAGGGCAGATAGGATTCCGATCAACAGCAAAGTGAAGATGATTATTTTTGCGCGAGTCTGCATTGGGTTTCTCCGTTAATTTGCCAACTATATCATCAAACGATATTCACATCTCGACAACCATCACATGTAAATAGGACAAAGTCAGGATGTTTTGATGACATCCATCCACCCTGAAAACTAAGGGGGATTTAATGTCATCATGTAAAATGGATATTGTTTGTAATATTTGACACTTAGTTGGCAGACTCTAACGGTTTTACGATAAACGAGGTTTCCAGCCAAACGGGAACCTTTAGGGTCTTTTAGAGAAATTCCATTTGGAGGAAGACATGAAGATCAATAAATTTTTTCTTGGTGGAGCATTCATCCTGGCCGCAGTGGTCTATTTGATCGCTTCATCAACACAGGCAAGCGCCGAATATTTTATGACCGTGGATGAACTTAAGGCAGACGGCGCGGCGGCTGTTAGTAAAAGCCTGCGCCTTTCCGGTGCGGTGCTGGGCGACACGATCCAATATGATGCAGACACGCTGACCCTTACTTTCGAGGTGGCGCATGTTTCCGGTGACAACGCAGAGATCGAAGCACAGGGCGGTTTGGCCGAGGTGCTTTATCAGGCAGTGAACGACCCCACCCGCCAAAAAGTGTCTGTCGTTTACGTGGGCCCCAAACCAGACCTGCTGCGTGGCGAGGCGCAAGCCATTATGACGGGCAAGCTCGGCGCGGATGGCATCTTCTATGCCGACGAACTGTTGCTCAAATGTCCCACCCGCTATGAAGAAGCGGTTCCAGAACAAGCCGCAACGAATTGAAAAACAACCTGATAGGTGATTGCCTGTCAGGTTTTATTTCCTCCCTCACCCCTGCCCCTCTCCCCAAGGGAGAAGGGCAATTAACAAGGAAATTCCTATGTTTGCAGAATTTGGATACGGCGTTTTATTGGTAAGTTTGATCGTCGCAATTTATAGCGGCGTTTCGGCAGTGTATGGCGCAACCGCTCCGCATAAATCCGCTGCGCTGGTGGAAAGTGCGCGGCGCGCCATGTTGCTCACCTTTCCTCTCATCTCCATCGCTGCGGCGACCCTGATCTATTTACTGGTGAACGATCACTACGAAGTGGCCTTCGTTTACGAAGTGACCAGCCGCAGTATGCCCACCTACCTCAAAGTTACTGCCTGGTGGGGCGGACAAGCCGGCTCGCTCGTTTTTTGGTCCTGGCTGTTGGCCGTTTTCACCTCCGCAGTCACCCTGCGAAAATGGGATCGCGATATCGAGTTCCTGCCCTGGGTGATTTTGGTCTCAGCCATCACGCTCACCTTCTTCCTCGGCATGACGGTCTTTTTTGAAAATCCGTTCACACGCTTCTGGCTTGTGAACGGGAACGTTGAGCCGAGCATGTTCGCCCCCGCCAATGCGACGGTGTTCACCCCGCAGGATGGACAGGGATTAAATCCGCTCCTGCGCCACCCGGGCATGGTCATCCACCCGCCTATGCTTTATCTTGGCTTCGTCT
>CAKKRM010000342.1 GCA_919902735.1 Anaerolineales bacterium | reverse complement strand
GTATTTTCACCTGTAGGTATTTTTGTGCAAGGAACTGCCCAACGGTTTGCGTTACCTGCGCTGGGGCGGGGACGGCGAAGCCGTCCAACTGGAAAAAGGCTGAGGCGTAGAAAACTGCTTGAGATTGCCGCAGACTCCCCAGCGTCAGGTGCATGCTTTGTTGGGCAGTTTTGTTGTGCAAGATTCATTGCCTTAATAAGACACCAACTCAAACTTTACAATATTTTACAAGTAACAAAAACTTTAGCAAACATCAAAAAAAGCAACAACGAGTTTACGGAGTAGATGCGGCGGAGTCGGTTTGCTCTGCTGGGATTGGGAATAAGGCTATCATATCGGCAGGAATCTGGATGGGTCTGCCAGTGGTCAGTTCAACGAAAATCCATTGTGTTTCGCCTTTGGCTATGATCTTGCCATCCGCCTTGCGAATAAACTCATATCTGCGTTGCGCTCGCACACGTTTCCATTCTGCTACCCATACACGAACCTCAATTTCATCTCCGAGAAAAGCAGACAGAAGCGAGATATTCAATCCGATGTTCACGTATAAATCATCCAGTATTTTCAGGTTGTTTATAGCCCACTGCTTCTCCGTGACGAGTGGCTGCGTCTTGCATCCATTGGACATAGATTACGTTGTTGACATGCCCGTACTCATCAATTGCGGATTGGGGAACAGTGAAACTGTAGGTGAGGATAGAAAGAGGTGGCATGAGTTAAGTTTACTCTTAAATTATTTGATTTAGCAAAGAACCGCCCAACGGTTTGCGTTACCTGCGCTGGGGCGGGGACGGCGAAGCCGTCCAGCCAGAAAAATGAAAAGGCGTAGAAAACTGCTTGGGATGTGCGCAGACTCCCCAGCGTCAGGTGCACGCTTTGTTGGCAAGAACTGGGGGAACACGACGCGCCGCCTAAAACCAAAACCCAGCCTTTCGATAACTTGATTTTACACGCGACATATTTTTTTACAAGCCTGACTTTGCCATTGAAACTGACCATGAATTAAAAAAAACGCCAAAGCCGAGAACTTGCTAAAACCTATGCAGAAAACTGATTTTGCTAAAAGTTTACTTTGCCAGAAAAAATGAACATGACGAAAAAACTAAAGCCAAACTTGCCAGAAACTTAACCGAAGCAAACGAAACCGATTTTGGAAACCTGACTCGATAAAAAAGAACGCGAGCCATGAAAAATTGACTTTGCAAAATGAAAATGCTTGCGTACCAAAACTTTGACTGAAACCTTGAAGCCGATTTCAGAGACTCGATAAGGTTGAAGAAGAAACAAAGCGAGAAAAAGACAAAACTGATTTTGCAGAAGGTGAGACTTGGAAAATTACCACCGCAAAAAGACCCAATTTTGATGAACAGAACTTTTGCTAAAACCCGAACCTTGATTTGAAAGACTCAAACGCCAACTTTACCAACAAGCCAATTTTGAAAAATACCCAAAAAGGTTTAATGCAAGTTCTTGCCAACGGTTTGCGTTACCCGCGTGTGGGCGGGCGTGGATACTGTTTGAGATGTAGGAAAAACCCGAAGCCAGAAAAATGCTTGTAAATCGCGCAGACTCCCACACGTCGGGTGCACGCTTTGTTGGGTAGCCTACCCGCTAACCAGAACGCTGGATAAAAACCAGAACCACCGCAAACTTGACCAGATTTTACACGCAACTTTGCTTTTGACCAAAACCCAAAAACCTTATGCTGACCAAAACGCTTGCCCAAAAAACGGACTTTCTGCTAAATAAAACGCCGAACAAAAACGACTGGCGAAACGAAGAAATTTTATACGCTGACCAAAACGCTTGCGACAAAAGGTGAACTTTTATTTTTGCCAGGACTTCTGCTGAAAAAAGACAAGCCGATTTTGAAGACCTACAAAGCCAACCACGAACAAAGCCGAAGCCGCGAAACAAAGCCAATCAAAACCACCGCAGACCGAAACGCAAACAAAAAACCTTGAAGCCGATTTCAGCGACTCGACAAAACCAACCTGAAACTTTGCTAACGAGAGAAAACTTGTTGAACGAAAAAGCCAAACTTGAAAACCTGCTTGCTGAAAAAATATTGACCAAAACTGCTGACTTGAAAAGAGCCATCGCTAAAACCAAACCTGCCATATGAACTGAAAACCGCCATGCTAAAAAAACAAACTTGCGAACCAAAGACGTATTTAGTTTTGCTCTTGCTTTTGCTCTTGGGCTACCCAACGGTTTGCGTTACCTGCGCTGGGGCGGGGACGGCGAAGCCGTCCAGCCAGAAAAATGATAAGGCGTAGAAAACTGCTTGGGATGTGCGCAGAATCCCCAGCGTCAGGTGCACGCTTTGTTAGCCGCCTTTATGCCATAATTAACGCGTGCTGGACTTTGAACTTCTGCCTTGTAGATTTCTAACATTGTCTTCATCGTAAAAGACGATAAGAATTATTCTGAATTAGCCAGATGTTTTTGCTGATTCTTGCCGCAAGAAATATATGCCTGTGAACCCGATTATCAAATGTACAATCATAAATGGAATGTAATGTGCAGTTGACCAGCCACGCGTCATCCACAAGAAATCACCACCCGCCCCGCGAACAATCTCTAAAATGGCTACGGTCAGCACAAGGATTCCATTACGCTCTGGCTCTAGTGCGGCATAAAGCATGATGCCACCAAGCACTGCTAGATCAAGAACAAAGATGAGCCACGCGTCAGAAAAAGCCCTGAATGAAAGAGCGTCATTGGAAAATGGGAACATCGCGTCAAAAATATGTGGATTGATAAAGAAAAGCCATAAACTTCCAAATGCGAGGAGAAGATAGAAAACTCCAACAACACGTAACCACCACTTTGTTTTTGTCATGACGGGAAACTCCTTGTTTATTGCTCATTGTTATTTTGACTTGCGAGGGCGGCTAACGGTTTGCGTTACCCGCGTGTGGGCGGGCGTGGAAAAGGCTTGAGATGTAGGAAAAACCCGAAGCCAGAAAAATGCTTGTAAATGCCGCAGAATCCCACACGTCGGGTGCACGCTTTGTTAGCCGCCTTTTGTTTTACCAAGATGCTTTTCTATAACTTTCTTGACATATTCAGGTATCGGAAATTGATTTTGAACAGCCGATGTCTTAAGTTTTTCATACAACTCGACTTCGCTCTCGTCCCACAAAATATCTGTGCGTCTTATTTCCCTAAGCGCAACATGAACATAATTTTCAGGACTTGCCCAATAACACTTCAAACAAACTTGTGGTGATTTATCATTTTGCCAATTGGCGCAATGTTCGCATGACCAAGATTTTGCTCGATTACAAGAACCGCAAACCAACATAAAATCAGTGAGATTTAACTCGCTCTGTGTATCTCCTGCAACTTCATACGGGACTCGATGGTCAACCTGTAAATACCGTTGCTCAAAAGTGCCGTTACAAATAGAGCATTTGCCACCGCTTTGGGCATAAAGTTCGTCTCGAAACTGCTTTGGGAAAGTTTGTCTACCTTCCAGTTTGCCTTGATGGATTTTATTCAAGTCGCCAAACCGATAAGCGGCTATTGTGCGTCCTGCACTATCTTTGACTCGAAATGTTTCCAGTGGAATACCAAATTCTCGCACATCACGGGCGGCTCTGGGTGGATGGTTGTAACCATAATGCTTTTCGAGATGTTCAGTAGTGACAAATCCATTTTCAAGGATATGCTCAATCACAATACGGGCACGTTTGTTTGAAATCTTTTCAAGAAGTTCTCTTATCTTTTTATGTTCGGCTGATTGTGGCATTGTGATAGGCTCGTTATTTAGAATTCAAAAAGTGCGGGTTGGCGGATAACATGATTGGCAATTACTTCTGTTGGCGCAATATGCAATTTTTCAACTAAGTTATTGGAAAGATAAACCGATTCGTAAGTTACATCATCTCTGCCAAGTAGAGTCGCCTGTGTAGAACGCCCTGCTTCGACTTCAAGGCGATACATACCCAATTCATCAGGCAGGCTTTGCCCATAAGATTTTTTACCTGTGCGCCCGTCATAACTAAGAATGAAAGGCACATTCTTTTCATTTAATATTTTCAATTCTTGCATAAACTCATCAAAATCAATTCCGCTAAAATAACGTGGGTCGCCTGTGGCGCATACGCCTTGATAAGGCGGATCCATGTAAACTAAATCTTTTGAATTAGCCTTTTTCAAAACTTCTTTATAATCTGCGCTAGTCAAAGTTGTTTTATTCCGCAAAAGATTGGAAACTGCAAGAATGTCATCTTTCATCTGTTGCGGATTGCGTCCCAATCTGCGGTTATCGGGACTTTGGTTGAAATCCCCGTTTGCATTGTATCTTACAGATGCTTTGACACACCGAGCGAGTAAATAAATTAGATAATCAGGACGTTTAGTTTTATTGAAATTGTCGCGGACAATATCGTAATATTTTCGCTCGTTTCCTTGTTGCTCCATCCACAGTTTTTCATACTGTGCAGTAATGTCATTGGGATTATTAATAATCTTATTCCAGAGAGCAATTAAAGGCTGATTGACATCATTCAAATGAAAGCGAGATGCTTTTCCTTGTGCCGCTGCGGCAATTGAAATTGCCGCTGAACCTGAAAACGGCTCAAAAAGTGTTTTGATTTCAAGCGGGAAGAAAGGCAAAATGTACTTTGCCAAATTACGCTTGCTACCTTGATAGGGAATCGGGTGTGGAATTTTCATTATTTAATCTCTCCACCTTTATTTTACTCTATCTACTTGACGCCGTTGTGCAAGGTGGCGGCTAACGGTTTGCGTTACCAGCGTGGGGTGGGCGGGGTGGCGGCTTGAGATGTGGAAA
>CAKKRM010000341.1 GCA_919902735.1 Anaerolineales bacterium | reverse complement strand
AGTTTTATTTCCCTTTGGGCCTTCGCGTCTTTGCGTTAGATGTTTTGGGCAAGTACCCCACCCTGCAGAGCGGAATGCGTAAAGTGAGTTAATAAAATTCGCGTACATCCGCGACATCGTGCCCGTAGGGTAAATTCGCGGCTGAAGTTTTGCTTTCTTCTCTGGAATTGGCGGGCGCAAAAGATGTGGAATCACCAGGACAGAACCCCATTGAGGGGCACGTGCGTTTACAGACCAGCCTGAGGCGTTTTGTTAACTCCACCTTACGCACTCCCGCAAGAACATCGGGACGATGTGGCGCGCGGCGCAAGTGTCGCTTTACTCAGAATGACATTGTGTAAGGTGATAAGAGGAGAGAATCCAATGGACATTAAAGGTAAAGTGGTCATCGTCACTGGCGCATCCTCTGGGATTGGAGAAGCCACGGCCCGCCAGTTTGGACGCGAAGGCGCCAAAGTGATACTCGCCGCCCGCCGCGTGGATAGATTGCAAGCTCTCGCGCAGGAAATCAACGCGATGGGCGCAGAGACTTTGGTGGCGCAAGCCGACCTATCGAAGTTGGAAGATATTCAATCTCTAATCTCTCAAACTCTTGAAAGATTTGGCCGCATCGATATTCTCGTCAACAACGCAGGCTTCGGACGATTGGATTGGCTGGAGAAGCTTGACCCCATTAAAGATATTCAAGCGCAAATTGATGTGAACGTGATGGGCGTCATCCAAACCACGCGGCAGGTTTTGCCTGTGATGATGAAACAACGCTCAGGCAGTATCATCAATATGTGCTCGATGGCGGGGCTGGTGGCAACACCCACCTACTCGATCTATGCCGCCTCCAAACATGCCGTGCATGGATTCTCCGAAGCTCTGCGCCGCGAAGTGAAACCCTGGGGCATCGATGTTTCGCTGGTCTACCCTGGCGGTGTGGTAACTGAATTCAACCAACATGCGGGCATCAATCGCAAAACCAAAACATCCACGCCAAAATTTATGCTATTAACGGCGGAACAGGTTGCCGAAGCTGTGCTAAAACTGGCGCGTCGTCCGCGCCGCATGTGGATCATCCCCTGGCTGTGGAGCGTAACCGTGTTCATGAATAAATTCATCCCCGGCTTTGTGGATTACACCACCATCAATCGGTTTACCATCCCAGAGCGCGAGGATGAGTTGAAAGTAAAATAACTAATAAAGTCTATTCAAAAAATAGACCCTGTCACTTCATTAATGCTATACTCATCCTAACCACTAACAGCAATGAACTTATCTTCTGAGAAAGTAGAAAAGGAAATAAAATGGCAAAGTTGATACGCTCCATCATTCTTGCTGCAATCATGGTATCCGTTCTGGCAGCCTGCAGTTTGACCACATCCTCAACGACCGATCAATCTGTCCTGCCGATCGTACAGGCAACTGCATCTCTGACTGAATTGGTGAAAATTGAGCTCACTGTTCAAGTGGATACCTCAGTTCCGTATAACACGGTGGGGCAGTTCATCAAATTCAAATATTCCATCAAGGCCGCCCAAAACGGCAGTTCCAATATTCCTGCCAACATCACCGTGACAGGCGCAGCGCTCACATGCCCCGCTCTCAACACAGTCGGCAATCTGGATGATCGTCTTGATCAGGGAGAGACAATCGAGTGCGCCTCCGATTACGCGATCACACAGGCTGACCTTGATAAAGGCTCGGTTGTGAACATCGCAACAGCCAACGTCTACACTGTAAATTCAAACCAGGTCACCACCACCGTCCCTACCGTGCCAGCCAAAGCGCTCACGCTCACCAAAACAGCCAACCCGTCCAATTATGATCGCGTCGGCCAAATCGTGACATACAATTACGTCATCAAAAACAGCGGATCGCAATCCTTGGGCCCCGCTCAATTTACAGTGACGGATGTCGGATTTGGTTCGCCCATTAATTGCGGCGATGCAAACCTCACCCTCGCTTCAAACGCAACTGTAAACTGCTCGGCCAACTATACAGTTACCCAGGCTGACATGAATGCTGTATCCGTCGCAACCAGCGCAACCGCTTCCGGCGGAGGAGCAGGCCCTTCGCAGTCAGTATCAGCCACGGTCACGAAAGGAGCCGTTACTCAATCAAATCTAACGCCTGGCTCAACGATCCCACATACGGTAGTTGAAGGCGAATGGCTATGGCAGATCGCCCGCTGTTATGGAGCCGATCCCGCTACATTGATTCTCGCCAATCCGCAGTTATCCAACCCTGCCATGATCAAGAAAGACATGATTATCAACGTGCCCAATATTGGAAGCGCCGGGAAAATTTACGGAAAACCCTGCATTGGAACGCACACGGTCAAAGCTGGGGAAACCTGGGCCTCCATCGCACAGATGTACAACGCAGATTCCACTGTCCTGCAAATGGTTAACTCAACATTAGCGGTCGGGAGCATACTCAAGGTGCCGCTTAATTCGGCGGGAACAACATTACCCACAACCACAACTGGCGCCACAGGCATCTGTGTGGATTTAACCCGCAGCCTCAGGCTTGCTGGAGTAAATCCGAATCCAACCCATTTCAAGGTCTGCGGCTCGATGGACGCATCGGGTAATATGAAGATCGGAACCATCAAGGTTTTCCAACGCCCGGAGGATGTTGGCCTCGGCGGCCTGTCACAGGATATCACCCTGCCATCGTCCATTGAAACAGCCACCCCCGTAAATGATGCGAACAGCTTGATCGTTGGAGATATGAACTACGACGGCAACGACGATTTCCGCATTGTCAGAAACCTGCCAGCCGGTCCCAATATTCCCTATGTATATTACATCTATGATCCAGCCGCCCGTTTGTTCGTTTACAACGAGGAGTATGGAAAGATCAGATCACCGGAATTCCCCGGCAACAACGAGATCCGCTCACAGTGGCGAAAGAGCGCGGCCAACTGGGGCATCGATACTTATACCATCACCAACAATATCCCCAGGCTGACCCGAAGAGAAGAATGGACAGCCATCAACGAGACCCAGGCGACGCATACCGTTACGGTCTTCAACGCGGATGGAACAAGCCAGGTCACGGTTAACGAGACCATTCCACTGCCTGCCCAATAATCGAAAAAAAGATTGAACCTACCACTCCGGGATTTTTACTATTGCAGTTGAGTGAACATCCCGGGGTTCTTTCGTCATGCTGAATATATTAGACTTTATCGGTAATTAGAAAAAACGTCCCGAAGGTTGCCGCCAGGCGTTCAAATTCCTCGAAAAAAACCTTCGGGACGGTGCCTGTGTGTTATTTCCGATAAAGTCTATTCTGTAAATATCTGTTATTTTGAGCGCGCATTTTGATTTTGAGTATCAACAATTCCTTTGTCTTTTGCTATAATTACGACCAAGTAAGGCTAAATAAACACCCCTGCGCGGAATGACTCGAAGGTATTGTTCTGAGTCAACAGAATGGTTCTTGAAATTCAGGCTTGTTTTCCATTCAAACCTTCGGGATGGCGCATGCCATCACTTAAATAAAAATTCGACTGAGGAGAAGCTATTATATGAAAACAAAGTTCAATATCAACAAATCAATCGTTTTCTTTGCTGTATTACTTGTCGCCACTTACATTCCCATTTTTATGAGGGAAGAAATTTTGGATGCCTTTGTCAGGGAGGACAGAATATTCGAAAACCTTTCTCCAATTTATCTGTTCGTCGCTTCTGTGATGTTTGCCATCGCGTTCTACCGATCCCCTGTCAAACTCAGCCTCAAAGACCCCGCCTGGTTAAAGCGCCTATCCTTCCTGGGGTTTGCGTTGTTATTCCTTCTGGCAACTTTTGAAGAGATCAGCTGGGGACAGCGGATTTTAAATATTGAAACGAATGATCTCATCAAGGGTATCAATGTTCAGCAGGAATTGAATCTTCATAACCTGGAATTCTTTCAGGGGGAAGATGCACCGTTACCATTGGATTTCGATCAATTGGCGGCAATCTTTTCACTGGGGTTTGGCTTCCTAATCCCCACCGCCTGCTGGTTGATCAGGCCAATCAGGCAGTTCCTTGAAACAAAATTCCCGATCCTGCCCTGGCAGTATGGGTTCCTGATCCTGGTCAACTATATCCTTCAAAAGGCGCTTATTAGTTTTATGGAAAAATTCCCAGGTTTTTATCTACACCCCACGATGGGTGTGCCTCAAGGGGTGTACGAAACAAGGGAACATAATTACGCCCTCCTGCTGATGATATCCGCCATATTTTATATCTTTCTTAAGTTGGATATCACGGGCGATAAACAAGAAGCATAAACAGGCGATATTTCAACCAGCGGTCACAGCCTGGCAGATTTGCCCCGCCGGGAAATGACCGCACTTTCCAAGGTTTCGGAATTCTTTTCGTTGCAGCCAATTGGCGAGCCATGAAAGAATTCCGAAACCTTTTAATTTTGTAACTCACCTTACGCAGTTTTGCGTGTTTTAGGGTCATGTCGCCCTGAGCGATAGCGAAGGGTCTCTACGACTATCCCAGAGACCCTTCGCTCCGCTCAGGGAATCATGCGCGGTGCGTAAGGTGAGTTTGTAATACACTTGGTTATAATGCCCACGGTCACAAATGCCCAAGTTCGGGCATTTGTGACCGTGACGGGTATAAAACAAAAAAGGAGCGCTTCAATGTCCACTTCCCTACCCCGATCCAAAGTCAAAAAAAATCAAACCTGGAACGACGAAAGCGTGTTTGCATCTCCCGATAATTTTGATGCCGAAGTAAAAAACCTTGTCGAGAGTCTTCCAACCATCAAAAAATATCAAGGGCATCTCAGCGACGGCCCCGGCACCTTCATCGAAGCCATGAATACGCTGGATGAAATTTCAAAACGCGCAGCCAAAGTGCAGGTGTACGCAACCTTGTCCAGCGCGGTGGACACGTCTGACCAACTCGGCGCGGCTATGAATGGAAAAGCCATGAGCGCACTGGCGCGGGTCGGCGCGGCCACGTCGTTCATTGACCCTGAACTCCTCGCCATTGGGGAAGCCACATTGCTTCAGTGGCTCATGGACGATCCGCGCATGAAGCTGTATGAATTTTATTTCAACGATCTCTTCCGCAAGCAGGCGCATGTCCGCAGTGCGGAGGTGGAGGAATTGCTTGGCGCATTGCGTGATCCGTTCATGGCGGTGCGCACCACAACGAACATGCTGGCAAATGCGGATTTCCAATTCAAACCTGCGAAGGATAGCAAAGGCAAAAAGGTGGACTTAACTCAAAGTACTTTCGATGCAATCCTCAGCGAGTCGGACCGAAAAGCGCGTCAATCTGCATGGGAAAACTACAACAATAAATATCTTGAGTTCAAGAATACGCTGGCGGGGAATCTCGCTGTTTCCATCAAACAGAACGTGTTCAACATGAAGGCGCGCAAGTTCGATTCATCGCTTGAGTCCACACTTTTCAATGGCAATGTTCCCGTGGAAATGTTCCACAACCTGCTTGATATCTTCAAAAAGAATCTGCCGCTTTGGCACAAGTATTGGCGCATTCGCCGCAAGGCATTGGGCGTGAAGACTCTGCATCCATACGATGTATGGGCGCCGCTCACCACCAGGAAGCACAAAGTCCCATTTGAAAAAGCAGTCAATTGGATTTGCGAAGGTCTCGCGCCGATGGGCGCTGAATATGTGGAAACCATGCGCAAGGGATGTTTGCAAGATCGCTGGGTGGATTGGGCTCCCAATGCGGGCAAACGCCAGGGCGCATTCTCGACCCGCGTTCCACAGGATACCCATCCCTTTATTTTGATGAGCTATACCGATGACATCGGCAGCATGAGCACGCTCTCGCATGAACTGGGTCACTCCATACACGCCTATTACGCCAGCCGTGCCCAGCCCATGTACTACTATTTGTATCCATCCATCATCGCCGAGACCGCCTCGAACTTTAATCAGGCAATGGCGCGCGCGCACATGCTCAAGACCAACCCCGATAAACATTTCCAGATCGCCCTGCTCGAAGAAGCCATGGACAATTTTCACCGTTACTTCTTCATCATGCCGACCCTTGCCCGCTTTGAACTTGAAACCCATCAACGCATCGAAAAGGGACAAGCTCTCACCGCCGACTCCATGATCGAACTGATGGCAGACCTCTTCAGCGAAGGCTACGGCGGCGAAATGAATCTGGACCGCGAACGGGTCGGCATCACCTGGGCCACCTTCACCACGCATCTTTACATTGACTATTACTCGTTCCAATACGCCATCGGCATCTCCGCTGCGAATGCAATCGCCAAACGCATATTGGATGGAACTCCCAACGCCGCGCAGGATCACATCAACTTCCTCAAAGCGGGTTCGTCGAAATCACCGATGGATGTTTTCAAAACCGCAGGCGTGGACATGACCAGCACAAAACCCATCGAAGATGCCTTTGAAGTGTTGGGTGATTACATTGACCGTTTGGGAGTTTTGACGGGTAAGTAGTTCTCCATCACGCTTCGACTACGAGCGGGACGAACACCCCGCTCTCCGCTCACATCGTCCCGACACTTGCACCAGCACGCAAGTGCAGGTGTGCCTTTCGGGAGCGCGAATTATTCGTCCTGAGCGGAGCGAGTGCTTGTCGAGCGCAGTCGAAGGACATAAGACAAATTGCAACTTTTCCTTTCAACGACCTGTACACAATACAGGTCGTTTTATTTTTCCAATCCCCATTTCAGGCAGTCAACTCACACAATGAAAAACTTTTACCTTTCCATCCTCATTCTCGCCATCGCAGCATTGGCCTGTGGCAGTGGCACGCCCAGCATTCCGCCCGCGCCGCAGAATTCCGTTTTCGATTCAACCGAAACAACCTACGGCTTCTTCCCCTCCCCGCCTGAGGTGACTCTTGAAAGTGTTTTTCAAAATTTCAAAAACATAGCCAAACATGGCGACTTCGTGCTCATTCAACAAAATGCAAACTGGGAAGATTTTGTAAACGGCGTGGACGGCGAATCACAAAACCGCACCGACATCATCAACCAGGTCATCCTGACGCGCCAAAACAACCTCGAATATATTTTTGTGCTGGATGCTCTCAATGGTCTCAACCGCCGCGAGTTCAGCGGTTTGCCTGCGGGCTGGGATGCGAGCTTTGCAAACCCCGATATTCGCGCGGCGTATAAAAATTATGCCTTGTGGGTCGTGCGAAACTTTCATCCGCGCTACCTCGGCCTCGCCTCCGAGATCAACGCCTACATGGATGCGTATCCCGACGACGCGCAAAACTTCATCAGCTTGTACAACGAAATTTATGTGCTTGTCAAATCCGATGCGCCCGAAACGCAAATCTTCGTTACTTTTCAATGGGATGATCTCAACAATATGTTCCCCCAGCCTGAGGAAGGCAACCGCCAAAAATTTGATGTCAATTGGGAACAGATCGAAGCTTTTGAACCCAACCTGGATATTTGGGCTATTTCGACCTATCCCTACTTTATCTTTCCTTCTGGCTCAGAAATTCCTGTGGACTATTACACCCCGCTTCTTCTTCGGACCTCGAAGCTGGTTGCCGTTGCTGAGGGTGGATTCTCCACTGAGACATTCAACCAACTCACCAACACTCCCGAAGACCAGGTGGCGTACCTGAACGCAATTCATAACCAATTGGGTTCGCGGCTCGTGTTCTGGGTCAATACTTTGATGAGCGATTTCAACATCGATTCGTATGCAAAGGAAATGGGCAATTCAGAAGACGCGTCCATGCTTGGCAACTTCGCCTACATCGGGTTGCAAAACTTTGACGGCACAGCCAAGCCCGCGCTTGAGTTGTGGGATTCATTTCGTGGAGAATAATTAACTCATCTTACGCACCGTCCCGAAGGTTTGGGCTACAAACCAGCTTGATTTACGAGAACCTTCGGGACGTTTCGCGTAAGGAGAATAATTAATTATGAAACTACGCGGCATTACTTCATTTCTGTTGCTTATTATTTTCACGCTGGCTTGCGGCGGGGTGAATGCCCCAGCGGCGGCAACGCCCGTTTGTTCAGCGACCAGCCCCACCGTTAAGGTGGAAGCGGGCGCTCGTCCATTCCACATGGGGTTTACGCGCTGGCCTTCCGAAGCGACTATTGAAGGCATCCAGCACATGAATGAGTTTCTCGAAACGCATGGAGATCTAACGGCCATGCATTATGACGGCGGCATCCCGTGGCCCGAGGCGCTTGCGGATGGCGAATACCCCGCAGCGGTGATGAGTGAATGGCAGTGGGCGAAGGATTCGATGCCCGCGAATCACAAGTTGTATGTGGCGATCACGCCGCTCGATAATTCGCGGACTGCGCTGGCAGAGTATTGGAGAACGGACACGGGGCAGCCTTTGCCAAAACCGTGGGATGAATATCCATTGAATCATCCCAATGTGAAGAAGGCTTACTTGAATTTTGCGCGGCGTGCGATTGAGTTTTTCCAGCCTGATTATTTTGCGATCGGCGTAGAGGTCAACGTGGCGCAGGCAGGCGCACCCGAAACATGGACAGGATATAAAGAACTTCATCAATATGTTTATGAAAATTTGAAGCGTGATTATCCCGACCTGCCCATCTTTGCGACATTCACCAATACGCACATGAACGGTTTGGACGGCGGGAACCGCGAAGAACAAAAACGTGAAATTACAGAACTGCTCAAATACAGCGACTTGCTTGGATTAAGCGCCTATCCCTATGGCTGGCCTTACGGCAACAAAGTGGCAATTACCGAGGATTTTTTCGATACCGCCATTTCCTTCGGGAAGCCGATTGTGATCTCAGAGTCTGGCATGTCATCCGCAGGGTTTGAAGCCTTCGGAGCGAAATATGATTTCACACAGGCAGATCAAACGCGATGGATTCAGTTCATGCTCGAAAAAGCGGCTGAAAATAATTTTGGATTTGTGGTGAATTTTGCATCCACTGACTATAACAAATTGATGGAGGTGATCCCGCCTGGGGAAGCGCGTGAGCTTGCCACCTTTTGGCTTTACACTGGGCTGGAAAGAAGCGATAGATGCGCGAAGGAGTCGCTTGGGGTTTGGGATGCGTATTTGAAATTGCCGTCCCGATAACCGAAACCCGCAAACTCATTTTTCTCTGCCACTCTTCGCAGGACAAGCCCATTGTCCGTGAACTCTACCAGCGGACTCAACGCCGTCCAACAAGGGGATGATAAAGGCTGGATTGATCCCTGGCTGGACGAAGAAAAACTGCATGATGAGCGGCGTCGAACCATCCTCCCAGGTAAGGGTTTCGACAAGCTCAACCTACCAGATTGGGACATGGAAATCGAGAAAGTTGTGGAAGTGATTTATGGGAAATAGCGGTATATATCTTTGCGATGTAAGCAACGAAGAAATATCAGTGTCTTGCCCTGCAATTTGACGCCAATTCTATAATCCCCAATGCGGACACGATAGTAATTGTCACTGCCTTCCATCTTTTTGACATTTCTAATAGCAGGCAGAGATGAGGCTGATTTGGCTTCTGTTATCACGGTGGCGATTTTCTTTTTCACCGCCGCTTCTTTGATGTGATTTACATCTTTGAGAAAACTGTCGCGAAATTCGAGTTCCAAGTTATGCCCCCAAAACCTTCATCACTTCCTTTTCGCTGACAATACCGCTGTTCTCGCCTTCGCGCATGGCGTTGGCAAGGCCCACATCCTCGAACAATTCTTCAAACAGCTCGTAAAACAGGTCGCGGCGCTCCTCAAATAATTCAAGAAGCGCTTGTTTCATCAAGTCTTTTGTGTGTTTGTCTTCAAGGGATAGAATGGTCATGGGACACCTCTTCCGAAATTATAGCACTTAAACTTTCCGCTTTTCTGGATCGATTCTGCCGTATAATTCGACCATCACAAGGAAATGGGGACATCCCCGATGACCGAAACCCGAAAACTCCGCGTCTTCCTCTGCCACTCTTCGCAGGACAAACCCATTGTCCCACAAGGGGATGATATCCGCGAACTCTACCAGCGACTCAACGCCGAAGGCTGGATTGACCCCTGGCTGGATGGAGAGAAACTCCTCCCCGGTCAGGATTGGGATTTGGAAATCGAGAACGGGGTTAGTGCTAAAATAGGATATAAAACAACAGGGACATTTCTATGCCAATAAAATACTCGTGTTTCATAAGTTATCGCCACGATAGCGTAAATATCGCTAAAGATTTTCAGGACGCATTAGAAAGCGAACTTTCTTTGTTGATAAATTTACCTGTCTATAGAGATGAAGAAAGACTTCATGCAGGAGAGTTTTTTAATACAGCCTTGGCTAGTGCGTTATGTCAGAGTGCTTGTATGGTAATGATTTACATTCCAAGGTATTTTGATGGAGCCAGCACCTATTGTGCTCGCGAATATAAGGCGATGGAAGTATTAGAAACTCAACGAATTGAAAAATTAAGACGCAATGGCGTTATTAACTCCAGTGGCTTAATAATACCTGTTGTTTATCGCGGACTCGATATATTACCAAGATCAATAAGCACAAATCGACATTTCCATAACTTTGAACCTTATTTTTTAGGTGGTAGAACCTTGAAAAACAACAAGAAATATCTTATTGCGATTAAAGATATTGCTAGTTACATCTTTAATCGTTGTCAAGACTTGAATCGTTTACCTTCTGATCCATGCAGTCGTTGCGATGACTTTGAGATACCCACTACTTCAAAAATTTCTCATTGGCTAAATACTATGTTGCCTCCACAACCAAGTTTTCCAGGGAGAAGAGTGTAAGATGGAACCTACCCTTGGTCAAATTTTCACTTTTTATTCTTACAAAGGCGGTACTGGGCGTTCTATGGCGCTTGCTAATGTTGCTTGCGTATTAGCTGATAAATGGGCCGATGATGAAAAAATCCTAATGATTGATTGGGATTTGGAAGCGCCAGGCTTACATAGTTTTTTTGATAGACATTTAAAAAAAACAAACTCTTTTGAATTGGATAAGCAGCTTGGTTTAATTGATCTGTTTATTAAGTTCAAGGAATCTTGTGCAAAGCTTTCGCCGAGCGATGAAATTCCAAACAGTTTTTTTGAAGATGTAAATATTAATAAATATATTCTGGAAACTGATATTAATAATTTGTTTTTGATGACGGCAGGACTGTTTGACGATCTATACCCGACAAAAGTAAACACTTTTAATTGGGAGGATTTGTTTAATCAAAGCCCAAGATTAATCCCTAGTTTTGCTAACTATCTGGCAAAAAACTTTAAGTATGTATTGATTGATTCGCGAACAGGCTTTACTGATATTAGTAGCGTTTGCACATCCCTAATGCCTGAAAGACTTATTGTAGTTTTTACACCGAATAGACAAAGTTTGACAGGTGTTTTAGGTCTAGTGGAGCATGTAACTACTTATCGTAAAAAATCGGATGATTTGCGCCCCTTAGTCGTGTTTCCACTTCCTTCAAGAATTGAGAATGCAGAACTTGAACTCCAAAAAGATTGGCGTTATGGCAGCAAGAAAAATAAAGTTGATGGATATCAGCCACAATTTGAATCAATATTGAATCAAGTATATGATTTTCCAGAAGGAAATTTAACCGACTACTTTAATGATATTCAAATTCAGTATGTTCCGCGATATTCTTATGGAGAGGAGATAGCTGTTTTGTTAGATCGTTCTGAAGACAGGTTATCTATTTCTAGAAGTTATGAAAACTTTGCAGAAGCTATTGTGTCAATCGACGCTCCTTGGGAGTATAAAAGCAAATCCACTATTATCGCCTCTGGCAATGTAACGGATTCAAAAATATTTATATCTGGATCATATTCAGACAGTACGATTTTGGGAAACGATAATACAGTTAATATAAACTATCTTATTAACTCTGGTCCTAAATTGCGTGTTTTTCTCAGTCATGCTTCATCTGATAAACCAATTGTACGTGATCTCTACCAAAGACTTGCTTTGGAGAATTGGATTGACCCATGGTTGGATGAAGAGAAACTACTTCCTGGGCAAGAGTGGGATATGGAGATAAGAAAAGCTGTCGAGTCCGCCCATGCAGTCATTATATGTTTGTCAAGTAAGTCAGTATCAAAAGAGGGTTATATCCAAAAGGAATTACAAATTTCCCTTGAAGCCGCTTTAGAAAGGCCTGAAGGGAAAGTTTTTATCCTTCCTCTAAGGCTTGATGATTGCGAGGTTCCTCGTCGCATTCAGTTGTGGCAATATGCTGATTACTTTCCAAAAGAACGCAGGGAGAAGACATATATGAAATTACTTCAGTCATTAAGAATTAGGCAAGAATCGCTAAAATGATTATCTAAAAACAGTCCGAAAGTCGTGACTTTCGGACTGTTTTTAATTTTTGCTTGAATCTTACTTTCCCAACCTCTCGCGTTCCTCTTCAATCACACTCTCCTCCAACTTCTTAAACAGCGGACCCGGTTGATTTAATTTCTTCCCAGGCTGTAACTCGCTGGGTTTCCACTGTAAGCCTTCAATAGGTTTGTATCTCAGCACCGTATGCTCGCCGAGCGAGTCCTTGACCGTTTCGGTGTATTGCTCGCCGAAGAGGGGAGTCTCGTAGTTGAAGAAGCCGTGCAGTTTGGCGCAGGTGAAGGGCAGGAAGGGGGCGAACATGATCTTGAGCGAGTCAATGGCTTTGAGCGCGGTGTAGATGGTCTTGCCCGCTTCGGCCTTGTCCACTTTGATGGCTGACCACGGCGCGTTGACGTCGAGATATTGATTGACCACGGTGGCGAGTTTCATCGCTTCGCCCAATGCCGAGCGCAGGCGCACGGCTTCGAGTTCCGCGCCCACAG
>CAKKRM010000340.1 GCA_919902735.1 Anaerolineales bacterium | reverse complement strand
AAGACCTTTCGATTGCGAGTTTACTGGCTGGCGGGGATTTGCAGTCCGCATAGATTGAGATTCTTGATGGGGAAACACATCGTAAAACTATTCCTCCTGCGGGGACTGCGCCGTGGCGACCCCACAAAGCCTGTACTGACGGTTCGTCTTTTCGCTCACCGTGCCGAAGTGAAGGCAGATGCAGAACTTGGCAATCTGGCAGAATTTACGTAGCTCAACTCCATAAATTTTGACAAAACTATGGAGTTGGAATATACTGATTTTATGTTCAAACGAGCCTATGAACCCTTGGATGCTTATCTTTTACCAAACAAAGCCCTGGTGATTTATGGTCCGCGCAGGGTTGGAAAGACAACGCTTTTACAAAATTACCTCAAAAGTACAAACCTGAAATATAAACTTGATTCAGGCGATAATATCCGCACACAGCAAATTCTAAGTTCGCAGGATTTCAGTCAGATATTGCCTTATGTGGAAGGGTATGAACTTCTTGCAATCGATGAGGCGCAAAATATACCCAATATTGGCATGGGATTAAAGATCATCCTCGACCAGGTTCCAGATATAAGAATCATTGTGACAGGTTCCTCCTCGTTTGAACTTGCCGGGCAGGTGGGCGAGCCGCTTACCGGCAGAAAGTCCACGCTTAGTTTGTATCCGCTGGCGCAGTCTGAAATGTTATCGGCTTATAACAAATTTGAATTGCATGAAAAACTGGCGGACTTTTTGATATTCGGCTCTTATCCCGAAGTGATCCAGGCGGGTAATTTGAATAGCCGTGTGAGTACGCTGACAGAGATCGCAAATTCGTACCTGCTTAAAGATATTCTGGCATTCGACCGGGTAAAGAACTCGCGCACCCTGCTGGATCTATTAAAACTTCTGGCGTTCCAGGTTGGAAGCGAGGTTTCGGTTAATGAGCTTGCAACCCAATTAAGCGCGGATGTAAAAACCCTCCAGCGCTACCTGGACCTGCTTGAAAAGGCATTTGTCATTATCCGCGTTGGCGGGTTCAGTCGTAATCTGCGCAACGAAGTGGTTAACAAGGCGAAATATTATTTTCTCGATAACGGTATCCGTAACGCGCTCATCGCCCAGTTCAATGGGCTTGATCAGCGCAACGACATCGGCGCGTTGTGGGAAAACTTTATGTTTATCGAGCGTTTGAAATATCGCGCTTATCTTCCGCTTTATGCCAACATGTATTTTTGGCGCACCTACGACAAACAGGAAATTGACCTTGTGGAAGAATACGGCGGAAACTTATATGGATATGAATTTAAGTGGTCTGGCGGGAAAATCCCCCAGCGCGGCGCGCCAAAAGGGTGGCTGGAAGCGTATCCCATTGCGGAGTATAAGGTGATCCATTCTGACAATTATCAGGAGTTTGTGTTGGGGTGAGCAGGATGCCATTGTTAAACGTAAGGTTTTTATCCTCGTAGAACAATATGGCGCGCTCGTGGAGCAGGTCAACGGGCTGGAGCAGAGTAGGAAGGCGTTATAGGTTGGGAAGAGGCGATTATTTTACGAGTTATAATAACCATATGCAGCGCGATTTTCCTTCCCTCAAAATTCCGAAAGAATTGAAACCCTATTTTCAGGAATACGATATTGCGCGTCTTAACCTTTCCCGTGACGCGAACTTAATCATTCAGCGTACGCTTGAATTCGGTACGTGGGACGAACTCCGCTGGCTGTTTGAGATGTACCGCAGCAAACGCATCCGCTTGTTTTTGCGCGAGCATGGCGAGCGGCAGTTGAAACCTGTCACATTCAGCTATTGGCGGAAATTACTCAATATCCGCAGGTGGAAAAAGTCGCCGTTTGTGGTGGGAAGGGGGGAGCTATGGGATCATTAGTTCTTAAACACCCTCACTGGAAAGCCCTGACCCCAGCGACGCAGGATGCCTTTCACCTGCTTGAAAAATCCGCTTTTATAAAACGCTTTTATCTGGCGGGCGGAACTGGACTTGCCCTTCATTTTGGACATCGTTTTTCGGTGGATTTGGATTTTTTCTCGGACGATCCCACTACTGTAGGCCCTGATGAACGCTCCATCCTGCGAGATATTTTGGATGACCCAACACTCGAAATTATTTACGATAAAGACTCCACTTTTGTTGCCACCTGGCGTGGGGTTGGGGTCAGTTTTTTTCGCTTGAATTTATATCCATTGGTACAGCCGACTCTTTTGGTGGATGATGTGCGCCTTGCCAGCGTGGAGGAAATTGGCGCAATGAAACTTGCCGCTCTTATCAACCGCGGCACGCGCAAAGATATGGTGGATTTGTATTTTATTTTGCAAGCAGCTTCCCTTGATGAACTTTTTCAGGTTGCCGCCGTGAAATATGCAAAAGTGCGATCATTTCCTGTCAATGCTGTGCGCGCTTTATCCTATTTTGATGACGCCGAATCTTTGCCTATGCCGAATATGATACACAAGATTCCCTGGTCAAAAATAAAAAAATTTCTTGAAGCAAAAGCGGTGGAAGCAGGGCGCAAGCGGCTGGCAAATTTGTGGGAATAATGGGTTGAGCATTTCAGTTGAATCCCCAAAAAATAAACGCAAATTTCGCCGCGCGTATGTTCCCAATGCCGCGCTGGCAAAAAGCGTGAAATTCACCAATGAGATGATGGAAGTATTTCTTACAGATGGGCGTATTACAGAGTGCCGCACATATGTCTCACATGCGTAACTAAACCAGAATCAAGATATTGCCTCGTAATTTATGCAACAAGCGGTATCAGCGTTCCGCTCATTTGGTTTCCGCTTTTGCATGAAGCCGCGCCAGAACAACGTGAAAAATATGAAATCGGCGGCGGCGTAAGTTTGCATTGGCCTGAAATAGACGAAGACCTTTCGATTGCGAGTTTACTGGCTGGCGGGGATTTGCAGTCCGCATAGATAGGGTCTATTAATTGGGGGAAAACACTTCGTAAAACGCTAACAAAACTCAAATTCCGCCCCCAACCTCCACATGCTATAATCCCTCCCCGAAAGGGATTATATGCTTAAAAACTTCGTAAAACTATTCAGTGGCGACCCCACAAAGAAGACAGTAGAACAATATAGCGCGCTCGTGGAGCAGGTCAATGGGCTGGAGGCGGGATACGAGTCCCTCAGTGATGGTGCCCTGCGCGCGAAAAAGGATGAATTTAAAGCGCGGGTAGCTCAGGCAACGGAGGGTTTCAACCTCTCGCTAGTCGGAGAGCCAGGGGGCGATGATAAGGAATTCCGCAAAGCGGAACAGGATGTTTTAAATGAAATCATGCCCGAGGCTTTCGCGTTGGTACGTGAGGCCTCCAAACGCACGATAGGTCTGCGTCATTATGACGTGCAGATCATCGGCGGTGCGGCCTTGCACAGCGGACAGATCGCCGAGATGCGCACGGGGGAAGGCAAGACCCTCGTGGCAACTTTGCCTGTCTATCTCAATGCGCTGACGGGACGCGGCGTTCATTTAATTACAGTCAACGATTATCTGGCGCGGCGCGATGCGCGTTGGATGGCTCCCATTTATCAGGCGCTGGGCCTGAGCGTGGGTGTGCTTCAAATGGCGGCAGTGACGGAGAACGGCAAGAAAGCCTTCCTCGTGGATTTCGAGCGCGAGTCCCCGCACGAAGACCAGGAACATCTCCGCATGGTGGAGCGGGTGGAAGCCTATGCCGCAGATGTCACCTTCGGCACAAACTCTGAATTCGGTTTCGATTACCTGCGTGACAACATGGCCATGCGCCTCGATAACCGCGTGCAGCGCGGGCATTATTATGCCATCGTCGACGAAGTGGATAACGTGTTGATCGACGAAGCGCGGACGCCGCTCATTATTTCAGGTCCCGCTTCCGGGGATTTGGAATGGTACGGGCGCATGGCCTTGGTCGTTAAACAACTGAAGCCAGAGGATTACGAAGTGGATGAAAAGAATCGCGGCGTTTCGTTAACCGAGATCGGTGTCAGCCGCGTGGAAACCATCTTGGGATTGACCCTGCTCGATCCAGACCGACCCGAGGACTTAACTCCCGAACAGGCGCGCCTCACGGGGTATCTCGAACAGGCTTTGCGCGCGCAATATCTTTTCCATCGCAACAAGGATTATCTCGTGCAAGGCGGCAAGGTCGTCATCGTGGATGAGTTCACGGGCCGCCTCATGCCCGGCCGACGCTGGAGCGATGGTCTGCATCAGGCGGTCGAAGCGAAGGAAAGTGTGAAGGTCGAGCCTGAGTCCGTCACATACGCGACCATCACCTTGCAAAATTATTTCCGCATGTATCAAAAGCTTGCAGGCATGACCGGCACCGCGCTTACCGAAGCCGAAGAGTTCAATAAAATTTACAAACTCGAAGTTGCGCCGATTCCGCCAAATCTTGAATATCAATCCTTTGGCAAGGGCGCGCCGCTGACGGAGATCAAAGCAAAAGATGAAGACGGGTATGGGTATTCATTCTTTGCAAAAGCGGGTGAGAGCGAGCCGTTATTTTATCGCCGCAAAGATTATCCCGATGTCATTCATCGAACGGTTGAAGCGAAGCTCCGCGCAATCGTGACCGAGATCGTCCGCTATCACGCGTTGGGACGCCCCATGCTGGTGGGTACGACATCTGTTGAATCTTCCGAGCGTCTTTCCAATCGGCTCAAGGCCGAGCCTGTCCGCCGTTTGATGCAGTACGCCCTCGTCCGTGACCAGTATTTGCGCGCGAATAATCTGGAGGAAGACGGCCGCCTCATTGCGGACCTGGTGCCGTTCAATGAAGCGATAGACAAGATCACCCCTGACGCATTGCGCAAGTTCATCGCGCCGCACGGCATGTCCAGCATCAGTCTGGAAGATGATAATAATTTAAATGCGGTGTTGGATATTCTGAGACTGCCCGAAACTGCAAAGAACCGACTGAAGTCGGTACTACAGGGTGGGGTGGCACATCAGGTGTTGAATGCGCGCAAGCATACCGAAGAGTCGCAGATCATTGCGGGCGCGGGCGCATTCGGCGCGGTGACGATTGCCACGAATATGGCAGGCCGTGGTGTGGATATCAAACTCGGCGGTGAGATCGCGGAAGAAGTGATCTCGGCGGTGAACCGTGTCTTGGGCAAGGCGGGCATCAAAGACCCGTTCGATATGACCTTGCAGGAACGCCGCGAAGCTCTGCAAAAGACGGACCCATCCAATTATGGAATTTACGATGCGGAAGTGCATCTCTTCCTGCAATATTTTGAAGAGATGGAAAGCGTTAAGCAATTGGGCGGATTGCACGTGATCGGTTCGGAACGACACGAAGCGCGCCGTATCGATAATCAGTTGCGCGGTCGTGCTGCGCGTCAGGGTGATCCTGGTTCCTCGCGCTTTTATCTTTCGCTGCAAGATGACCTGATGCGCCTGTTCGGCGGCGAACAGGTCAGCGGACTGATGGAACGCCTCAAAGTGGACGACTCGCTCCCGTTGGAAGTGCGCCTCGTCAGCAATATCATCGAAGGCTCGCAGACCCGTGTGGAAGGCGCGAACTTTGACGTGCGCAAGCATTTGCTGGAATATGATGATGTGCTCAACAAACAGCGCGGACAGATCTACAGCCAGCGTGACCGTATTTTTGTCAAAGAGGATTTGAGCGAAGATATTGCGGAAATGCTCGAAGCCGAAGTAACCAAACGCATCGACATCGGCCTGACCGATGAAGAAGGCCCGTGGAAGTTGATCGGATGGCTCGATCAGGTTCAGCCTGCGTTTGAATCGAAGGATGGATTATTCCCATCCTATGGGTTTAAGTTATTGCTTAATCAAATTGATGAAAACGTTCAATCTTCAACTTTGAACCTTGTCTCTAAATCCATTGAAACTGAATATGCCCATGCCATGCGCGCGATTGAAGGCTTGATCGAAAAAACCGAGGAAAGCCTCCAGTCTCAAATCTCTGAGCGTGAAGACGCGCTGGATGCCTACTTCCAGGGATTGCGGGATGTGGAGGAAACTCCCCGCCTGCAGAAGATTCAGGAGGAAGTGAATGCGCTCGTCCGTTTGCCGCTAAAGTTTAATAATGAAATCCAAAAGACTTTGAGCGATGACCCCGAAGATGCGAAGGATGATATTCAGCAGCTTGTTTCCAGCCAGTTGACGGTCATCAGCGCGACGCGTGTGATCGGCGCGATCCAGAACCGCATTGGGGAGCAGATCCAATGGCCGAGTCCGCTGCCTGCGGAGTGGGAGGAGCTGGCTGGGATTTTAGTGAACACTGCGCGCGATGCGTTCGACAAGAAGCGCGAGAGACTCAATGCCCAGATCGCGCATGATATCGATGCCCTGTTACTGCGCGAACCTGCGAACGATGAATCGGGCAAGCTGCGTTTGTTGTTGACGCTTGCGCAGGG
This sequence comes from Anaerolineales bacterium, assembly GCA_919902735.1. Lineage (GTDB taxonomy): Bacteria > Chloroflexota > Anaerolineae > Anaerolineales > Villigracilaceae > Villigracilis. Next base: position 654 of record CAKKRM010000340.1, on the reverse strand, counting down.
AACGCGTACCGCCTTTGACCAGAAAACACACAAGCAGGTTAAACAAGTATTCAATCGCTTCACGTATATCTTTTATGCGGCGCAGCTGCTGGAAGGCGGCGAGGCGGAAACCGTCGTTGAAGATGTGATGAAGCATCTCGATGCGGCGGAATTGGCCTTGCGCGAAATTTGGGGCGAAACCGAGTTCAAACACATCAGCCAGAATGCCGCGAAACTTGCAGACTTCGGCCCCGCGGCGCGAATCGCTTTCGGGGAGGATCGGCTCAACGAAACCGTATCAACCCTCAGTGAGTCTGACGCGGCGGCGTTAGCCGCGTCGCTTGGGAAATATATGATGAATGAAAGCCATCGCCGCCTGTTGTTGGGCGCGTTCAGCGAGTTGTGGGTGGAATATCTCACCAAGGTGGAGGCTTTAAGGATTTCAATCGGCCTCGAGGCTTACGCCCAACGTGACCCGCTGGTACAATATAAAGGCCGCGCATCGGAAATGTTTGCACAACTTCTTGAGGATGTACGCGGTTTGGTGATTGGCCGTGCGTTTGCATCCAGGCCGCGCAGAGTGGAGATTACGCCGATCGAGACCACAGAGGTGGCAAGCGCGCCCAGCGAGACAGCGGTGCAAATTGACGGCAATAAAAAGAAGAGAAAACGTCA
>CAKKRM010000339.1 GCA_919902735.1 Anaerolineales bacterium | reverse complement strand
TCAAGCAGTTTCCTACGCCTTATCATTTTTCTGGCTGGACGGCTTCGCCGTCCCCACCCCAGCGCAGGTAACGCAAACCGTTAGCCCCTTTCTCCCAAACAGAGAAAGAAAATCAAGTTCATAATCCACTAGATAGATAAGGAGATTTCACAATGGCAACTGTTCCTAGCAAAGTCCAAGACCGATTATTAGCGGGCATCAAACGGTTTCAGCCTGTTCTCGCCTCTGCTAAATCCCGTGATGTTAACGAGTCAGATACCGTTATCATCGTAACCGATATGTTGGCTGAGATTTTCGGCTTCCAAAAATATTCTGAAATAACGTCAGAGTATGCGATTCGTGGAACTTTTGTTGACCTCGCTATAAAGTTAGACGGCTCACTTCAACTATTGATTGAAGTAAAAGCCATTGGTCTTCAATTGAAAGAATCATATATCAAACAAGCCGTAGACTATGGCGCTAATCAAGGTGCTGAATGGGTTGTATTAACTAATGGAGCATTTTGGCAAGTTTATAAAATATCGTTTGGCAAACCTATAAGCCAAGAATTAGTTTTGGAAATTGATTTTCTTAATCTCAATCCAAAAAAATCAGATGACATTGAGGGCTTGTATCTTTTGACTAGAGAAGGTATTGCAAAATCAATGCTTGGCGAGTATCACGCCCAACGAGCGGCATTAAGCCGTTTCTTTATCGGGGCAACTGTTTTAAGCGACCCCGTATTAGATGTTATTCGCAGAGAATTGCGCCGAATATCGCCCGATGTCAAAATTGACAATGAGCAGATACAAGAGGTTTTGGTAAACGAAGTTTTCAAACGTGAAGTGATGGAAGGTGAAAAAACCGAAGAAGCAATGCGTAAAATTTCGAGAGCGGCTAGTCGTTTATTGCGGAAAGCATCGAAAGATAGTTCAGAAGATGAATCAGAAGAAAAGCCAGCGAAAAAATCTACTGAAGTTGAATCTGAATCGCCAAGTGAGTAGCAAGGCAAATAAGGCTCTTCCATTCATGGGCGGGGCTAACAAAGCGTGCACCTGACGTGTGGGAGTCTGCGCGATTTACAAGCATTTTTCTGGCTTCGAGTTTTTCCTGCTCCCAAGCATTGTCCACACCCGCCCACACGCAGGTAACGCAAACCGTTAGCTGGCTTCCTTCCAAATCAAAGTTTAAAAACCAAAGTCTAGGTGGTTGACATTTAGCGCGTCGCGCTATACAATAAAGCCGTGATAAAAACCTTCAACAACGACGAAACTCAAAAAATATATCAGCGTCAACGCTCGCGGAAATTGCCATCTGATATTCAGCAAGTCGCTTTGCGTAAGTTACGCATGATAAATAATTCAGTCACAA
>CAKKRM010000338.1 GCA_919902735.1 Anaerolineales bacterium | reverse complement strand
GCGCCGTACGCCAGTGCGGTGTGTCCTTCGGGAGGGAATCATGCGCGGTGCGTAAAGTGAGTCAATTAGTCTTTATTGGAAATAAGGTGACAATCACTTTTTTGTTGCGCTGCTGGGGTTGGCAGGGCGTCTCTTTTTATCTCTTGAATCCCCATTGGATGCGTAAAATGATAAAACTTTCAACACCCTTTAGGTTTATTGCAATCATCATTATAGGATTGTTCGTTTCTGAAGTGATCGTGATGGGGGTGATAGGCACAATGGATTCCATGTCCTATCTGCGGCTCTCGATCCTCGACGCAACTTTAATGATATTGCTCGCCACGCCTTTTTTGTATTTTTTTTCCCTGCGTCCGCTGCTTAAAGTGATATCGGAACGTGAAGCCGAAATTATTCAACGCAGGCAAACAGAAAGCCAGCTTCGTATCCAAACCACGGCGTTGGAGACCGCGGCGAATGGAGTCATTGTCACTGACAAGGCGGGGAAGATTCTTTGGGCAAACCAGGCTTTTGCCCGTGTGACGGGCTATTCCATTCCCGAGGTGCTGGGTAAATCGCCGAAATTATTAAACTCAGGCGTGCATGGCCCGGCCTTTTACAAAAGTTTATGGGAAACCATACTCTCCGGCAATGTATGGCATGGGGAGGTGACGAACCGCCGCAAAGACCGCACCCTTTACATTGATGAGCAAACCATTACGCCGGTAATTAATTCGGCTGGCGAGATCGAAAATTTCATTGCGATTCAACAGGATATCACCGAACGAAAACAGGCGGAAGAAGCCAGTAGGAATCATGACCGGAGGACAAAGCTGCTTACCCAGACCATCCACACCATGCAGTTGGATATCGCGCGCGACCTGCATGATACGGTTGGGCAGAATATCAGCTACCTGCGTATGAAACTCGAATATATGCTGGATAAGGGGCTTTTCAAAGATTCGGATATTACCCGGGAAATCAAGCGCATGAGCCAGGTTGCAAATGAATCCTTCGACCTGATGCGCGGGACGCTCGCCGTGCTTCAATCGGATGATTCTTCCGACCTTTCTGATCTGCTTGCCAGGTATGTAAGCCGAATTGAGGAGCGCTCAACCTTCAAGGTCGATTTTTCCAGCAGGGGCGAACCACGACCGCAGTCAGCGAAACGGATGCGCCAGTTGTTTTACGTATACAGGGAAATTTTGAACAACATCGAAAAACACGCCCGCGCCAGCAAGGTGTCCATCGAGATCGTTTGGAGCGATGACTGCCTCGTTCTTGTTGTTTCCGATGATGGCTGCGGGTTTGATATAATAAATAACGTTCAGCCAGGCGGTCACTATGGAATAAGGTTCATGCGAGAGAGAATCGAAATGCTGGATGGGACACTGGCTATCACTTCCGCGCCAGATTCAGGAACTAATATCCTGATTAATCTACCGATTGAGAATTATTAACTGATGTTGAGCGCCGTCCCGACACTGGCGCCGCGCGCCAGTGCGGTGAGGTTTAGACTACAAACAGGCTT
>CAKKRM010000337.1 GCA_919902735.1 Anaerolineales bacterium | reverse complement strand
CTTGCGCATTCTGGTCGAATGTGCCCCTAACCCCACTTAATCCCAAAGAGCCATTAAAATTTTCATTATTGCCTCCACCCTGGTGGCGTGAAGCCAAGTTTTGGCATTAGCATTAACTCACCTAAACTCCCAACCTGAATATATGGGTAGTGTATAGGATCACCGATAACTCCAGGGGCCGGATTAAAATAACTGGAAACATCTATAACCAGTGATCCTAACCCAATAGCGGTTGCAATCGCGCCAATTACTCCTACGCCAGGAATAAATAACATTACTCCTCCAGTGAATGTTGTTGCGATACTTACTTCTGGCAAATCATAATAATCCATAGCAGTCATGCCTGTATATGGATTATTCTCCCAAGGACTTTTCATACTTAAGGGTAAATCCGTCGCATCCTTTATGTCGTCGCGCCTCTCAGTTTGGTGAATTGTTGAAACCCATTCTCCAGTTCTTAGTTGGGCCAAGTCGGCGTTCTTCAAGGTGTCGAAAGTTTGAGGTCTGCCTACAAAATCCCCTTCAATTCCCCATAACACCCCACTAAATTCGCCCTCAAATTGTAGCAAAACTAGCATTGCTAGTTGGAGTTTGCCATTTTGATACCACTCCAATTTGTCCCCCCAAGATAATTCTGTCCCCCAAAGCAATGTTGTTAAATGTTTTCCGTATTTCTTTTCAAAGCCTTTTTTATCACATATCCCCATATACTTGCATATTTCTTTAGTGGGAATGTGCCCACTCGGATCAACATAAACCACAGGCGAGTTGTTGACATACGCATACCTATCCAACCCCTGCACTCCGCCAGGGACAATGGTATCGGCTTGCACAAATCTCCCTAACGCAGGGTCCATCCATCTTGAGTTATAGAAATACAATCCAAAACTTGACTCTTCCCTCTGCCCTGTGTACCGATAACTCGTGGCGGTCATGCCGCTCGAATAGCGCGTCTCGCCCCAGGGCTTGTAGCGTAACTCGGATACCAGATTGCCAGAGGAATCAGTTGTCAGGCTGGTGGAGCCGAGATGGTCTCCAAGTAGATAGGTCAGCGTGCTGCCTGTCCGCATGGCAATTCTACTTGCTCCTGCGAAGTAGTACTTGGTTACGGTTCCATTTACGATTTGGTAGTGCGCACCAACAAAGGTGGTGGTCACGCCGCCCACGACAGATTTGACCTGCCTGCCATTGCCAGAATTCATGGTAAGAATTTTATGCTTTCTACCATCGCTTTGAATTCAGTGTGAAAGCGACCTCTCACTTCACTTTCGGGAATATACAGGCTGACGGTATAGTAGCGGTCTTCTGCGAGCAGATAAATGAATTCAGCAATATAGGTGGTACCTGGATTTGTGCTCTCCCACGTATTGACTATCGTCAGCCATCTTGCAGAATGACCCTCAATCTGAAGCGCTTGGTCATCGCGAAGTTCAAGGCGATCCAAAGCCTCTATATCTTCCAGATAAGCATCTATTTCTTCTTGCATTCTGTCCTGAGGCTTGGAATCTAACAAAACATCTATACCTGCCAGTCGGCTTTTTTCGTTAATTCCCTCGCCCGCAGGATACGGTTCGAGAACAGTCATCCCAGCATAGGTCTTACCTGGGTCAGGGTCAACTTCAAAATCCCAGTTCGACGGATATGAGAAGGTAATCCTAAATAGACTGCCTTCTTCTGGTAGATACGACTTAAGCCTTGGCTTCATCGGTTGACATGCACCGATTATCGCGAAAAATGTTATACAAATTCCTAGTAGAAGAAATCGAGTTGTTTTCATAGCTCTTCCCTCCTTATGGATTCCTAGGGTAAAGTGGATACCCTCTATATGGATAGTTGTACTGTCTGGTCCAAGCTCTTAACACGTCAGGATCTGTCACATAAAGGCTCTCAAATATTACGTCAGGTATTCCAGTGAACTCAAAATAGATTTCACTTCCTACAAAAGAAGCCATCGCTTCCTCCCATTGGGAATTGCTTACTTCGGAATCCGCCAATCCCAGTTCCCTCAACAAATTCTCCCACCAGCCGCCATCGGGAGCGCGACGCCATACCGAGGCGTGAAATGCCTCGTGCCCAAGTTCTGCGGCGGCGCGGTTTATATCAATCGGAGCGGCGGGGTCCATCGCAGACGGCATATATTTTTTGCTAAGGTAAATGGTGCAACCATAGGAAGCACATTTTGTATATGAACCCTCTTCTCCCCCAAACATCATTTGAACATCATGTTCGTAAATGTAGACCGCCAGATCGTATCCAGCCTGGGTTAGATACAACTTCAGCCATATTTCATACAGCATTTCATCTCCGCCTGCCAAGTTGTACAACACTTCTCCCGCCGTCTTTTCATCCGGCGGGTCGATTATTTGCTTTTTGGATGTCTTTTCACACTCAGGATCGGAATAAGAAAACCCGCATACTGGGGTATGCCCGCTCGGGTCGACATAATTCATCGGCGAGTTGTTGACATACGCATACCGATCCAAGCCCTGCACTCCGCCAGGGACAATGGTATCCGCCTGCACAAACCTCCCTAACACAGGGTCCATCCATCTTGCGTTATAAAAATATAACCCAAAACCCGCCTCCTCGCGTTGCCCTGTGTACCGATAACTCGTGGCGGTCGTGCCGCTCGAATACCGCGTCTCACCCCAGGGTTTGTAGCGCAACTCGGATACCAGATTGCCAGAGGAATCAGTTGTCAGGCTGGTCGAGCCGAGATGGTCTCCGAGTAGGTAGGTCAAGGTTCCATTCTTGCGCATGGCAATTCTACTTGCTCCTGCAAAGAAATATTTTGTGGCGAGGCCATTCTCCACGAGGTAGTGCGCACCGATGCTTATGGATCAATCAGCCATCCCAATGGAATAACACCCTTTTCCACCTGGGCCGTTAAGCCAGAATCAACATCTACGAATATTGTGCCATAGTTTTCAAGACCACCAAAAGTGCCATCGACAAGCAACTCATGTTCATTATTAGGAGACCATGCTGGAGGCATTAATCCCCCTGCAAGATCACAAAACACCTTTACATTTAATGTCATCAAATCTAAAACGGCCAAGCGCGATGGGCCCAAACCAATTTGGGCAAACCAAAATGCGACATATTGTCCATCGGATGATTCGCCGAAGTTCTGAATAGCAACATTCGAATAGCCTAAATCAAGGAGGTTTGTAAGTTGCTCCATATTCCCATTAATATCGATTTTGAATAGTTCATCCTGATACTGATCGCCAGTGCTGTTATTAGTAGTAATATCAACAATAAACTCCCTTCCGTTTGACAGCCACATTGGGGCTTGACTTGACGCGCTATCGTCAGCGATTTCTACGATCTTGTTTTGGGTTGACATGTTATATAGTACTAGTGTGATTGGGGTTTTAGGATAAATCACCATGTTTAAGTTTTGATTGTACACAGCTTCGGATAATCCGTATTGATCCCATGAATACAATTCTCCCGAATATCCTTTGAATATATCAGGATAATTTGCAACCAATTCTTTCTCGGTTTCGCCAGTAAATGGATTAAAGATTAGCGTTGAATAGGGGTTTTGCTTAGAAATTTTACTCACTAGCAAATGATCATTATCCAGCCAATCCATTAGACTCCACCAATCTGCCATTGGATATTTTTTAAACAGATCCCCATCATTTCCAATCACATACACCTCACCCGATCCGTCCGAAAGTTCAGTTCTGTAAGCCAGCCATTTTTTATCGGGGGATACTGAAAAGTCTCTTAACTGATCCCCGTCGGATGAAGGTAATGCCAACTTAATGCCCGATTCCAAAATCAATAGATAGGCAGGAGATTCTGAGAGTTCAATCATTGGCGAAAAAAGAGTATTTTCCCCGCCAAAGATTGCTCTTCCCTGTAAATTCTCCAGGAGGTTTCCTTGATAACCGAAACACTCACTTACAGAAGTAGGCATCATTTCCGATGGCGCCGCTGTCGCAATCTCAGGATTTGCAGTTGGTGCTATGTCATTTGGCGATATGCGAGTGGCACTTTGAGTCGGATTTTCGGGTAGAGAGGTATAGCAACTTACCAGCAAACAGAAAGAAAGGATTGCGAAAACAATTTTATTTTTCATTGCATTCCTAACCTTTGCATCTCTCCATAAGGTACAAGATAAGCAGGATTATCCCCGCCTAATATCATATATATCGCCAATGGAGGTCGTGGAAACATCGACTCATTTCCCCAATAAACGAGATCCCATGTTCCTGCTTCCTGGGGATTTTCGCTCACTGCCAGAACTGCATTTGCTATCGCTGTTGCCAGACCACTCATATTGGGATGAGGTGTTGGATTTGCAGTAAAGAGGTATTGCGCTGATTCAAAATTCTCACCTAACCAATTAAAAATTGCATTATCAGTTGGGCCCTGGCAGCCTACATGATGAACACAACTTGTGCTAAACCATAGAGCTGCAGCATCGGCAAGTTTTTTTTGTAGTTCCGGGTTATCGGCCATTGTTTCGCCAGTTGATGGATCAACTATTACCTCACCAAAAGGAGAAAGTTCGCTTGACATAATGATAATTATGAAATCTTTTATAGTGAATGTCCCTGGCGATGAACACCACCAAGCCTCCGAACTATTATTGGCACACATATTATACATTCGGTTGTAGGCTAATTTCATCTGTAACCCACTGCCCTTATCGCCAACCTTTGTAAGGTGGTCTACTGGATCATCTTCGCCATCGCCGCCATTGCCGTTTCCATTTTCAGGGGGACAAAATTCAGCGTATCCTCGATCGCACATACTGCCAGGCTCATGCCCTGTTGGGTCTATATAATTAATAGGGGAATTTCCCACATAAGCATACCGATCCAACCCCTGCACTCCGCCAGGGACAATGGTATCCGCCTGCACAAACCTCCCTAACACAGGGTCCATCCATCTTGCGTTATAAAAATATAACCCAAAACCCGCCTCCTCGCGTTGCCCTGTGTACCGATAACTCGTCGCCGTCGTGCCGCTCGAATAGCGCGTCTCACCCCAGGGCTTGTAGCGCAACTCGGATACCAGATTGCCAGAGGAATCAGTTGTCAGGCTGGTGGAGCCGAGATGGTCTCCAAGTAGATAGGTCAACGTGCTGCCTGTCCGCATGGCGATGCGAGATACGCCTGCAAAATAGTACTTGGTCACAGTTCCATTTATGATTTGGTAATGCGCGCCAACAAAGGTGGTGGTTACACCGTTCACAACAGATTTTACCTGCCTGCCGTCGCCGTCGTAGGTGAAGGATGCGGAGAAACCATTGGGACCCGTGACGGAAACAAGCCTGTTCTCGGCATCATAATCGAGGTCATAGGTCTGTCCGCCAATCACGCGGATGTCCTGGTTTCCATTGGCATCGTAGGTGTAACTATTATCATCGGTGAGCAAGGAAGGAGTGCCATTGTCCGCGCTGGTGGCGGCGTGGGGTCGGGTTCCGCCTGTGGGGTACTCGAAGGTCATATCTGCTTTGGTTTTGAGGTTGCCCGAGGTGGCATCATAGGAATAGGTTTCGGGCGTGCCGCTGTTTAGGGACCAGCTTGTCAAGCGGTCGAGTGAGTCGTAGCCATAGGATTGGGATTCGTCGTCTGCTTGGTTCGTCTTTTTGATAAACGGGGTAATCATTGCTTTGATGAATTAAATTGACGGTACAACCATCGAATCCAAGGATATCCAATGCCCCAGAATACCAATAAAAAAATTAGATTGACCACTACAGCTACCTGAAAATTGATCTTTATCAAAGGAAGTGAAGTAATTATGCTCGAAAAGCTAAAATAACCAGTTAATATTAATGCTAATGCTTTTTCAGTAACCTTACCATGCTTTCTTTGCCACCATCTTATGCCGGTTATTAACACAACTAATAAGATGGCATTAAGTACAATAATCAAATGTGTAAATTGTTCAACCATTAGAGCCTCCACGCAATTTTGGGAAATCTCAAGGACAACGGCATAGGAATAGTTTTTTTAATCTCCATTGGCGCCTGCTACTATTAAGTCCCAAGCATAAACATTTACAGCGACAACTGTAGCAACAAGAGGCCAAGACCAGGCTTCAGTGAGTATCATTGCTACCTCTAATTCTGGCGCAAATGCAGTCAAGCCTACTACAACAGGAGCAACGACTAATAAATCAACGACCACAAAGATGGCTACCCCCTCGGCAATTTTTTCCCAATTGGGGTCAGGCCGTGCTGTAGCAGGAACGCCGTCATCGCCGGGAATGCCATCGTCATGAATACATCCTAACCCCTTGCAACTTTCTTTTTCCTTTTCAGGCTTTTGAGGTTTTGGATGGGAAAGCGGACCGTGACCTAGGTTGCCACATTCTGGATCTGAGTTTGCTTGTCCACAAACTGATTCATGTCCAGTGGGGTCAGTATACCTTGACGGGTTGTTCAATCCGTACGCATAGCGGTCCCAACCCTGCACCCCTTGCGTGGACGGGATAATCGTGTCCGCGCTGGTAAATCTGCCTAGCTGAGGGTCGTAAAAACGAGCGTTATAGAACATCAACCCGAAGCCTTCGGTGACGGCGGACGTGGATGGGTCGTCCATATAGGAGTATTGTCCCGTGAAGGTGTATTTGGTCAACGCATAACTCGGCGTGGTGACAGTGGAGCTTGTCCACCACGAGCGGACTTCACCGAAGGGTTTGTAATGCATCTCGGAGATTTTTGTCCCTGTGCTATCGGTGGTGAGGCTGGTCGAGCCGAGATGATCGCCAAGCAGATAGGTCAATGTACTGCCTGTCCGCATGGCGATGCGAGATGCGCCCGCAAAGTAATATTTGGTGATGACTCCATTTGTGATTTCATAGTGCATTCCCACGAAGATGGTGGTGATGGAGCCGAGGCTAGTGGTCAACACGGTCTTGACGCGCTTCCCATCGCCGTTCCTTCGACACATTCAGGATAAACTTCGGTGAAGTCCGCGCGAGAGGAGACAGGGACGGGCGGACTTGCGGAAGCGTTGGGCAGGTTCAATGAACATGCACCGCCTGAGAAAGTTACGAACCTCCTATAGTTGCTATGATTCGATAATAATATCCATTTTTATCAAAGTAGAAAAAAACTGGATATCTCCCGTCTCCTTGAAGATCGTATTTACATCTATAATTTCCATCAAGATCTGGTTCCTCGCAACGCATCAAATATGCTCCCAGAGTATTCTTGACTGTTTCGTGGGTTTTATCCTGCTTGCGAAGACCATTGAAATATATTTGGATTTCATCAAAAAAATCAGGCCCGTATACAATAGCACTAGGCCGACAGTTTTCACTTGTCTCTTTGATATTAAGCTTTGCGCATAAATCGTTCGCAACTTCCTTAGGCAATGGAGTTGTGTGTAATGTGTAATCGTCTCTGATTGCCACGCGAGTTTCGTATGCCTTCATCTCTGTATAAACTGTAGTTGCAACAGGCAATATGTAAACATAGATCAGGAAACTAAATACCACAATTACAACTCCCAAAAGGGCAATTGGTTTTTTATTTATTCTCATTTTTTACCTCAGTTGCCTGTTTCCTTCAAGAGGCATAATTTGTATCAGTAATGGAACAAAATATGCTCCCGGACCGTTCGTCCCCACATAGTCTTTGATTGTGTTTCCTAGTTGATCGGGTGTTACCGCGCCTACATTAACCAATGTGCCAATATTGATTCCTGCTTGAGCTAAGGCATAGTCTTGCCAGGTAGCCCCGGCCCCATCGGGCATGATTATTTCGTGGACAACATTTGCGCCAGCGCTAATTATAGCTCCTGGCATATAGCTTGCAGGGCCTGTCCCTTCTGTGTTTGCACTTGTAGCAAGGTAGGCCCAAAAATGAAACGGCTGACTTTGTCCATCTTGAAAATCATGATTAAAACCCGCATCGCCAAATGATACAGTATTAGCCTCGCAATCAGCGCGTCCAAGCGCGGCGCATCTGTCTGCTAGAAACGCGTGCCATATTGTAAGAGAATTTGATTCTTCGATTCCTAAAAATATGCCTGAAAGCGCAGGAATCATATTGTCGTAATTTTTATATAGCTGTGCCGCTTTATCAACAATACGAACTACTGCTTCAAGATCGTCTACTCCGCCAAGTTCCTCCAGCGTGGAATTTGCATAATCATGGAGTTGTTGTCTACATGCGGTCCATGTTTGCGGACCGTCATCACATTCAGGGGCGTGCCCAGACGGGTCATGATATCGCATTGGGTTATTTAGCACGTACGCATAGCGATCCAACCCTTGCACTCCGCCAGGGACGAGGGTATCGGCTTGCACAAACCTCCCTAACACAGGGTCCATCCAGCGTGCGTTATAAAAATACAACCCAAAACCTGCCTCCTCGCGTTGACCGGTGTACCGATAACTCGTCGTTGTCGTGCCGCTCGAATACCGCGTCTCACCCCAGGGTTTGTAGCGTAACTCGGATACCAGATTGCCAGAGGAATCAGTTGTCAGGCTGGTCGAGCCGAGATGGTCTCCAAGTAGATAGGTCAGCGTGCTGCCTGCCCGCATGGCAATGCGAGATACGCCTGCAAAATAGTACTTGGTCACATTTCCATTTATGATTTGGTAATGCACGCCAACAAAGGTAGTGGTGACGCCGCCCACGACGGATTTCACCCGCCTGCCGTCGCCGTCATAGGTGAAGGTGGCGATAGGGATGGGGATGCTGTTCTTCTTCA
>CAKKRM010000336.1 GCA_919902735.1 Anaerolineales bacterium | reverse complement strand
CAAGCCATCCGCACGTAACGCGGCAGTCAAAGCCTTCATGACCACACGCATCGGCGATGTGTTCATGCTTCTTGGTATTTCCTTCCTTTATTACGCAACTGGTACATTGACTTATCGCGAAATTTTCACGGAAGAGACTTTGCATGTTCTCGCAACAGTCCCAAGCGGTGTGTTTGGCTTATCTGCCGCAGGTCTGATCGCGTTATTGCTCTTCATCGGCACGATTGGTAAATCCGCGCAGTTCCCACTGCATGTCTGGTTGCCAGACGCGATGGAAGGTCCGACCCCAGTCTCCGCCATGATCCATGCGGCGACGATGGTGTCGGCGGGTGTGTATGCGGTTATTCGCATGTTCCCATTGCTCAGCGCTGGCTGGGTTGAAGGCGCTCCGCTGACTTCCGCGATGACCGTTGTTGCGTTCATCGGCGCATTCACGGCCATCTTTGCCGCGACCATTGCTGTTGCACAAAATGACATCAAGCGTGTGCTGGCCTACTCCACGATTTCACAACTCGGCTTCATGATTGCCGCGCTCGGTGTCGGAGCGTATGTGGCCGCAGCCTTTCATCTAATTACCCACGCCTTCTTCAAGGCTTTGCTCTTCCTCGGCTCTGGCTCCGTCATTCACGGCATGGAGCATGGCGTGCTTCACACGGGCAATCACAAAGTTGACCCGCAGGATATGTTCAACATGGGCGGCCTTCGCAAGAAGATGCCAATCACATTCTGGACCTTCCTCATCGGCGGCTTTGCGCTCTCTGGCTTCCCGATCATCACCGCCGGCTTCTGGTCGAAGGATGAAATCCTTGCGGACGCGTTTATCAATGGTCATCTAACAGTCTTCATTACCCTCGCGATTGCCGCATTTATGACCGCGTTCTACACCATGCGCCAGATTACCTTGACCTTCCTCGGTGAAGCCCGCACCAAGGAAGCCGAACACGCGCAGGAAAATAAGTGGACGATGACCGCTCCGCTCGTTGTGCTCTCGTTCTTTGCTGTGACCTATGGCTGGGTCGGCATCCCCGAACATTTCCCACTCCTCGGCGGACTTGTCCCGAACTGGTTCCATGAATTTGTCGGCGGCACGCTGGCTGAACATCCTCCAGTTTTGGAATTCAATATCATTCCTCTGCTCACGTCTCTCGTTGTGGCGCTTGGTGGCTTGTTCTTCGGCTGGCTTGTGTATCGCAACGTTCATTCCCCTGCGGAAGACAAACTCCAGATCGGTGTGCTCAAGAACAAATGGTATTTCGATGAACTCTATGAATTCCTCTTCATCAAACCTGCCATCTGGTTCTCCGAAGTATTCGTCTCCCAGTGGATGGATAAAGGCTTCATTGACGGCATCCTCCATTTATTTGGACCAGCTACCGGCGGAGTCGGAAGCGCAATTCGTAATTACTTCGATCTGCCCGTTATCAATCAATTCCTGGGTGATGGTTCCGCTGATGCTACCTGGTGGATAGGCAAAAATCTTCGTCCCATTCAAACGGGTCGTATCCAGCAGTACCTCATCCTTTCACTGGCCGTTCTCTTCGTAGTCGGCGGCCTGCTGTACTTCCTTCTGCTGGCCTAGGAGCGCATGATGGATTTTCTCAACACTCATCTCCTCAGCCTGATCTTGTTCCTGCCGACTATTGCGGCATTGATCATGCTTTTCCTGCCTGGCGTTGAAACAAAGCTATTTCGCTGGTTTGCATTTTCCGCCAGTTTGATTCCTTTTGTAATCACGCTTGTGCTATGGAGCAATTTCGACCTCAACGCAACGGGCTTCCAATTTCAGGAAAGCTATGTTTGGTACGCAGCGTTGAACTCCTCCCTGCATCTCGGTGTGGACGGCATCTCCATCACGATGGTCTTGCTTACCACCTTCCTCACACCGCTTGCCATACTTGCCTCCTTCAATATCACAGACCGCGTCAAGCCGTACATGATGCTCTTCCTCTTCTTGGAAACAGGCATGCTCGGCGTCTTCATGTCGCTTGACCTGCTCCTCTTCTTCGTGTTCTGGGAAATCGGTCTCGTCCCGATGTACTTCCTTATCAATCAGTGGGGCAGCGCCAACAAGGATTATGCTTCGCTCAAGTTCATGATCTACACCATGGGCGGATCGCTCGGCCTGCTGCTGGCTGTGCAAATGCTCGGCGTTCTTTTCGGGACCTATGACCTGGTCGTCCTCTACGAGCGTTGGAATTCGTTGGACACCAGTTCCATTCTCCTCGGCATGCCAGTGCATACCGTCAAGACCATTGCCTTCTGGGCATTTGCAGTTGCCTTCGCGGTCAAAGTTCCATTGTGGCCCTTCCACACATGGCTGCCCGATGCCCATACTGAAGCCCCAACCGCTGGTTCCATGCTCCTTGCGGGTGTGCTTCTCAAGCTCGGCGCGTATGGTTTTATCAGACTCGTGCTTCCGCTCTATCCCCTGGAAGCAAGGATGTTCGCAGGGGCGCTGGCTTTCCTTGCGGTTGGCGCGATTGTCTTCGGCGCGTTTGGCTCCTTCGGCCAGACAGACTTCAAAAGACTTGTGGCTTACTCTTCGGTCAATCACATGGGCTTTGTTGTGCTCGGTATCGCAGCCGCTGGTTTGGCTGCTGGCACGCCCGAAGCTCATATCGCCATGAGCGGTGCGGTTCTGCAAATGTTCAATCATGGCTTGTCTGCGGCTGGCATGTTCTTCCTCGTCGGTGTGATCTACGAACGCACGCACACCCGCAACCTGGAAGAGTTCGGCGGCCTGTTTCCGCTGGTACCTGTCTACGGTGGCATTCTGATCTTCATGAGCATGGCCTCCCTGGGCTTGCCTGGGCTCAACGGTTTCGTTTCCGAGTTCATGGTAGTGCGAGGCGCATACCCAGTCTTGAAGATTTACACTGCCGTTTCAATGATCGGCTTGCTTTTCACGGGCGCTTATATTTTGAAGGGCATCGCGAAAGTTCTGCATGGCCCCATGAATGAACACTGGGCCGCGCAGCGTGGCGACCACAAACTGACCGAGATCAACACGCGCGAAATGTTCGTGGTGGTCCCGCTGATGGCTCTCATTCTTATCATCGGCATCTGGCCCGCGTGGATACTTGAAGTAATTAACAAGGCTGTAGTTGCGCTTTTCTAAATAGTAATTGGTAAATCTCCAATCTCTAATTACCACTCACCAATTACCGCCCTTGAGGTGATTATGAATTTTCCAATATTAAGTATTATCACTTTCCTTCCCTTTGTAGCCGCAGTTATCATGCTGATGATCCCTGCCGACCGCAAGACGGAAGTCCGCAGCGTTGCGCTTGCAACCGCTGTGATTGACCTTCTACTGGCGGGCTGGATGTACCTGCAATACCTGACTGGTGAATTAACAGGCTATCAATTCATTGAAACCTACAACTGGCTTCCCGCGCTCGGCATCAGCCTGAAATTCGGCGTGGACGGCATGAGCGCTCCGCTCGTGCTGTTGACGGGCATCGTCATGTTCACGGGTGTTCTCATCTCCTGGGGCGATGACGATAAACATGTGATGGCTGGCATTCAAGACCGTCCGCGCGAATTCTTTGCCTTCCTCTTCCTGCTGGCTGGCGGCGTGTTCGGCGTGTTCGTCTCGCTTGACCTGTTCATGTTGTTCTTCTTTTATGAAATCGCCGTGTTCCCGATGTACCTGCTCATCGCTATTTGGGGCTGGATAAAGACCCGCGAATATGCCGCCATGAAATTGACACTCTACCTGTTCATTGGTTCCGTTGTTTCCCTCGTTGGCGCTCTCGCCATGTACTGGACGCAATATCAAAACACAGGCGTGCTCTCCTTTGACATGCTTCAAATGGAAAGCGCGGGTTTCTCAGCCGCTTTCCAATATGCTTGGTTCCTGCCCGTTTTCTTTGGCTTTGCCGTCTTGGGTGGTATCTGGCCCTTCCACAACTGGTCACCTGATGGCCACGTTGCCGCACCGACAGCCGTTTCCATGTTCCATGCAGGTGTGTTGATGAAGCTTGGCGCATTCGCCGCTCTGCGTGTGGGCGTGATGCTCCTGCCTGAAGGCGCGAAACAATGGTCGTGGCTCATCCTGACATTTGCAGGAATCGCTGTTGTATACGGCGCCTACATTGCCTTCGTACAAACCGATATGAAATACATGATCGGTTTCTCCTCCGTTTCGCACATGGGTCTTGTCATGCTCGGCGTTTCCACCCTCAACCACAACGGTTTGGTGGGAGCAGGCGTGCAGATGTTCTCCCACGGCATCATGACAGCCCTCTTCTTCGCAATCACAGGCATGATCTACGATAGAGCGCACACTCGTATGATCCCCGAATTGGGCGGTATTGCCAAAGTGATGCCATTCGCCACAATCGGCTTCATCATCGGCGGTCTCGTGTCCATGGGTATGCCTGGCTTCTCTGGCTTCATCGCTGAATTCCCGATCTTCATGGGCGTTTGGGAGGAGCAATGGCTGGTGGCGGTGATTGCAAGCATTTCGATCATCATCACGGCGGCTTACATCATGATCAATATTCGTAAAGTGTTCTTTAGCCCAATGCCTGAAAAATTGGAAGGCCATGTGGGTGATGTCACTATTTTGGATAAAGTGGCAATTTCGACCCTCTGCCTCCTAATGATCGTCATTGGCGTTTTCCCCGCCGTCATGGTTCCCATGGTGGAAAGAGGCGTTGAGAATATTCTGCGCTTGCTGGGAGGTGCATAATGTTTACTTCACAAATTTTCGCTTCCATCCTCCCTGAAATTCTGATCCTTGTCCTTGGCATCCTGATCCTTGTCTTTGAGCCCTTCTGGAAGGAAGATCAACGACGTAATGCAGGCTGGTTCACTGCTGGCGGACTTTTCATTGCCATCATCATCAGCCTGTTATTTGGTCAACCTGGCGAACCGACATCCGTGCTTGGCGGCATGATTCGCTTTGACTGGCTGGGTTTCTTCTTCAAGATCTTGTTCATGTTCGCGGGGGCGGTAACAGCCCTGCTTTTGATGGATCATAAAACTGCGGGACATCGCGGCGAGGCATATGTTCTGCTTCTCGCTTCGCTTCTCGGCATGAACCTGATGGCTGTTTCCTCGGACCTGGTCATGCTCTATCTGGCGATTGAAACCGCGTCCATTCCGCTTTATATTCTCGCTGGCTTCCTGCTCGCGGATGATCGTTCTACTGAAGCTGGTTTCAAGTATTTGCTGTTCGGCACACTGGCTTCCACCATTATGCTCTACGGCTTCAGCCTGATCTTCGGCTTCACTGGCACAACCGATCTACAGAAAATCGCTGAGGTATTTACGGCGGGCACGATTTCCCCGCTGCTTGCTTTCGGTGTCCTGGCTCTTGTCATGGTTGGGCTTGGTTTCAAAATGGCGATTGTTCCGTTCCACTTTTGGGCGCCTGATGTGTATCAGGGTTCTCCTACTCCTGTTGCGGGCTTCCTTTCCACAGCTTCCAAAGCTGCTGGCTTTGCCGTGGTTGTCCGCTTTTTCTTTGTAGCTTTACCTGCCTTCGCCCCCTCGTGGACGTTGATCTTTGCGGCGCTAGCAGCAATCACCATGACTGTCGGTAACCTGCTTGCGCTTTCACAAACTAATATCAAGCGTCTGCTTGCATATTCATCCATTGCACATGCTGGGTATGCGTTGATCGGCGTGGTGGCATTTAGTCAACTTGGCGCGGCGAGCGTGGTGTTCTACCTTGCGGCGTACATTGCGACGAACCTGCTGGCCTTCGGTGTGGTGATGGCATTCAGCCGCGTCACTGGTTTGGAAGAGATTACCGACTACGCAGGTCTCAGCCGCCGCAATCCCTTGATGGGTTTGATGATGCTGGCTGCATTCCTCTCCCTTGCTGGTATGCCTCCGTTCGGTGGTTTTGTGGCGAAGGTCTTTGTCTTTGCTGCGGGTGTGCAGGCAAATTACACCTGGCTGGTCATTGTGGGCATCATCAACTCGATCTTTGGCGTGTACTACTACCTCAACGTGTTGAAGTATGTGTACCTCTACCGCATGGAAGGGGAGAACGAAGAACAGCATCCTGTGCCGTTGACCCGTCCGTATGCGATTGCGCTGGTTGTGCTTGCAATTGGCGTGATTTTGGTTGGTACGGTATTTGCCCCGTGGTTTAGCTGGTCTGACGCGGCGGCGTTGAATTTGTTCTAGAAAAAATGACCGCGGACAGTAGACGACAGACCATGGTCAATGGTCCATTGTCCGTGGTCGATTATTGATAAGACGTAGAAAAATACTACAGAAAGCAGAATCAGGTCAAAAGTCGAGAAAGAGGCGTTGAAGGGGGGCGGTATGACTGGTTGGCGGGAGTCAGCTTGTAGTGTTGAAAAATGCTCTTTGGGCAGAAAATCACAAAAAGGATTTTCGTTTGACAGCCCTTTGACCTGTCAGTTATAATCGTGCGACATGACACAATCAAAACAGACCAATCGCCAAAATATGGTGTATACCCTGCTCGTGGTTATGATCGGGCAGGTGGGTTGTATTACCATTGCAGTCATTTTGGCTTCTGTGTTTGGTGGGTTGTGGCTTGATGAAACGTTCGGAACGAAGCCGGTGTTCACACTGGTGTTGTTGTTTGCTGGTATCCCTCTTTCGGTGTTCCTGATGATGTTCGCGGCGCGTAAGACGCTGGCGAGGCTGAGGGAAAAATATGAAACCGAAGAGAAAAAAACTACTGCTTAGGAGGCGGGCTTGGAGACCCAAAAACGTACCCC
>CAKKRM010000335.1 GCA_919902735.1 Anaerolineales bacterium | reverse complement strand
ATTCTGAGAATTAGTGATTGGAGAATTGGAATATAAAGGAGAGAGTGTTGCCTGTAAGCCGACCATCATTTCAAAGGCGAGTGTTCCGCCTGAGAACAAGCCACGAACGTAGAGACTGGAGATTGGAGACTGGGAGTCTCTAGTCTCCAGTCTCTGTTCTCCAATGTTTACCGCAATCGCGGCACATTCGCTCAAACTAATTGCAAAATGCAAATTGCCAATTTTTCTGGCAGGTGCAGGATAACCAATGAAGTAAATAACAACAGGCTTGCCAGTTCTTTGAGCAGTGGAAATCAATTGTGTAGCAACTTCGGGAGATGGCGGCTTGGAGACAAGCACAATCACTTTTGTTTCAGGGTCACGCGCGAGCAGATCAAGTGACTGATGCGCGGTGATCGCGCCGACATCGGATTTCAGGTCACGCCCGCCTGTGCCGATGGCATGGGAAATGCCCCCGCCGAGGTTGTGGATGTGAGTCGTAACAGCTTGCGTCCCTGTCCCCGAAGCGCCGACCAGGCCAATCGGTCCGCGGCGGACGCGGTTGGCAAATCCCAGTCCGATGCCGTTGATGATGGCTGTGCCGCAATCGGGCCCCATCACGAGCAGGCCCTTTTCGCGCGCAGTTTTCTTGAGGGCAATTTCATCTTCGAGAGAGACATTGTCACTGTAAAGGAAAACGTGTTTGCCGAGGTCAAGCGCTTCGCGGGCGACGCCTGCTGCGTAGCGGCCTGGAACCGAGATCAACACCCAATTTGCTTCGGGCAGTTGTTTGACTGCGGCGCTCAAACTGCGCGGATGAAATTCCTGCGAAACGCTGGATGATTTCCTGCGTGTAAGCAACTCGTCTACTTTGCTAATTGCTTCTGTTGCGGAGTCTTCTGTATTGGCTTTGACAACGATTAACAAATCATCTGGATTGGCAGAAATAGAATCTGGCAAAAGGTTGTTGGCGGCAAGCAGATCGCGATTCGCTTGAGTTGCCATCACGACACCCGCGTCAATCACGCCAGACAGTTCCAACAAGCCGCGTTGCAATTGCATCAGCACAACTGAGTCGTAATACGCTCCAGCGCGGATATTCCACTTTACAACCGTCATAGTTGGCTCATGACTTTCTCGATATCTTCCGCCCAGGCCAGCAAAGATTCATCCTTGTACCAATTACCAATTACTTGTAGACCCATCGGCAATCCATCCTGGTTTTTTCCTGCTGGAAGGTTGATGGCTGGCAGGCCCGCTTGAGTCCACGGAAGGTTCATCACGGGGTCGCCTGTGCTGTCGAGTCCTTTTGGGGCGGGGCCGATGGTTGGAGGGCATATCCACAGGTCAATGTTGTTATCGATCATCGCCCGCCGGAGGTCTGCGCGGAAGTTTTCGCGGGAATCAAGAAGAGGCTGGAGATTCGAGACTGATTGCCCGCGACGAATCAGGCCGGTGAATTTTGATGAATAATGATTCTCGTATTTACTGAACCATTGTTCGTGAACGCGCGCGGCTTCAGCAGACATGATGGCATCGTGACGATTCCGAATCTCTTGATAATTGTCCATGATCGGGACGCGGCATAGTTCGTATCCTGCGGCAGCGAGGGAAATGCAAATTGTATGGAAGCAGGCCAGGGCGGAGTCTGAAGCGCAGTTCAGGTAATCGCCTTCCGGGATGCCAAGGATCGGCTTCCGTTTGCCAGTCTCCAGTTTCCAATCTTCAATTAATATACTTGCAATTTTTTTTGCCGTCAAAACATCTGGCGTAAAAAATCCAACGTGATCAAATGAAGGGGATAGCGGAATTACGCCATCACGAGAAATTCGTTCGTGAGTTGGTTTGAAGCCAACGACGCCGCAAAACGCAGCGGGACGAATGATCGAGCCAATGGTCTGCGTGCCGAGCGAGAGTTCGCAAAGACCTGCGCCAACCGCGGCGGCGGAACCACTGCTCGAACCGCCTGGCGTGTGTTCGGGGTTGTGCGGGTTGCGCGTGGGGCCTGGTGTGAAGTAGGCAAATTCAGTCGTGACAGTTTTTCCGAGAATTAACGCGCCAGCATTTTTGAGTCTTGTGACGCTTTCGGCTTCGCTGCCTTGAAGTTCATGCGATGGCAGACGACTGCCCGCCTGTGTGATAAAACCATCCACTTGAAAAATATCTTTCACGCCGATCAACATTCCAAAAAGGGGCGGGCGGTTTTTGGAATCAGGATAACGTAAAATAAGTTCATCAGCATCTTTGCGTAATCTCTCGAAACGATTCTCTTCGGGGAGGAAGGCGAGGAGGGAGGGCTCGCGGGAATTAAATAGAGACTGGAAACCGGAGACTAATCCCTCAGCCGAGATTTCGTTGTTGCGAAACAAAGAAGTTAATTGATGATGATTCATAATCTCCAGTCTCTAATCTCCAGTCTCTAATCTCTAATCACCTCATCTTCTCCGCTGCCAACTTCACCGCATCCACAATATGTTGATAGCCCGTACAGCGGCAGAGATTGCCAGACAGCGCGTGACGGATTTCAGCTTCGGTGGGGTTTGGGTTTTGCTTCAAGAATGGGACAAGCGTCATCAAAATACCCGGCGTGCAATAGCCGCATTGCAGGCCATGTGCCTCCCAGAAGGCTTGTTGGATCGGATGCAAATCGTCTTTGTCTTTTGCGAGACCCTCAACCGTCGCGATGCTGTGACCATCCGCTTGAATGGCAAAAATCAAACACGAGCGCACCGACTCGCCATCGAACAAGATCGTGCAGGCTCCGCAAACGCCGTGTTCGCAACCGACGTGCGTGCCCGTGAGTCCAAGTTCGTGACGCAGAAAATCACTGAGCAATAAACGCGGTTCCACTTCGCGCTTGTATTCTTTTTCGTTGACGGTGATCGTCACAGGGAATGATCGGGTCATTGCAGGTTTTCCTCCGCGCGTTTTACTGCCTGTTTCAATGCATTTTTCGTCAACACATTTGCCAGATGACGCTGAAAATCAATTGAAGTATGAATATTCCCAAAAGGATTAATTTCCTTTTCACTCGCCATCGCCGCCGCAGATTCGATCAACGCATCATTCAACGCTGCACCCTCCAAAAGTCTGGCAGATTCTTTTGCGTCCACGGGGCTATCCCCCGCATTCAAATAAACCAACTTTGCTTTTTTACATTTTCCGTTTTCGTCCAGAGTTACCAATGCGGCCACCCCCATCAATGCATAATCGCCCGCGCGCGGCGCAACCTCCATGAAAGACCAGCCTGTGCGCAGCGGCATAAATGGCAATTCGATCTCAACCAAAATTTCATCGGATGCAAGCGCAGTGGTGAACATGCCGGCAAAAAAATCATGCGCCTCGATCCAGCGTTCGCCAGATGCATTTTGCGCTTTAAGCCGCGCATCCAACGCCAGCATCAACACAGGCAACTCTGCGGCTGGGTCGGCATTCACAATGCTTCCGCCCAGCGTGCCGCGATTTCTAATTTGAGGATGCGCGATAAACGGCGCAGCTTCTGTTAAAAGCGGAGCGCGCTTTGCGAGAGAAGAATTAAATTCCAAATGCCGTTCACGGGTCATCGCTCCGATGTGAAATGTTCCAGCCTCTTCACGAATAAAACTTAGTTCATTTACCCGATTCAAATCGATCAACATGCCCGGCTGTGCCACACGAAAATTCATCGCAGGCACAAGGCTTTGCCCGCCCGCCAAAATTTTCGCTTCGTCTGCATATTGGCTCATTAAGCCCAATGCTTGTTCGAGCGTATCAGGAACATGATATTCAAAGGAAGCAGGTTTCATGGATGATCCTCTTTTTTAGTCTCCAGTCGCTAGTCGCCAGTCTCTGATGATTGGAGATTGGCGACTAGCGACTGGCGACTGGCTTCGCTTCATTCTTAACCGACGGTTGATTCTGTTTTCTATGGGCATTCACTACCTCAGACATAATGGCGAGCGCGATCTCTTCGGGTGTTTGCGCACCGATATCCAAGCCGATGGGCGCGTGCAGGCGGGAGAGTTGCGGCTCGGTGATGCCGTCGTTCAATAATCTCTCGCGGCGTTTCGCATGTGTAGATTTGCTCCCCAGTGCGCCGACGTAAAACGCTGGGCTGGGTAAAGCAATCTTCAACGCGGGGTCATCCAGCTTCGGGTCGTGTGTAAGCATGGCGATTGCCGTCGAGCGGGTTACCTTGATTTTTCCAAACGCATCGGGAATCCACAATTGAATCAGTTCATCCACATTCGGGAAGCGCTCTTCGTTTCCCCAAGTCTTGCGCGGGTCAACGAGAATCGTACGATAGCCAAGCGTCTTCGCCAGCGCAGCCAATCCAATGGCGATATGCACCCCGCCGACGATAACCAGCGTTGGAGGCGGCAGCATTGCATCCAGAAAAACTTCAACGGATTCACTCAATACCGCGCGGCGTGAGAGACCTTGTAAAAGAGCTTCCTTGCCAGGTTTTAACACCGCGTCGCGCCATTCGTTGCCAGTCGAACCTGCGATAACTCCATCCTCTGTAATCAACAACTCGCAGCCCAGAATTTCATCCGAGCCGCGAATAACGGTTACATGAACCGCGGGAGTTTCTTCTTTAATGATTGAATGCAGGGCTTGAAAGAAATTTGAATCAAGCAGATTGACGAAAATATCTATGCTTCCCCCGCAGGCAAGACCCACCTCCCACGCCGTTTCATCCGCCACGCCAAAATGCAACAGTTGAGGCCGCTTCGTTTTCAACGATTCAACCCCCGCCTCGAAGACCGCATTTTCCACGCATCCGCCGCTGACCGAACCTGTGATTTTGCCATTCACTGTGAGCGCCATCTGTGACCCCACTTTGCGCGGCGACGAGCCCCACGTCTGCACCACCGTGGCAAGCGCAATAGACTCCCCCTCCCTTTGCCAGCGTTCCACGTCAGACAAGATATCGCGCATGGTGTTTTCCAAGCTTGCTCGAGGCGGCTTGAGCAATGGTTATTCGTCTTTTTCCAGCCTCTTGCGAACTTCATCATAAAAAACCCCTGCCAGTTTTTGCGAGACAGGCGCCATCAAGCGGGAAACCAGGCTTGCCAATTGCCCAGAGACATTGATATCGGCTGTCCAATTGACGATGGTTGCGCCATCCGCTCCATCGCTGAGGATCATTTCACTGAGCGCGTCCGCCGCGCTGCCAGTGGCCATGCCGTGAGCTTTGAGCTTGGCGCGGTTGGGTTCGTCCAGTTCGAGGATGTCCACTTCGCCGGAGAAACGCGCTTTCACGGAACCCAACCCAACTGAGACGATGCCCCGATATTTTTTGAGCGGTTCGATAGTTTCGATTTTTTCCACGCCTGGCACACATTGCCCGATCTGGTTCGGGTCTGTCAGAAAATCCCACACTTTTTTACGCGGAGCATGAATTGCGACATCGCCTTTGAGTTGCATGGAGGTTCCTCTTTGGGATATGGTGAATAGCTTCGAGAGTGTAGCACAGGATAATTGCGAGAGTCAACGGGGAATCGAATGCGTCTATAACGGAAGCAGGCGCGGGCTTTGTGAGAGGCGGTTTTTGAATCCATAAAAAAGGCTGAATTCTGCGTATCTCACTCTGAATACAAGGGTTATTTAATGCAACATGTGCCATCCCCTGTTTCAGGTAACTGTGCGCACGATCAACAAGCTCATTGCCTTTGAGTTTATTGACCCATTCCCTTTTTGTCGCCATGCATAAAATGCCTGGCGATTTTTTATTCGGAGGTGCCGTTGAAGTCTGATAATTTTATATCACCGCCCCGCAATTTCGCAGGAAGGAGAATGATAAGTAATGGCAGTAAAAAAGAAACCCAGCAAGACAAAAACAAGCAAGGCAAAAGTAAGTCAGGCTGGACCATCTCGATCAATGACAGGAGAAACTACAATGGCTAAAAGTAATTTAATGGGCTACATGCCCAACGATTCGCCCCCAATGGGACAGACGATCCTGTTGGGCTTCCAGCATGTGCTGACCATGTTCCCAGCGACCGTGTTTGTTGCCGCGTTCTGTGGTTTCCATGTGGGTACTGTGCTCTTTGCCTCCGGCGTTTCAACAATTGTTGCGCTAATTCTTTCCCGCCGCGGGGTTGGAACTTTCATCCCCTTGTTCTATGGCTCGAGCTTCAGCTACATTGCGGCTTATTTGGGCATTATTCAGGCGGCCACCGGCCAGGCTTATGTAAATTTCAGTGGGCCAGTGCCGGACCAGGTGCTCAGCTTGATGCAGGCGGGCATCGTCGTGACTGGGTTGATCAACATCGCGGTTGGCTTTATCATCCGCGCAGTCGGCAAGGATAATTTGGATAAAGTGTTGCCGCCTGTGGTAACGGGTTCCGTAGCGGCCATCATCGGTTTCGGCCTTGCATTCGCCGCCGTTGGAAACCTTGCCAGTAACAACTTCCTTGTGGCGCTGATCACACTCGTGCTTACGATCTTGTTCTCTGTATATCTGCAGAACAAAGGGTTTGTAGGAATGCTGCCCATCCTGCTGGGAGGCATCGCGGGCTACATTATTTCGGCCATTATTGCGCCTGGTTCGGTTAGCGCGGCAGGTATTGCCTCTGCTCCCTGGTTCGAGTTTCCACACTTTACCTTCCCCTCGTTTAGCGGCGATTTGGTGGCAACCGCCATTATCAGCATTTCGATCATGGCTATCGCCACAATTCCCGAATCCACGGCGCACTTGTACCAAATGAGCCTGTACATTGACCGCTTTGCTGAAGATAGCGGCCGGGAGAAAGTTGGCATAGACAAGCATGTTGGCTTCAACTTGATCCTTGACGGTATCGGAGATTTCCTCAATGGTCTCGTTGGCGCAACGGCAGGAACAAATTACGGCGAGAACAACTCACTCATGGCAATCACCCGCAACTATTCAGGCCCGGCATTGATCGCGGCTGGCGTAATCGCCATCCTGCTTGGATTTGTCGGCAAACTTGCGGCGCTGGTTAATTCTGTTCCGTTGGCTGTGAGCGGCGGTTTGGCAGTTTATTTGTTTGGCGTCATTGGCATGCAAGGCATCGCCCTGATGCAGGAACATAAGGTCAGCATGTTCGATCCGCGCAACCTGGCGGTCGGCGCTGTGATTATGGTTGTAGGGATCGGCGGCAACATCGGCTATCCGGGCGGCTTTATCCCGGTCAGCATCCCCGGCGTTTTCCCGAGCGGCCTGCCCGCCATCGCCACTGCGGCGGTACTTGGCATCCTCATCAATGCGATCTTCCTGATCTTTAAACCACCCTCAACCGAAGCTTAAACGCTTGACAATGTGCATGAAAAAAAGGGACGGCCAATCGGCTGTCCCTTTTTGATTAACTGATGTTACGCACCGCCCATGATTCCCTGAGCGGAGCGAAGGGTCTCTAAGATAGTCGTAGAGACCCTTCGCTATCGCTCAGGGCGACATGACCCTAAAACATGC
>CAKKRM010000334.1 GCA_919902735.1 Anaerolineales bacterium | reverse complement strand
AAGGATACCGGTTCGCCCGAAGTGCAAATCGCCATCCTGACCAACCGCATTACTCAACTCACCGAGCATTTGCGGAGCAACAAGCAGGATCAATCCTGCCGTCGCGGTTTGCTCAAGATGGTCGGCTCCCGCCGTCGTTTGCTCATGTACTTGCGCCAAAGCAATTATAAGAGCTACCTCAGCGTCACCGAACGTTTGAACCTGCGCCGCAAGTAAATAAGTAGTTCACCCGTAGGGACACAGCGCCGCTGTGTCCCTACATTGTATAAAAGGCGCCCGCAGTCAGGAATTGAATAGCGCGAACAACAAGGTTGTTCCCACTCTTCAGTCCCTGACCAAAAGCGGGAAAATCTGGAATGCGAGGGCGAGACCTTCGCATGTATGGTAGCAAGCTGCCATATTCCAGAGTTAATAAAGGAGACAAAATGAATTTCGAAGGTAAAAAGTTTTCAACCGTTGTTGGCGACAAAACGGTCACCATTGAGACTGGCCGTTTGGCTGGTCAGGCTGGCGGAGCGGTAACCATTGGCATCGAAGATTCGATTGTGTTCGCGGCGGCCACCATGGGCGGCGTGCGCGAAGGCATTGATTTCTTCCCTCTTTCCGTGGAATACGAAGAGAGGTTGTACGCTGGCGGCAAAATCCCTGGCTCGTTCTTCCGACGTGAAGGCCGCGCTTCCACCGAATCCATTCTCACTGCGCGATTGACAGACCGTCCGCTGCGCCCGCTCTTTCAAGATGGAATGCGCAATGAAGTGCAGGTCATCATGTATTCGTTCTCTGCGGATGGCATCAACCCGCTGGATATTCTCGCGATCAACGCGGCTTCCACCGCGATCATGATCTCGGATATCCCCTGGGGCGGTCCCGTTGGCGCGGTACGCATTGGCCGTGTGAACGGCGAATTTGTGGTCAACCCGACCTTTGCTGAAATCGAAGCCTCTGACCTCGACCTGAGACTCGCTGGCACGAAAGACGCCATCCTCATGGTGGAATGCGGCGCGAACGAAATCCCCGAAGATGTAATGGCGCAGGCTTTGGATTTGGGACATGCATCCATTCAACCGCTTGTTGATCTGCAACTCAAAATCGCCGCTGAAATTGGCAAGCCCAAGCGCGAAGTGAAACTCTATCTGCCATCCGAAGAAGCAAAGAAAAAAGTATTCGACCGTGTCAGCGCCGCAATGAATGAATTGCTCGACAAGCCGCTTTCCAAAGTGGCATTTTATTCCGGCATGAGCAAGATCAAGGAAGAAGCGGAAGCGGAACTTTGCACAGTCCCTGAAAATGCAGACGCTTCAGCCTACCTGACAATTGCTTCATTCCGAGAGTCATTTGAACTCGCTGAAATGGCTGTCGTCCGCGAGAGAATTCTGAGCATGGGCAAACGCCCCGATGGACGCACCCCCACTGAAATCCGCCCGATCTGGTGTGACGTAGGCCTATCCCCCCGCGCCCATGGAACGGGTCTCTTCACCCGCGGCGAAACCCAAATTTTATCCTTCGCCACTCTTGCCACCTTGGGCGAAGCGCAGGAACTGGATAACCTCTCCCCCATAAATAAGAAGCGCTACATGCACCACTACAACTTCCCGCCTTTCTCCACAGGTGAGGCAAAAATGCTTCGTGGGCAGAGCAGGCGCGAGGTTGGGCATGGAGCGTTGGCAGAGCGCGCTCTCGAACCCGTCATCCCAGCCGAAGAATCCTTCCCGTACGCGATCCGCGTGGTGTCCGAAGCGTTGTCGTCCAATGGTTCCACATCCATGGGCTCCGTCTGCGGCTCGACCCTGGCGTTGATGGATGCGGGCGTGCCGATCAAGGCTCCCGTTTCCGGCGTGGCAATGGGTCTCATCACCGACCCTTCGACAGGCTCAGGGCAGGCTGGCCGCTATCAAATTCTCACCGACATTCAGGGAACCGAAGATCACCTCGGCGACATGGACTTCAAAGTTGCTGGAACTGCGGCAGGCATCACTGCTTTGCAGATGGATATTAAGATATCTGGCCTGAGCGCGAAAATGATGAAAGAAGCATTAGCTCAAGCTTACACCGCCCGCATGTCCATCATGGAAAAGATGCTGGCTGTGCTGGCTGAACCCCGCGCGGAATTGAAACCTCACGCCCCGCGCATCATCACCGTGAAAATCCCGATTGATAAAATCGGCGCATTGATCGGACCTGGCGGCAAGAACATCCGCGCCTTGCAGGAAGAGACAGGCGTAAAGATCGACATCGAAGAAGACGGCACTGTCTATATCGCTTCCACCAGCGCTGAAGGCGCAAAGATCGCACGGGAACGCATCGAAGGTCTTAGCGAGAGCGCAGTGGTCGGCAATATTTACACAGGCAAGGTCGTGCGCATCGAGGCCTTCGGCGCATTCGTGAACATCATGCCTGGCATTGACGGCCTCGTTCACATCTCCCAACTTGCCAGCGAACGCGTGAACACTGTTGAAGATGTGTGCGTGCTCGGCGACGAATTGACCGTGATGGTCACAGACATCGACCCCGCAGGCAAGATTCGCCTTTCCCGTCAGGCTGTGCTCGAAGGCTGGTCTGCTGAGGAAGCCCGCGAGAAAGACAAGGGCGGGCGCAGCGGCGGTGGCAGCCGAGGCGGCCCACGCAACAGCGGCGGCGGAGATCGCGGTCGCAGTGGCGGCGGGGATCGTAATCGAAGATAAGCAAGTAAACAGGTAGACAAAGCGGACGAAGATTTCCTTCGTCCGCTTTTTTGTAAACTCTCCACCTCCTACAAAATCTTAACTGGAAAACTACTCATCAACCTGAGCAGCGTCTTTGGCTTGACCCTGCTCAACGGCATCGTCCAACCCCGCACAACGCTTCGCGCCAAACCCTTCGCCTGATCCAGTTTCAACAGACATCAGCGAACCTGTAACAGAAACCATACCCCGTTATCGGGGTTAATAACAAGTACTATTAATTTTATAAACTGGAGTATTAAATGAAACTTCCCAAGTTAATACAAGGCGGCATGGGCGTCGCCATTTCCGATTGGCGGCTGGCAAAGGCTGTTTCACAATTGGGACAATTGGGCGTGGTCTCAGGAACAGGCATCAGCCGTGTGCTAGCCAGCCGCCTCATGGACGGCGACCTGAGCGGAAACGTCCGCCGTGCGCTGGCAAATTTTTCACTGCCTGAGCCGGTGCAAAACATCATCAACCGCTATTACGCCCCCGGTGGAAAATCAGCGAAAACTCCCTACAAAACGCCCGCAGCTTATACCATCAAACCGCCAAAATTCCTCGATCAGATCACAGCCATTGCCAATTATGTAGAAGTCTTTCTCGCAAAAGAAGGGCACTCCGGCCTCGTTGGCATCAACCTGTTGGAAAAAGTACAGATGCCCAACCTGGCCTCGCTCTACGGCGCGATGCTCGCCGGAGTGGATGTGGTGTTGATGGGCGCAGGTATCCCCACTCAAATTGCAGGAATTTTGGATAAGCTAAGCAACCACGAACCCGTCTCCTACCGCATGGATGTGCATGGCGCGGAAAAGGATGATGATCATCGCATCCACTTTGACCCGGAGAATATTTTTCCCGGCATCGCCAAACTCATCGGAAAACTCAAACGACCTAAATTTTTACCCATTATCTCTTCAGTGGTTCTGGCGCAGGCTTTGCTCAAACGCAGTGAAGGCGCAGTGGATGGATTTGTGATCGAAGGCCCCACCGCTGGAGGCCATAATGCGCCCCCGCGCGGCACAGTCACTTATAACGAAAAAGGCGAACCAATCTACGGTGAAAAAGACGCAGTAGACCTTGAGAAGATGAAACAATTGGGGCTGCCTTTCTGGCTTGCAGGCGGTTATGGTAATCCCCAGCAAGTACAAGCGGCATTGGAGGCAGGCGCGGCAGGTGTGCAGGTAGGCACCGCATTTTCCCTCTGCGACGAATCCGGCATGAGAGATGACCTGAAAAAACGTATGCTCCGCAAAGTAATGGATGAAGAGGCGGAAGTATTCACAAGTCCGCTTGCTTCACCGACAGGTTTCCCCTTTAAAGTTGCCAAATTGGAGGGCACTCTCTCCGAGCCGGAGGCGTACAGCGCTCGTAATCGAATTTGCGACCTTGGTTTTCTGCGTATCCTTTATAAACGGGAGGATGGCTCGGTCGGCTACCGCTGCGCCTCCGAACCAGTGGATATGTTTGTCAAAAAAGGTGGCGTCGTCGAAGATACCGTTAACCGCTCCTGCCTGTGCAACAACCTGACAGCCACGGCTGGCTTTCCCCAAGTCCGCAAAGATGGCTACGTGGAACAGCCGATCATCACCTCTGGCGATGATCTGGCGGCAGTAGGCCAATACCTTAAAGAGGGCAAAACCAGCTATTCCGCCGAGGATGTGATCTCATATCTCCTTGGTCCATTCTTGAAACCAAATCTTGCTTAGGCGGGTAGATGTACCCTCCCCGCTAAATAAGAAAGCTCCCAACGATGCTGTTGGGAGCTTTTACGTTCTATTTCCTTTACCTGCTCAACCTTGCTTCCAAATTCCTTTTCACATCCGCCCACTCCGTATCCAAAATGCTGTAAAAAACTGAATCACGATACCTGCCATCGGGCAGGATCATGTGGTTGCGAAGGATGCCTTCCTTCTTCGCCCCGATCCGCTCGATGGCGTTTTGCGAACGCTCGTTCCGCGCATCCGTTTTCAACTGCACGCGGATACACTTCAAGGTCTCGAAAGCATGGGTCAATAGCAGGTATTTGCATTCCGTATTAACGGGCGTGCGCTGGAAATCCGTTCCGTACCACGTGCCGCCAATTTCCAATCCGCGGTCGTTGGGCATAATGTTCAGGTAACGGGTCGCTCCTGCCACCCGTCCCGAGGCAAGGTGAATCACTGCAAAAGGAAGGTCTGTTCCCTTATCAACTCGGCTGAGAATATCCAGAACCCAGTTCTGCATATCGGCTTCCGAATTCATATCGCCGTACAACATAAAATCCCAGAAACTTTGGCCAATTCCAATTTCAGCCAGGCCATGGATGTGAGCTTCTGTCATCGGCTCCAGCCTTACATACTTGCCTTGCAAGATAACAGGCGTAACCCAATTCTTCATATTATTCTTCCAACCATTCCTCTTCCATCTTATCCTGCGATGGCAGATAGGGCATCTTCGGTCCATCCATTCCCAAAAATTCCGCAAGTGCGGCTCTCATTGCAATGCGGTCATCCCAAAGATATTCCGTCCTGCCAAAACACATGGACTGTTCATGTCCCTTCCCGCACGAAAGTACAACATCACCTTCTTTTGCAAGGCGCAGCGCAAATTTGATCGCTTCGCCCCGGTCAGGAACCCGCCAGAACGTCTCCCCTTCACGCCCACCTTTCAATCTTGCGCCTTCTGCCATTTCTTCGAGAATACCCTCCAGCGACTCAGTACGCGGATCCTCGGCTGTCAACACGGTGATATCTGCCAACTCTGCGGATGTCTCCGCCATCATGCGCCGCTTCTCTTTGTCCCTCAGGCCTGCTGAACCAAAAACTGAGATGACTCTGCCCCTCGTCATTTTCCTTCCAGCTTCCAAAGCCACTTTCAAAGCATTGGGCGTGTGGGCAAAATCCACGATTGCGGTGAAATTCTGTCCCATCGAAATTCTTTCCATCCGCCCAGGGATACCGTCCAACGCGGCAATGCCCTGCGCGGCCACCTGTGGATTGATCCCAAGTCCGTAAACAGTGGCCGTCAACGCGGCGAGGCAGTTCGAAACGTTATACGTTCCAACCAGCTTGCTCGAAGCGCCTACACGAAAATCTTTTGAGATGGCAGTAAATTTGATTCCCGTTGGGCTATATTCGATATCCTCCGCGCGGACATCCGCCTCCTCCCCCAGCCCATAATTGATCCTGTTTACTTTGATATGATCGTTGAGAAAGGAAAACGACTTATCGTCATCGCGATTGATGACGCCCAAACGCGGATTCCCCTGCGGCTTTTCTCCCGTCATTTCAAGGCTCGTAAACAACCTTGCTTTTGCGGCGCGATAGTTTTCATAACTTCCGTGCTGATCCATGTGCTCATGTGTGATGTTGGTGACCACGCCAATATCAAACTCACAGGCATCCACGCGGAACTGCGCCCAGCCATGAGACGTGGTCTCCAGCACAACATGGGTCAGGCCTGCGTCCACCATCTTTGCCAGATAATTTTGCACATCATGCGCATCGGGTGTGGTGACGTGGAAACCCGTATCCAGCGTTTCATCGCCAATGACGGCGTTGACCGTCGAGATCATGCCCGCCTTGATGCCTGCCGCGATGAGTATTTTGTAGATCAAATTGCTGGTCGTAGTTTTACCGTCCGTGCCTGTTACGCCAATCACCGTCAGCTTGCGGGCAGGCCAGTTGTAAAACGCAGCAGCCAACCAGGTAAGGGATCGACGCGGGTTTTCGAGTCGAATGTATGGGACGGAGAGTCCATCCAAATCCCGATCCCCCACAACCGCAGCGGCCCCGTTATCAAGGGCTTTTTGAATGAAATCATGGCCGTCTACAGTGCCGCCTTGCATGGCGACAAAAAGAGTACCAGGCTTCACAGCGCGGCTGTCGATGGCAATGCCTGAAATCTGCGCGTCGGGGAATTTAGATGGAAAAGGTAAAGGGATTTCTGAAAAAATTTGCTGGAGTGATTTTGTGTTATTGTTTGACATGGCCTTAACGAAAAAGAGGATTTTGATGATTGTATCGCCAAAATCCTCCAATGTCCAAATTCGTTCGCTGGTTTATGTGGCTACGACTTTTATATTGAAGCGATGAGACGAGGTGGACAGCCGCAAGCTTCTCCACAACAATGCGTACATTTCAACGGCGCGCGAGGTGGTAATATCGCCGAGATCAATGATGTGCTTCCAATGGAACCAGTCATGCAAAATCTTCGACACCCTGGCTTTGGCATCTGCGCTGTTGCCGCTGACAAATACGTCCGTTCTTTCTACAAGTTTGTCAGGTTCAACCATCACGGTGCAGTAGACCGTATTGAGCGTTTTTACCACCATCGTTTCGGGAAAGGCGCGCTGGATTTGCTCGCCGAGGGAATCAGTGTTGCAAATTGTCAGTTTCCAATGTTTTTCATCCGAGTAATCCAGCGGGTTGGATGTGTCGATCAGGATTTTTCCTTTTAAGTTCCCAGCGCCAGCCAGGTACAAAGCATCCAGCGAGGCGGAACCCAGGGTGCAATTGAATATGATCTCGCCGAATGCAGCCGCATTGGCAAACGTGCCAAACAAAGCATTGTGTTTTTCCTCCTTTGCCCAGGCCACAGCTTTCGGGCTGGCTTCCTCACGCGAACCCATCATTACATCATGGCCCAACTGCACGAGTTTGTGGCCGATTGTTTGACCTACCTGTCCCGTACCCAGTACTGCAATGTTCATGATATCACCTCAATTTTCGGATTGAATATTTTCAGTCTCTATTTTACCCCTCGTTTGCCCTGGACATCTTCGTTTTCAGCCATTTCAAACGGAAGGTCTCTTCGCGTTCGCGTTCTTCCAGCGAACTGACGATGAACTCGATCTGGTGTTTGTATTGCGGAATGAAAATGTGCTGAAGCGCGTTCACGCGGCGCTGGGTTTTTCGTAATTCATTGGCGAGGCGCCACACTGCGGCGGTCAACATTGAGAGCTGCGGAATGCGCAAAAGCACCTCGCGAAATGCGTCGCTGGCTTCATCGAGCGCGGCGGAGGTGTCACCGGGGCTGTAGGGAAGTTTCGGCGGTTCGCCGCGCGCTTCGATCTGCGGGAGCGCCACGCCCATCACGCCGCGCATGCGCAGATGCACATCCACGGTTTTATCCACCGCGAGCGCCGCCCATTCAACGTGGTCGGAACCCATCACGAGGCGCGCTTTTTCCATCGTGGCATACGCGGTGATCAACAACGCCCAAACTTCCTTTTGCAAGGTGTCGGCCTCTTTTGCCACACGAACCAGTTCGCCGGTCAGGGCTTCGCGTTTGCGGTCGAGAATCTCGTGCCCCTCTTTTGCAAATCGCAAATCCTTTTTGAGGCGAATCAGGTTCGTGCGGGTGGGGGCAATGCTAATTTGCGGCATCGTCGCCTTTGTAATATTGAGCGATCTCGTCGAGCGTGACGCGGGTGAGTTCCTTCTTCGGAAGCATGGAAAGAAGTTTCCAGCCAATTTCGAGAGTCCGCTCGATGGTGCGATTCTCGGTGAAACTCTGGTTGACGAATTCACGCTCGAACGCGCGCCCAAACTTGAGATATTTCTGATCCGCTTCGCTGAGTTCCTCCTCGCCGATCACGGATGCCAGCGCGCGCACGTCCTGAGTCTTGGCGTATGCCGCATACAACTGCGCGCCCCAACGCGGATGATCATCGCGCGTGCGGTTTTTGCCGATGCCATCCTTCATCAAACGCGAGAGGCTGGGCAGCACGGCAACGGGAGGATAGATGCCTGCAAAGTATAGTTCGCGCCCCAGAACGATCTGCCCTTCGGTGATGTAACCTGTCAGGTCGGGCATCGGATGTGTGATGTCGTCGTTGGGCATTGTAAGGATCGGAATCTGCGTGATCGAACCCTTGCTTGTGCGGATGCGTCCCGTGCGTTCGTACATCGAAGCAAGATCGCTGTACAAATAACCGGGGTATCCTTTGCGGCTCGGCACTTCGCCGCGAACGTTTGAAATCTGGCGCAAGGCTTCGCCGTAGTTGGTCATATCGGTAAGCACCACAAGCACGTGCATGTCGCGTTCGTAGGCGAGATATTCGGCAAGAGTCAATGCTGCGCGCGGGGTGACGATGCGCTCGACTGGCGGATCGTCCGCAAGATTAAGGAACATTGCCACACGGGTCAACGCTCCGCTTTCGGTGAAGGAGCGGCGGAAGTAATCCGCTACGTCGTTTTTCACGCCCATCGCGGCAAACACAATCGCAAACTCTTCACCTTCGGTTGGCGGCGCGCCTGCCACTTTTCCAAGGGTCGCCTGGCGCACGATTTGCGCGGCAAGTTGGTCGTGCGGCAGGCCTGCGCCAGAAAACAATGGGAGCTTCTGCCCGCGCAAGAGCGTGTTCACGCCATCGATGGTGGAAATACCGGTCTGAATGTAATCGCGCGGATAGATGCGCGCCGTCGGGTTGATCGGCTGTCCGTTGACATCGGCATAACGATCGGTAAGCGGTTCGGGACCGCCGTCAATGGGGTTGCCCAAACCATCAAAGATGCGCCCGAGCATTTCTTCCGCAACGGGAATGTGCAGAGTGCTGCCCAAAAAGCGGACGCTGGTTCCATCAATGGAAAGGCCCGTAGAACCGGCAAATATCTGCACCACCGCAAAGCCCTCGCCCACCTCGAGAACACGCCCACGGCGAAGCCGGCCGTGAGAGTCTTTAATCTCAACGACCTCGTCGTACCTGACATTCGCCGCGCCTTCGACGACCAAAATCGGACCTTCGATGCGCCCGACACCGACGACTTCCTGACCGCCTTGCACTGTCACTTCGCTCATGATCTGTACTCCGCATCCAATTGACCCATTTGCTGGTCAATTTGCTTTTGAATGTCATCGAACTTGTGCATCTCTTCGTTCGTAACAGAAGATTTGGCGCGAATGATCGTATCCACTACCGGCAGGTCATGAATCAAATTAATCGGTGCGCCCCGCTTGACGATTGCCATGCCGCGCTCGTGGAAGTAAAGCACAATTTCAAGCATACGAATCTGTTTTTCCACCGATGAGTACGCATCCACTGCCTCGGTGGCGTTCTGCTGTAAAAGCCCTTCGCGGATGAGGCGGGTCGTTTCGAGAACCATGCGCTCGGTGTAGGGCAGCGCGTCCGGCCCCACCAATTTTACGATTTGCGACAGGCGGCTTTCTTCGCTCAACAATTCCATGGCGCGGTTGCGCATGGTCAGCCAGTCTTTGCCGGTCTTTTCGCGCCACCATCCAGCGACGTCTTCGATGTACTCACTGTAACTATCCAGCCAGTTGATGGCGGGGAAGTGGCGGGCGGAAGCAAGCGATTTATCCAACGCCCAAAAACAGCGGATGAAGCGTTTGGTGTGCTGGGTGACAGGCTCGGAGAAATCGCCGCCGGGAGGAGACACCGCTCCCACGATGGAGACCGATCCCTGTGTGCCGTTCAAGTTATTAACATAACCTGCGCGTTCGTAAAATTCCGCCAGGCGGCCCGCGAGATACGCAGGATAGCCTTCTTCAGCGGGCATTTCTTCAAGACGGCCTGAAACTTCGCGCAACGCCTCCGCCCAGCGGGAAGTTGAATCTGCCATCAACGCGACGTGGTAGCCCATATCGCGATAATACTCCGCAATGGTGATGCCGGTGTAAATGCTGGCCTCGCGCGCAGCCACAGGCATGTTGGATGTATTCGCTATCAGCACCGTGCGTTCCATTAATGGCCGACCCGTTCTCGGGTCGATCAGATGCGGGAACTCCTGCAATACTTCGGTCATCTCGTTGCCGCGTTCGCCACATCCGATATAGACGATGATTTCCGCATCCGCCCATTTTGCGATGCTGTGCTGGGTGACGGTCTTGCCCGAGCCAAACGGGCCGGGGATGCCCGCCGCGCCGCCTTTGGCAACGGGGAAGAACGTATCAAGAATTCTTTGGCCGGTGATTAACGGAATGTTCGCAGGGCGTCTGTTGGTAAATGGCCGAGCGCGACGAACAGGCCAGCGCTGAAGCATGGTGATGGTCTTTTCTTCCCTGCCCATCTTCAATTTGGCAATCGGTTCGGCGACCGTGTAATCGCCTGCGGGGGCAACCCAGGTGATCGTGCCTGAGTCGTCGGGGTTAAGCATGACGCGATGCTCAAAGGTGTCGGTTTCCATCGCAACACCGAGGATCGCGCCGCCTTTAACTTCGTCGCCAGGTTTTACTTTGGGCGTGTATTTCCATTTCTTTTCGCGGCTGACTGGATCGAAACGCGCTCCACGATTGATGAAGGAACCCATCGCCTCTTCGATCAACGGAAGCGGGCGCTGCACGCCGTCGTAAATGCTTTTAATTAATCCGGGACCCAGCTCCACAGACAGGGGCAGGCCTGTGCCGTAGACTGGCGCGCCGGTCTGCATACCGGCAGTTTCTTCATACACTTGAATCGTCATCTGATCGCCTTTGAGGCCGATCACCTCGCCCACAAGACGGTCTTCGCCCACTTCGACGAGTTCAAGCATGCCCACGTTGCGGGATCCGCGGGCGCGCACAACAGGCCCGCTGATCCAGGTTATCGTTCCGACTTGATCGCTCATACCGTTTCTCCCATAAGGGCCTTATAAATGGAGGAACGCAGGGAGCCCTGCAGGCGGTTCAGGCGGGTTTCGAGCGTGTTATCGTATTGCAGTTTCCCGCCCGCCGCACTCACCATAACGCCGGCGCCTTCCTCAAGTTTTTTGCCAAATGTAAATTTTCCATTGAGTTCCGTGGAAAGCTCATCCAACTTCAGGGTTTTTTGAGCAGATTCATCCACCCGCACTTCGGCTTCCTTTACCTGCAACTGGGTCAACGCTTCGCGCGCCAGCATGGTTACAATTGCGCCGTAATCCGCCCGTTCCTTTACGGAACCAAACCGCTCTCTGGCTTTCTCGAAAACTTCGTTCAGGATTTTTTCGCGTTGATCCAATTGCACAGAACGCGCCTTAAGCTGGGACGTGGCCGATGATTGACTGCGAAGACGATCCGCATCCTCTTTTGCGCGCGCGAGGATTGCCTTTCGCTCCGACTCCGCCTGTTCCTGGGCGCGCTTCCGAATGGCTTCGGCCTTCTCTTTTGCCTCGGCGTGCAACTGTTCGGCTTCCTCTCGCGCTTCCGTCATGATGGCGCGCGCAAGCAATTCAATATCTTCTTCGACAGATTTCATAGCGCTCAATCCAATCCTTTTCCTTGTAGTAGATATCCGAAGGAAAGCTTATAACTTGATTCCGATTGCCCGCAGGACGATATCGCCGAGCGAAGCCTGACCCTCCGGGACGCCTCCGCGAGAGGGAATCTCGACCACCAGCGGAACCGTGCTCCGCAGGTTAAGATGTTCCATGCGGGCTGGAATTAACCCAGCCACATCCTGCGTGACAAGCACAATGCCAATGTCTTTGCTGGCTTGCGCTTCGTCCAATGCCTGATTAACCTCGTCGACAGTGGTGGCGACCCTGCCGCCCACGCCCGCCAGCGAAAAACCAAGCACTGCATCAGGATGACCGATGACCAAAATCTTCATGTTTTATCCTTATCTTCGTAAGGGTTTACGGAAGAATAAGGAAGGAAATGATCAAACCGTAAATGGCGATACCTTCCGAGAGGCCCACGAAGATCAGCGCGCGGCCAAAGGACTCGGGCTTTTCAGCCGTGGCGCCTACTGCCGCCGCGCCGGAATTCCCCACCGCAATACCCGCGCCAATGCAAGCCAGGCCTGTAGAAAGAGCCGCCGCAAGTGTGGCGTATTGGTCCACCGCGCCGGCTTCCTGCGCTGCGCCAGCCGCCAGCGCGGACGTTGGCGAGGCGAGCCAGACCATCGCCAGCCCGGCCGCGAACATGCCGACGAGGAAATTAAATCCAGTAAATCCGCTGACAATGCGGGAAACCGCCTGAGCGGGGCTGGTCTTTCCGTTTTGAAGCAAGAAGATGACTGCGGGAATTACCGGGATCAAACCAACCAGAACAGCAAATACTAACAACATTGTTTATCTCCTTTTAGATAGATGCAAATTTTTTATTCAAATTTTACAAACCGATGCCGCGCAATTTTATTGGCGCCGAATGCGCTTCGCGATATCGCCCTGCGTTCAGGCTATGTCTCCTCTTGCGAGGAACTTAACTTCAGGGGTTCGAATTGCATGCCGCCCCCATGGAAGAACTTCCCCAGAATTTCATAATAATGCAGGCGCATGGTTTGAATGCCCACGATCAAACCTTCGAAGCCGATGATGAAAAGATTGCCAATGAGAATTGTGATCCAGAAGCCCGCATCCGCTTCCTCCCCCGCCAGCGAAAAGATGGCAAGACTCAAGCCGCCGTGCGCCACCGCAAACGCGCCCACGCGGATGAATGAAAGCGTGTTGCTGAGCATGCTGATGGCCGTTTCGATCAGGTCCATGAGCGATTGGATGAGAAACATCATAAACCCGCCAACACCTTTGCCTTCGATCAGGGTATGCCCTTCCACCATGTTCCTGAAAAAACCGCCGAACATCACGAACACGCCAAACACAGCCAGCAGGGTCGTGAACGGGAGCGGAAGCGAATTGATGGCAACCGCAACCCTCGGAGCAAGCGCCGTATCGCCCAAGAACGCACCAAGCATCGCAAGGAAGCAAATGTAAAACACGAAGGCGGCGATGCCCGAATGTCCAAAGAGCAGGTGCGCCCAATCCCGCGAACGGATGTTATTGAGCATACCAAGCAAAAAGCTGAACATCAGGATCACAATGCCAATATCGATGGCAATGCTCAAAACGCTCAAAATATTTTCCATCGGGCTGATCCACATCGGCTCAAAGTGGAAGTGAAGATACTCCTCAATCAGATGCCCCTCGAACCCGAAAATGCTTCCATACAAATAGCCAAACACAGCAGCCGACACCCCGCAATAGGCAATCAGCAAACCGAGGCTTTGCATACCCTTCATCATGATCTTGTTGTGCATCAAAATGCCCAACACCAGCATAACCAATCCCTGCCCGAGATCGCCGAACATCGCGCCGTATAAAAGCGGGAACGTGAAAGCCATCAACAACGTCGGGTCAAGCTCGCCATAGCTGGGATGTCCATACGTGCCCACCAGCATTTGAATCGGCTTGAGCCACTTATTTTGAGTCAACGCCACAGGCACCTGCGCATGGTGTCCCGAGCGGCTGGTCGCGATCGTTTCGATCAAAATCTCACGGGAGGCTTCCTTGAGTCTTGAGACCAGGTCTTCCAAATCCGCTGTCGGCGCCCACCCCACCACCACATAGGTATGGCGCAATTGCCCAAAGCGGACAATCGCATCTGCCATGACGCGGCTGATGTGAACATCCCAAAGCAATTTCTGCAATTCGCTTTTGTAAGAGCCGCCCAGCCTGGCAAGGTCCGCTTCGAAGCCTGAAACCTTCTGTTTCACAGATTCGATTTCCTTTCTCAACATCGCGGTAATCTGTTCGGGCGTGCCGCCAAATTCATCGGGCAGGCTCAGCGGGTTAAGATATGCGCTTTTTGCGGCGCGCTCCAAAACGTCCGAATTGCTCCTGGGCCCCAAAATCCAAACAACTGGTTTTTGGGCATCCTCGCGCAGGATGAAAAACACATGCGGAACTCTCAAAAGGCTGGTTCTCAACCTGCTGATATTCGCCGAAGGAACGACGCCCAAAATGGAGTGCATAAAAGATGATTTTTTCAACACCCCCACTTCCACATCGACATCGGCAATCGGCTCCAACTGGCGAAGCTGACTCTCCAGCAACTCAAGCCGCTTCTTTTCACCCGACAATTGGTCGCTGACCCCTTTGACTTCCTCCTCGATCCGATCCACCCCCGGGCGGACGGCGTCCATGTCAACCACTGCTTCGATCTCGGCTTTGGCAGGATACTCCTCCGCCAGCCCCACATTCTGCATGATGGCCTGAATGCGGCGTTCAAGTGTGGAATACGCCCCGGCTTTATCCTGCCACGCATTTGGGCCCAGACTTTCCAACCCCAAATACGCGCTGTCAACCTGGTGAAATACACCATAGCCGCTCAAGGTTCTTGTTACAGCCATAAGGTCTTTGGAAGGCACAATCAACTCAACTTCAGACATCTGCTTCGGAAATAACATTGCATCTCCAATATGAAAGTGATAAGCGCGTTGGCCTCCTCTCCCAATGGGGAGAGGGCTTTACTATATCAAAGTCGTTTTCAATAACAAGGGACGAAATTCTTCATCTTTGAGTTTGGAAGATTTTGCCTCGATCAACACCACCAGATCCTGGATTTCAAAGTCGCTGAGCAGCAAGTAGGCCAGCGGAAGCCCAATATGGAACGGGTAGCCGATGAACGCCGAGACGCATTGCCGCATCACCTGCTGCTTGAGCAAATGCTCCAGTTTGGGCAACCCAGATTGGGGGTGGTCAAGAAGCGCGTTTACATCGGGAATGTTCGGGTAGATGCGCGAGACAACAGAGGCAATATCCGCGCCCGCGGCAATGGCGCGCACATCTTCATCGCGCACACGGTAGCCAAACGGCAGAGTGTAATTGATCAATTCCTCTTCCGAAAGGTTGTGATAAATCTTGTAGCGGATTACCCACATCAGGTTATTCAAGTCGAGCAGGGAACCGATCAACTTTCCGCCCATCTCGCGGTCTTTGCCTTTGAGATTCTTGATTTCGGCCCACAGACGGCGCCAGAAATCCAAATCCAACGCCACTTCCAGCGGAAAGAGATTCTGCTCGGTGGAGAAACGCTTCATCGCAAAGGACATGGTCGCTTCGTAGGGCGAACCGTGCAACAGGTCCACCGCCGAAGCGACGCTCCCCGATTCCACCATTGCCTGCGCAGGGATGGAAGCAAAGGCGCCGAACGGAAATAACACTTCGCGCACACGATCCCACGCGGCGACATCTGAATTCCATGATGAAACTGTTTGAATACTGCGTAATACGGCTTTTAGATTTCCCACTTCAAAATATCGAAAGAGTTGCTTTACCAGGGGGCGCGTCTGCTCTGGGGCCTGCTGAACCACACTGGAGTAAGAGTCCGCCAGTCTATTCCTGATCTGCAAAATGACGCGGCGCGGCGTCAATTCATTGTCTTTGAGTCCGGAAAGGTATTTTCCGTAGGGTGTGCTTTTCAAAGCGCTGACGAGCGCAGGAAGATCGGGGGAATCGCCCAGGCGGGTCATCTCTTGAGGTGCAAGCAAATCGGAATACATTGCCCGCACACGCGTGCTGATTGCCGCATAACCGGAAACGCCGCTCGCCATGGGTTACGCCCTGCCGATGACGCGTTCCAAAACGAAGGCAACCGCTTTATCGAAGTTCTTCCTGGCTGACGCTTCGAATTCGCTGTTCCTGGATGCTTCATCCGCCGCAATTTGATCGGGGGCATCGTTCGACTGCGCGCTCGCGACCATTTTGCGCGCTTCTTCATGAGCGTCAGCTTTGGCTTTGGCAATCAACGCCTGCGCTTCCTGCTCCGCTTTCACAGGTATCTCCTGCGCTTCGCGCCTTGCCTTATCTTGTATTTCCTGTGCCTGTTTTTCAATTTCAAGTACTTGCTGGATGTGCTTCTCGTTCATAACGATTTCACCTCACTCAGTACTGCCAGGGTAATTAATGTCCGCTATTGTAAAGTATAAATACTTGACAATCAAGGGTGGAAATAACTTTATTGTGCGAAAATTCCTATTCATTCAGGACTCGCTTGTCATTCTCCCGAAGGACATCGGGACGATGTGAGCGAAGCGAAGGGTCTCTAAGATAGTCGTAGAGACCCTTCCCCCTTCGGGGACGATGCG
>CAKKRM010000333.1 GCA_919902735.1 Anaerolineales bacterium | reverse complement strand
TCGTAGAGACCCTTCGCTATCGCTCAGGGCGACATGACCCTAAAACACGCAAAAGTGCGTAAGGTGAGATATTAACTCACCTTACGCACTTTAATACCTTTTAGCATGTCACCCTCCCGAAGGACACACCTGCACTTGCGTGCTGGTGCAAGTGTCGGGACGATGTGAGCGCTAGCAAAGGGTCTCTGAGATAATCGTAGAGATACTTCGCTACGCTCAGCATGACACTGCGTAAGGTGAGTATTAACTGAGGCTACGCACCGTCCCGAAGGTTTGATCGGCAATAATATTTTTCAAAGAAACCTTCGGGACGTTCACTTCACCCTCTCCAGATCTTGAAATCCTTCAAACTCGAACCGCCCAAAAATTCGCGGACGATGGAATTGGCGGGGATGAGGTTGATGTCCAGGGGCAGGAACCATTCGAGGAAGGCCAGCAGTCTGCGGGCTTCGATGTATTCAGGCACGTTATGCGGGACCTGTCGCAGCAGAGGCTCGGCGGCTCCTTTGAGCGCGGCGAGTTCAAAGACCAATGCAGAGTTGAACATCACATCCGCGTTTTCCTGATAAGGGAAAATGTGCCGCTTCTCGCCGCGGCGAACCGACTCCCAGCGTGAGATCGTGGCCTGCGCGGAATATCCACGCTCGCGCGCGTCACGGACGATGCGGCGGATGAGGCGCGTGTCTGTGGTGGAGACGCGGTTGTGGCGGTCGAGATTGAGCTGCGTCAGCGCAGAGACATATATCCGAAAAGCAGAATCAGACCAACGGTCAGGAATGAGGCGCGGGTTCATCCCATGGATGCCTTCAAGTATGATCGGCTGTCCCTCTTTCAATTGGACAACGTCTCCCGCTTCGCCTCTTCCCGTCTTGAAGTTGAATCGGGGCAATTGAATTTTTTCTCCGCTGATTAATTTTTCCAAATCCTCTGCCAGGCGTGTGAGGTTTAATGCTTCGATGGTTTCAAAATCGGGTTTGCCCTTTTCATCGAGCGGATTTTTTTCGCGGTCTATAAAGTAATTATCCAACTCCAGCGGATACGGCGAAATGCCGCGCGCAAGCAGTTGAATGGCAAGGCGGCGAGAGGAAGTGGTCTTGCCCGATGATGTGGGCCCTGCGATTAAAATAATACGGGATTTTTTTTGCACGATCTGCTGGGCGACATCTGCAAAGTGTTGTTCGTGCAGCGCTTCGGAGACCAGCACGATCTCATCGGCGCGGCCTGCGGCAA
Source organism: Anaerolineales bacterium (assembly GCA_919902735.1). Lineage (GTDB taxonomy): Bacteria > Chloroflexota > Anaerolineae > Anaerolineales > Villigracilaceae > Villigracilis. Next base: position 5,563 of record CAKKRM010000333.1, on the reverse strand, counting down.
TGGCCTCGTTGAGCGCGCCCACGTTATCGATGTTGAGGGTTTCAAGCCAGTCGCCATACTGGCGGAATGTGCTGAGCAGTTTTGGATAATTGCCCATGGGCTCAAGTTGTGTGGGCGCATGGCGGCGCGGAAATTGGGTGAGAAAGCCGCCTTCGACAAGCTTGAGGTCGAACCATTTCAAATACCCGGCAGACGGGACCATATACCCGTGCATGTAATCCATCTGGCCGTTGAAACTGTAAAGGGTGAGGTATGCCTTTCTGCGATACTTGAGCAAACGAAGTTTATCTTCATAGCCGCGTTGTTGAAAATGTTCAATCGCTTCCTGAATGGGAACTTCCCTGCGGATGAAGGGATGATCCTCCAGGATCAACTTTTGCATGTGAGTTTTGAGGGAATCAAGCTCTTCCTGCGAGAGCGCCGCGCGGCCTGTCACTTCGCAATAAAATCCGCCGGATGAAATGGAATGATCGATATTCAACCTGCCTTTTGGGAAGAGTTGAATAAAAGCCATTTCAAGCAAAAAGACCAGCGAGCGGCGGTAGATGCGCGCGCCGTCGGCGGTATCCATGGTGACGGGCTGGCAATTCGACTCAATTTCAACGGGGAAAGTCAATTCGTGGATTTGGTTGTTGATGATGGCAGCCACAATCGGCGTGGAAAAATCATCGCTGACCTGGGCAAGGAATTCCCCTACTTGTGTGCCACGCGGGCCAGAAAGGGTCTTGTCATTTGGCAGGTGGATTTCGATATTTTTATTGGGTTGGGTGATTTGGATGGGCATGATTCTTCGGGTTTCGGGTTGCAGGTTTCGGGTTGCAGGTTTCAGGTTGCAGGTTGCAGGTTTCAGGTTGCAGATTTCATCTTCAACTTTCAACCTGCCAACTTGGATAAGAGCTTTTCAGGCTTTCCTGCGTACTCTTCCAGGGGAATCTCTTTTTTCGTGAGAGCAATGAGGGTATTGGTCAGCAATGCGTTGACGGGGGTAGGGATGCCGCGCGCTTTTCCTTCGCGGACGACTGCGCCGTGCAGGAATTTCACTTCGCTTTGGCCGCGGCCTCGCGGAGCGTACAGGTCAATGTGGAAGGATGGCATTTTCGCGCCGCGTCCACTGCCTGCGGCGCGGGAGAGGAAAGGCCTGGAGAGCCAGAGCGGTAATTTCGTGGCAAACGCCAATGCTTTGACGGGTGTGCCAGGCAGGTCAGACACTTCGAGGTTTTGGGCCTTCATCACTGCGAGACATTCCTTCAACATTTCGATTTCCAGTTTATACAAATCCTTGTTGGCAAAAACCTGCGCCGCGGTCATATTGAGAATGGCGGAGGTTGGGTTGGCAATCAGGTTGGTGAGCATCTTCGACCATTTCATGCTGTGCGCGTCGGGGTACAGGCGGCATTTCAGGTAGGCCTTGTCCAGCGCAGAGACCAGTTTTTCCGAGAGCGGATGCCCCGCCGCAACGCCCACGCCGCGCAGTTTTTCGAGGACAATATCACCCGCCCCGCGACGGCCAATGGCAGTAGTGACGGTGCCGTAAATGACTTTGTCTGCGCCGAGCACACGGGCAATGGACTGTTCATTTTCCACGCCGTTGGAAAGACACAGGATCGGCGGCAGTTTTTCGGCGAAGGGTTTCAACCCTTCCATTGCGGGAATGGTGTCGAAGGATTTCAGGGCAAAGATGGCAACGTCGAATGGGCCAAACTTAAGAGCTTCTTCAAGAGACGGTTCGATCGCGAAAGCACGAGGGGCAATACTGAAAGCGTCTTTCGTCTGCCTTCTTTCATCAATAGTGAGGTCGAGTCTTAATCCTTTCTCACGCAACTCGTTCACCATATTCTGCTGCTCCACGAACACGACCTGATTCCCCGCCAGCGCAAGCGAGCCGCCAATATATGTACCAATGGCCCCCGCGCCGAAGATTAGAAATTTCATTCCAGATGAATTAGAAAGAGGTTGTACCATGACTCTCCGATTTACGATTTACGATTGGTGGTCAAGTAGCCTGAATGATTTAGGCGTGGTGCGTGTTCCGTTTTGAACAGTTTACGTAACGCGTAATACGCAACACGTTATACGCTATTCCGCATCGAGCCAGTGGGCGTGGTCGTTGAGCTTGTCAATCGCCCAGCGATGTTGATAGGGGTAATACATGAGTTGGGCAAAGGCGGTGTTGCTAAAGCGGAAGCGTGTGCCTGCATTGTTGGCCTGCGGAGCGACTCCTACAACCGCGTGCATAATCTGATTCAACAGGCCGCCGTGGGAGACGATCAAATAGCGGGCGGGTTCGCGTTTTAACAAAGAATGCAAAGCCTGCCCCGCGCGCAGGAACAATTCCCAATCCCCTTCCCCATCAGAGCCAACGGGATCATACGGCGTGGTAAATGGAGGGTGCGTAAAGTTTTGGCGGACTTCGTGCGCGGTCAGCCCGGCAAACTCGCCGTTGTCACGCTCCAGCCAAAGCGGCTCGAATTCGATCTGTAAATCCAGCGCGGAGGCGATGATCTCCGCCGTCTCTTTTGCGCGTACGAGCGGACTGGAGATCACATGATCAAATTTTATATTTTCATTTTTCCAACGTTCCGCCAGGGCAAGCGCCTGTGCGCGGCCTCGATCGGTTAATGGGAATTCGGCCTGTCCCTGCCAGCGCGATTCGACATTCCCCACCGATTCGCCATGACGCAGCAGGGTAATAAAAAAGGGTTTGGGTTTATTCTCTGTCATCGCCAGATGCTCCTTGCGCCGTCCTCGGCGCATGGTTTCCACTGGCCTATTGTAAATCGCCGCCGAGGACGGCGGCTTGAGCCAGAGTCCAGCAGCGTAATGAAAAATGATTTGGGTTTAATTTCCGTCATCTGGCAATTCCCCTTTCACTAAATAGATCGGGCGGCGTTTGACTTCCTGAAAAATGTACCCAACATACACACCGATGAAACCAAGCAAAATCATAATGATGCCGCTTGCGATCAGCAGGATGCCCATCAAAGAACTCCAGCCTGGTTCCACGCGTTGCGTATTGCCCGTCAGCCAGAGCATGAGAACGTAGATCAATTGCGCGCCTGCCAAAATGAAGAACAACAACCCCGCGCTCAAGCCGATATACAAAGGCGCAAGAGAAAAGGAAAAGATCGCGTCCGATGCGAGGCGCACCATTTTGCCGAGGGAGTATTTTGATTTGCCAGCAATGCGCGCGGGTTCATGGTAGGGAAGGATGACACTTTTGTATCCCATCCACGAGATCATGCCGCGCAGGAAACGATGATACTCGTGCATGGAGCGCACGCCGTCCAGCGCGTTGCGCGAAAGCGCGCGGAAATCCGCGGCGCCTTGCAATACCTGCGTGCCGCTGATCTTATTAATTAACCAATAGAAAAAATTGGAAGTGACTTTTTTGAATGAAACCGCGCGATCATCTTCGATGCGCTGGGCCTGCACAATGTCATAGCCTTGTTGGATGAGTTGAATCATCTGCGGGATCATCTCAGGCGGGTGCTGGCCGTCGCCATCCATCGAGATCATCACGTCGCCAGTGGATGCGTCCATGCCAGCCGTCAGCGCGGCCTGATGCCCAAAGTTGCGGCTGAGTTGGAGCAGGGAAATGCGCGGGTCGTCGTCCCCTGTTTTTCGGAGCGTATCCACTGTCCCGTCGTTTGAGCCGTCATCCACGTAGATGAAATTAAAGTCAAAGGGAAGCAAATTTACAACGCGGCAAATATCCGCATAGGTCTGGCTTATCGCTTCGGATTCGTTGAAGACGGGAATGACGAGATCGATTTTGAGTTTTCGTTTTTTGGGAGACATCGAAAGGATTTTACCATGCGCCTGACTTTGCTCCCTGCGCCGTCCCCGGCGCAGGATTTACCAGCAAAGCGCCGCCGAGGACGGCGGCTTGAGCGGCGAGATAAATTACGCGATTGACACGCGCTTCACAACCTAACCCCGTGCCTGTCCGCCAATAGACGGAGAGTGCGCGCCGCCTCGGCAGTTTTCTGCTCAACGCTCCAGCCGAGAGCCGCGCCCATTGCATCGGCGATCTCTTCAACATTATCCTTCGTTAAACGTCCGAGCATGGCGAGCATGGTGCGGCGCAGAAGAATGTCATCGAGATGAATTGCCTTTTCGTTTTGCGCAAGGAAGGCGATCTCGCGGCGCGTGTATTCGGGCAGGGTCTTAAGCGGCTCGTCCGCAGCGCGGTTGATAAAAGTTGCAACGGCTTCGGTACGCGAGCCGTAACGGGTGTATAAAGTTTGCAGGCGTTCCCTGCTCAAACCAGTCCATGCGGCAAAGCCTTCGATCTGACGTTTCTGTTCGGCTTCGTCGGATGAATATCCGTGCCCGCCGCCGATGGGAAGTTCACGCGTGCTTTTCTGGCGGGGCTTGCCAAGATGAGCCAGCGCTTTGTCCGTCACCTGCTCTGCAAAGGCGCGGAAGGATGTCCACTTGCCGCCCACCAACGAGAAGACTGGGAATTGCAGTTCCGTCCAATCGCCGCTCAGCACTTCGATGTGATGGTCGCGGCTGTATTGACCGGTGGTCTTTGCGCCGCTGTTCGCCAGCGGACGAACGCCCGTAAATTGAAAGACGATGTGCTCGCGAGTCACTTTGATGGTCGGGAAGACATGCGCGATCATTCCAATAAAATAATCAATTTCCTCGTCGGTGCAGCGCGCTTCATCGGGATGTTCGATCTTGATATCTGACGTGCCGACCAGAACACGGTCATGCAGGGGGAAGATGAGCACAATGCGCCCATCCTTGTTTTCAAAGAAGAATTCATTGCCGCCAATCGCGGCGCGCAGTTCGGGATGATTCAAAACAAGATGCGAGCCTTTTGTACCGCCAATGAAGCGCGTGGAAAAGCCGAGGCTGTGATTGGCGAAATCGATCCACGGGCCTGCGGCATTAATGACAAGGCTGGGACGAACCTCATAGGTTTCATCGCTCAGTTCATCGCGGAGAATGATCGTGTCTTTTTGTCCGCTGACCATGCTGACATAATTCAACGCATGTGCATTTGGGTTATCGGCTTCCGCATCCAAAAGGATTTCAAGCGCGAGCCGTTCAGGGTTCGAGATCAGGCCGTCGTAGTAGGTGGCGGTGTTGGCAATTTCGGGATTCAATTGATTCCAGCGATTCAGCGATTCGGAGCGTGATAGAAATTTATGGCGGGGAACGGTGCGCGCTTTGCCTGTGTAGGCATCGTACATGATCATGCCAAGTTTAATGATGATGGAGCCGCGCTCGGAAGGTTTTTCCAACAGGCCAAAAAATTTAAGCGGCGCATTGAGCAGGCCAGAAAAATATTTGAACATGGGCACGGTCGTGGGCAGCGGCTTGACGATGTGCGGCGCATTTTGAATCATGCGATTGCGTTCCCCCACCGCTTCGCGCACCAGACGAAACTCGCCGTTCTCAAGATAGCGAATTCCGCCGTGCGCCATGTGCGAGGAAGCCGAACTTGCGCCTGAACAAAAATCTGCGCGATCTACGAGCAGAACATCCACGCCATTCAGCGCCAGGTCACGGAATGTGCCAATGCCATTGATCCCCGCGCCAACGATCAGCA
>CAKKRM010000332.1 GCA_919902735.1 Anaerolineales bacterium | reverse complement strand
CTGGCGCGCGGCGCAAGTGTCGGGACGTTTCATCCTTCAACTCATTTGAAACACACCCAAATGATTTTGAACTGCGTAAGTCCTATTGGCGTAGGCTTCAATTAAACATAAAGTCCCTGAAAGTCTCACGACTCTCAGGGACTTTTCCTAATCTCTAATCACCAATTCCTCTTCCCCTACACCACCACACTCACCAAACGCCCCTTCGCCACGATTACCTTCTTCGGATCCCTGCCTTCCAAATATTTCTGGACAGCCTCGGATGCCAATGCCGCGGCTCTTATTTCATCTTCACTCGCATCGGCTGGGACGATGACCTTGTCCCGCACTTTGCCGTTAACTTGCACGGGGATTTCGATGGAGTCTTCCTTCGTGGCGGCTTCGTCCACAACGGGCCAGGGTTGTGTGTGGATCGAATACGGCTTGCCCAACTGCGCCCACAATTCCTCGGAGATGTGCGGGGTAACAGGCGCCATCATCTTCAAATAAATTTCCTGCGCTTCCTTCCACACGTCACTGCCAGCCGCGCCCGCTTCACGCGCTTTGTACATTTCATTCATCAATTCCATCAAAGAAGAAATGATCGTATTGAATTCAAAACTCTCGAAGTCACGCGTCACCTTGCGCAGGGTTTGATGAACCCGCCGGCGAAGATTCTTTTTGGTTTCTTCAGTGGCAGTTATCGGCGGAGTCGGATCGGTAAATAGAGTCCACACGCGGCGCACCCAACGCGCGGCTCCTTCAATGCCTTGCGAGTCCCAGGGTGCGCCCATCTCCCAACGCGCAAAGAACATGATGTAGGCGCGCACGGTATCCGCGCCGTATTTATTTACCAGCACATCGGGCGCGATCACGTTGCCCTTGCTCTTCGACATCTTGTCGCCGTCTTCGCCCAAGACCATGCCCTGATTGCGCAACTGCATCATCGGCTCGTTGCCTTCCACAATGCCAATATCGCGCAATGCCTTATGGAAAAAGCGCGTGTACAGCAAGTGCATGGTGGCGTGTTCGATGCCGCCCGTGTAGGTATCCACGGGCATCCAATAATTATATTCAGCATCATCGAACGGAGCCTTGTCATACTTCGGCGACAAGTAACGCAAGTGATACCACGACGAACACATGAAAGTATCCATCGTATCGGTTTCGCGCACTGCCGCCTCGCCGCAAACGGGACAAGTTGTATGCTTCCATGTTGGGTGCAATTTCAACGGGCTTTCACCCGTCGGCTTCCATTCCACATCTTCGGGCAACAGCACAGGCAGTTGATCATCAGGCACAGGGTTCCAGCCATGCACATCACAATGGATCATCGGAATCGGCGCGCCCCAATACCGCTGGCGCGAGATCAACCAATCGCGGTAACGATAGTTGACCGACTCTTTTCCAATGCCCTGCTCCGCGATCCAATCCAACACCTTCGCAATCCCAGGATTCTTTCTTCCTTTTTCTGTGTTGACCTTCGTCCCGTTGAACTGACTTGAGTTGACCATTACGCCTGATCCCGTGTAAGCGGCATTTACCTCCGCTTCATCCGCTTCATCCTTAACCTCAGGCTGGATCACAAAAACTATCGGCAGTTCATACTTTTTGGCAAATGCAAAATCGCGTTCATCATGCGCAGGCACAGCCATGATCGCGCCCATGCCATAAGACATCATCACATAATCCGCGATCCAGATCGGAATGCGCGCCTGGTTGACGGGGTTGACCGCGTACGCCCCCGTGAACACGCCCGTCTTTTCCTTATCCACTGCGCCGCGTTGAATTTCCGTCTGACGTGCCGCCTGCGCTTTATATTCGTTGACTGCGGTTTTGTTTTCTTCCGTGGTGATCACATCCACCAACGGATGCTCAGGCGAGAACACCATAAACGTCGCTCCCCACAACGTATCTGGCCGAGTCGTAAACACACTGATCACTGATAACTGCTCACTGCCCACTGGCAACTGCTCATTGCCCACTGATAACTGATTACTCGCAATCCGAAACTGCACCTCCGCCCCCTCACTCCGATCGATCCAATTCGTCTGCAAAGTCTTCACGGTTTGCGGCCAGTCAATGCCATCGAAGCGCAGCAATTCATCCGCGTACTTCGTGGCCTTGAAAAACCACTGATCCAAATTCTTTTTGATCACAGGCGTGCCGCAGCGTTCGCAATGACGGTCATCTCCCCAAACCTGTTCACGCGCCAGCGTGGTGTTGCAGTTCGGGCACCAGTCCACCGCAGACATTTTGCGATAAGCCAGCCCAGCCTTGTACAACTGAATGAAGAACCATTCCGTCCACTTGTAGTATTCGGGCGCAGCCGAGATCATCTCACGTTCCCAATCGAACATCGCGCCCATGGTCTTCATCTGCGTACGCATCCGCTCGATATTTTGAAACGTGCGCTTCATTGGATGCACGCCGTCCTTGATGGCGGCATTCTCCGCGGGCAGGCCGAAGGCATCGAAACCCATCGGGAACAGCACGTTGTAGCCTTTCATACGCATGTATCTCGCACGCGCATCGGACGGAGTCATCGCATACCAGTGACCGATATGCAAGTCACCGCTTGGGTAAGGCAGCATCGTCAACGCGTAATGTTTGGGCTTGCTCTCATCTATCACCGAGCGGTAGAGTTGATCCGCGTCCCATTTCTCTTGCCACTTCTTCTCCATCGCCTGCGGCTGAAAGGATTTATCATGCCTGGAAGAGGCTGGTATAGATTCAGCTTTCTTCTCCGCTTGCACAGGAACAATCGCAGAAGGTTTCTCCTTCACAGGCACAACAGCCTTTGGCTTTTCAGTTACGACGATCACGGCCATCTTCTTCACCGGCTCGATCGCCATCGTGGTTTTCTTCCCTTTCGGGGAGGATGTAGCGGCAGGCTTGCTTTTCGCAGCTGCTTTCGCCGCAGTCTTCTTAACGGCAGGCTTTGCTTTGGCAGCCGTCACCTTTTTAGCAACGACCTTTTTCACTACAGCCTTCCTGACCGCAGTTTTCTTTTTTACATCTTTTTTCTTTTTCGCTTCAGTCATTCTTACCTCATGAAATAAGTATCAGGTTTCAAGTGTCAGGCGCCAGGTGAACTGGCTTCACTATTTCCAACAGAATTGATGGAACGGAAGACCCGCAAGCAAAGGCCCTTGCTTCCAAAAGATTTTATGAATGTTCATGCGTGCCTCCTTTCCTTATTTGACCACTGACCATAAAACATCTTCCGTGGTCCATCGTCCACGGTCCGCCGTCTGCACTTAAACAAAAAACCCTTCATCCACATCAGGGACGAAGAGTATTCTCCGCGGTACCACCCAGATTCGTTTGAAAAGTTTGAAGGTTACAAGTTGCAGGTTTTGCCTTCAACATTCTACCTTTCAACTTTCAAACGCTCTTTGTCGCTATAACGGGCTTGCCCGGTGTTGACTACTTCATTCACCAACACAGTCTCTCTTGCAAGAAAACAGGCGAGTTCGGTCTTGTGTCCCCATTAGGGGATGTAGTGTCCCGTTGACACTGGCGCTGGGCTTCCACCTCATTTTCCCAACTCGCTGACGGGTTGACCTACTACTCCTGCCATGACTATTTAGCTATTAGCTTTTGGCTGTTAGCGGTTTGCTTTGCAACTTGCCAAAAACTAACCGCTGCTTGCTAGTGGACCCAGAGGGATTCGAACCCTCGACCTTCTCAATGCCATTGAGACGCGCTCCCAACTGCGCTATGGGCCCATATTCAGTAATCAGTTTTTAAAGTAATCAGTAATCAGTTTTGGACAGTGGTTCAGACTGATCACTGATTACTGTTCACTGCCCAGTGGACCTGAGGGGATTCGAACCCCTGACCTCCTCAGTGCGATTGAGGCGCGCTCCCAACTGCGCTACAGGCCCAAATTTTTTATCCCGCCCCTCGCGGGGCAAGGCGAAGCGTATTCTACCTGAGGCATTTCGGAATGTCAATGAAGTGTGATGGAAAAAATTCAAATTGGTTCGAACGGTCTTACACCATCGGCAGCAACACTTTGAACGTCGAGCCCAGCTTTTCCCCTTCAGACTCTGCCCATATTTTCCCGCCTTGTGCTTCGATCAGCCCTTTTGCAATGGTGAGTCCAATTCCAAGCCCGCCGTAGCTGCGAGTGTTGGGTGGTTCGATCTGGTAGAACTCTTCGAATATCTTTTGTAATTTATCAACAGGGATGCCAATGCCGCGATCCTGCACCCAAATCATCACCTGTTTTTCCTGACGGACAGCGCCAATGGTAATTTCACTTCCTTCCGGCGAAAAGCGAATGGCGTTGTTGAGCAGGTTCACGAATGCCAGGGTCGTTTTTTCGGCATCCACATTCACAAAGATGGAATCCTCCCCAAAGGCGAGAACCAGTTGCAGGTCCCGACGAGCGGCGAAGTATTTGATCTCATCCAGGGCGAAATTCAAGACATCCTGAATGGATATCTTCATGGGCCGCATTTCCATTTCATCAGACTGGAGCAGGGTCAGGTTGTTCATTTGGTCAAGCAGCGAACGCATTTGTGCCGCCGCGCCCAACACCTGATTGGCATGATCGGAAGATTCTCCCCTGGCGCCCTCCTGCAAGAAGGTTGCATAGCCGATGATGATGCCCAGCGGAGTCCGCAGTTCATGGGATGCCAAAGCAAGAAAATTGCTCTTGATCTGATTGGTTACTTTGACCTTATCCAGGGCCTGCTTTGTGGCCTTCAACAAACGCGCGTTATTGATCGCGATGGCGGCATGTGCGGCAGTGACGGATAAAATCGCCACATCACTATCCGTGAAGCCGCCATCCTTTTTGTTCACCGCTTCGAGCACGCCCATGGTGCGGTCTTTGATGAGCATGGGCACGCCGAGCAATGTATTGATCTTGAATTTGATGTGATCTGAAACAAGCGAATAATGACGCGGGTCCTGTTCTGCATTATTCAACACGAGCGGCTGATTTGTGCGGAAGATCGTCCCGGCCAGGCTGTTATCAATCGGCACGGGAATCTCAGCCAGTTGCGCAGGGTCCGACCCGGTAGCGGCGGCGAAGTACAAGCGCGGATTTTTTTCATCATATAAAAGAATGGATGCGGCTTCACATTCCAGCAACTCGGTGGCAGTTGCAGTGATCTGCTGAAGCAATTCATCGAGGTCAAGCGTTGAATTCAACGTGACGCTTAATTCGACGAGACGCAAAAGTAATTTATGGCGTCCCTCAAGGTCTTTGAGTTGTCCGGTCTTTGAAAGAGCAGGCATAGTGTCAGTGTACAGGGATTACCTGGTGAATTCAAGGCCCAATTGTCATGGGGGTGTGGTCTAAAGTTTCGGAAAAATAGGAGTAAGATGGGGAAAAGGAAGAA
>CAKKRM010000331.1 GCA_919902735.1 Anaerolineales bacterium | reverse complement strand
GTTAGATGTTTTGGGCAAGTATCCCACCCTGCAGAGCGGACTGCGTAAGGTGAGTTAATAAGTATAAAACAACCTTATCAGGAGAATAATCTCATGAAAGCCGCAGTGTACAGATCGTATGGTCCGCCCGAAGTCTTGAAGATCGAGGAAGTTGAAAAACCCACTCCCAAGGACGATGAAGTGCTGGTCAAAGTCCGCGCATCGTCGGTAAACCCGGCAGAGTGGTACGGCATGACCGGCTTGTTCCTCGCCCGTCTGGGCAACGGACTTTTGAAACCTAAAGATATGCGTCTTGGCGTGGATTACGCCGGAGTGGTCGAAGCCGTGGGTAAAGATATCACGCTGTTCAAACCCGGCGATGAAGTCTATGGTGCGCGGAGCGGAGCCTTTGCCGAGTATGTGTGCGTCAAGAGCCATATCTACCCCAAGCCCGCCAACATTACCTTTGAACAGGCTGGGAGCGCCGCCATCGCCGCCATGACCGCCCTGCAGGGACTGCGCGATCATGGCAAACTGCAAGCCGGTCAAAAGGTGTTGATCAACGGCGCTTCCGGCGGCGTAGGCACGTTCGCGGTGCAGATCGCCAAAGCGCTCGGCGCGGAAGTGACCGCAGTCTGTAGCGCGCGCAATGTTGAATTAATCCGCTCCCTTGGCGCAGATCATGTCATCGACTACAGCAAAGAGGATTTCACCCGCACCGGCAAACACTACGACATCCTGCTCGACATCGCCGGAAGCCGCCCGTGGCGCGAAGTCAGGCGCGTGCTGAACCCAAATGCCCATTACGTCATTGTGGGTGCGCCGAAGGGCAACCGTGTGATCGGTCCGCTGGGCTTTATCATCAAAGCCCGGCTGGCTTCCCTTGGCGCAAGCCAGAAGGTGATTTTCTTCGTGGCAAGTTTCAAACGTGAAGACTTCCTGCTCTTGAACGATATGTTCGAGCGCGGACAGGTCAAACCGGTCGTGGAAAAAACCTACCCACTCGAGAAAATCTCCGACGCCATGCGCCATCTGGGAACTGGTCACGCCAAAGGGAAGATTAGCGTCACAATCAGATAACATGAAAGAGGAAAATCAACTTTCCTCTTTCATCCTTCCTCCCCCATCCTTTCTCCCTTATACTCCCCCCATGCCCGAACTTATCCTCGTTGTAGATGACGAACCCAAGATCGCCCGCCTCGCACGCGATTATCTGGAGAAGAACGGCTACCGCGTCCTCACCGCAGGAGACGGTCAATCCGCGCTGACAACTGCCCGCCGCGAAAAACCCGACCTCATCGTCCTTGACCTAATGCTCCCCAACATCGACGGGCGCGAAGTCTGCAAGATTCTACGCCGCGAAAGCGACGTGCCCATCATCATGCTCACCGCCCTCGCCGAAGAGGTCGATCAGATCACGGGTCTTGAGATCGGCGCGGATGATTACATCACCAAGCCGTTCTCGCCGCGCGCGCTCGTTGCCCGTGTACGCGCGCTTCTCCGCAGAACACGCGGAGATAACAAAGCGCCGTCTGTTATTCGTATTGGCGCCCTCGAAATTGACGCGGAAAGATACACAGCAACTATCCATGGCAAGTCCATGCACCCCACGCCGAACGAATTCAAATTGCTTTTCATTCTCGCGAGTCACCCGGGCCAGACCCTCACCCGCGAACAACTGCTCGAAGACCTGCACGGAGCCGCATCCAGCATCGACCGCAGCGTAGACTCGCATATCAAGAATCTCCGCAAAAAACTCGAAGCCGAATCAAACAGCCCATCCATCGAAACCGTCTATGGCATTGGTTATCGTTTCATCGAACGATAACCCGACCTTCAACCTTCAACTCATAATCATGTCTCACAATCACGAAAACCCCTACTTCCCACCACCCCACGTCCGTCGTCGCTGGCGCGGCGGTCGTCGTTTTTTTCCATTCGCAATTTTCTTCTTCACTTTCATTTTTCTTTTTATTGGCGGCACCGCCGCCATTCTTTATCTGATCTTTTCAGAATACTCGGGGGTCAGGAATATATGGCTTCTTCTGTGCGGCGCTCCATTTGCCGTGGTCTCCCTCATGATCCTCGCCGTCATCACTTTGTACAGCCGCTTTGGCAAACCACTGGGTCAGATCTTCAACGCCATCGACTCCGTGGCTGAGGGCAACTTATCTGCGCGTGTGCCGGAAAACAATTCAGATATGTTCAGCGAATTATTCAAACGCTTCAACAAAATGGTCAGTGAACTCGAGCGCGCCAACCAGCAGCGCCGCAACCTCACCGCCGATATCGCACATGAACTCCGCACGCCCTTGCACATCATTCAAGGCAACCTTGAAGGTGTGATTGACGGCGTGTATGAACCAACGCCAGAACACATCAACAACACATTGGACGAGACCAAACTGCTTGCCCGACTCGTAAACGACTTGCAGACTCTTTCCCTCGCCGAAACAGGACAACTTCCGCTTCACCCCACCCGTTTCCTGCTCGCTGACCTGATGCAGGACCTCACCTCAAGCTTTTCCTCCCAGGCCGCATCCGAAGGCATTGACTTGCAAACGCATGTCAGCGACCCAACTCAGGAAATCACAGCGGATTACGACAGGTTGAATCAAGTGCTCTCGAACCTCATCTCCAACGCGCTGCGGCACACACCCAGCGGCGGGAAAATTTCTCTCGAAGCAGAATCAATTGTCGGCGAAGAAAGAGGCGTGCGGATCAAAGTCAATGACACAGGCGCGGGAATTCCATCCGATGATCTTCCATTCATCTTTGATAGATTCTGGCGCGGGGATAAATCGCGCAGCGGACGGGTGAATAGCGGGCTGGGGCTTGCCATCGCAAAGCAATTAATTCAGGCACACGGCGGGACAATTGAAGCGCAAAGTGAATTGGGCAAAGGCACAACGTTTAGTATTGAACTGCCTCTGTAGAACAAGTCTATAGACTTGTTCTACGCGCCCGCCCGTTTACGGTAGAATTGCCGCCAATGGAAATCTCGGAAAAACTCCGGGGCATTCTTGCCACCCTGCCTGCCAAGCCAGGCTGCTATATTTACCACAACGCCGAGGGGACGATCATTTACGTCGGCAAAGCGATCAGCTTGAAGAACCGTGTGCGGTCATATTTCCACGCGGATTCGAGCCACGATGCAAAGACCCGCCGCCTTGTGCGTGACATTGCGGACATCGAGTGGATCGTGGTGGGTTCAGAACTTGAGGCGCTCATCCTTGAGATGAACCTCATCAAGAAGCACCGCCCCAAATACAACATCCGCCTCAAAGATGACAAGCGCTACCCGTATATAAAAATCCATTGGAATGAGCCGTTCCCGAAGATTACTGTCACCCGCCAAATGGTGGAGGATGGCTCGCGCTATTTTGGTCCGTACACTTCGGCGTGGGCAGTTTATCAAACACTGGAAGTGCTGCGCAAGATTTTCCCCTATTTGACATGCGACCGCGAAATCACGGGGCAGGACAAACGCGCCTGCCTATATTACGATATCAAACTTTGTAACGCGCCCTGCATTGGAGCGGTTTCGCAGGTGGGCTATCGCCAAATGATCTCCGACCTGATGGATTTTCTCGGCGGGCACAGTGATGAGATCGTCACGCGGATGCAAAATGAAATGCAAAAAGCAGCGGATGAGATGCGCTTTGAAAAAGCCGCCGCTCTGCGTGACCAACTGAAAGCGATCCAGTCTATCATCGAAAGACAGAAGGTTATCTTTGGCACAGACTATCTGGATTCGGATGTGCTCGCCATGGCCCGCACCGACGGTGAAGCCTGTGTGCAGATATTCTTCATCCGCGGCGGCAAATTGATCGGACGCGAATACTTCATCCTCGAAGGCACGGAAGACACAGCCGATAATGAAGTGATGTCTGAATTCGTCAAACAGTTTTACACCGAGGCGGCGAATATCCCTGAACAGGTGATGCTGCCGCAGGAGATCGAAGAACGGATCATCATCTCGCAATGGCTGCGCTCCAAACGCGGCGGCAGAAAAGTGGAATTGCTCGTGCCGAAAGATGGTCAACCGCACGATCTGGTGCAGATGGCCGCGGAGAACGCATCCGAAACTTTGCAGGCGTTGCGCGCTCAATGGCAGGCAGATGCCCACAAGCAGGAAACAGCTCTCAGCGAATTGCAGACCGAATTAAAATTGTCCGCGCCGCCGAACCGCATCGAATGCTATGACGTCAGTCACACGCAGGGTGTGGCGACCATCGGCGCGATGATCGTGTTCGAGCAGGGCGTGCCGTCCAAAAAGCTGTATCGCAAATTCAACATCGACAGCACGAGCATTGGCAATCCCGATGACTTTGCCTCGATGGAGGAAATGCTCACACGCAGATTCAAAAGGTGGCGGTCTGCCGAAGAAACCGAATCAAGCCCAGGCGCAAAAAAAGATGCGTCGTTTTCCTTCCTGCCCGACCTGATCATCATCGACGGCGGCAAGGGACAGTTGAGCCGCGTGGTCAAAGTCCTCGAGCAGTTTGATTTATTTGGCAAAGTGCCCGTGGTAGGACTCGCGAAGCAGGAGGAGGAAATCTTCTTCCCGCATAACAGCCAGCCGCTGATATTGCCGCGCCATTCGCAGGGACTGTATCTCGTGCAGCGCATCCGCGACGAGGCGCATCGCTACGGGATCACCGCGCATCGCAAAAAGCGCACGAAACTGGGGCTTGCCTCCCAGCTTGATTCAATCCCCGGCATTGGCCCGACGCGCCGAAAGGCCCTCTTGAAACATTTCGGTTCTATGGATAAGATTAGGGAAGCGACAATCGAAGAACTGGCTGCGGTAAAAGGCATGAATGAATCCGCGGCGGAAAGCATTAAGGCACACTTGGAATGAAAGAAATCTGGATCGTAGACGACGACGAAGAGATGGGACGCGCCATCAGCTTAATGCTGAAGCTGTTGGACTGCAATACGAAGC
>CAKKRM010000330.1 GCA_919902735.1 Anaerolineales bacterium | reverse complement strand
TTCTTCCTTTTCCCCATCTTACTCCTATTTTTCCGAAACTTTAGACCACACCCGGTGAAAACTGAGGCTTGACGCGCTTTTTAGAATGGCATAGAATTCGATTATTATCTCATTCAACCTGATTTAGAAAGGAGGCACGAAAACATGCAAGCGATCTCATCGTCCACAAAACAATTGTTCAGCGCGCCTCTACCAGGTGAAATGTAGGTACGACTTTAGTCGTTCTTTCAAACGTTCAACCGCAGGCGCGCTCAGCCTGCGGTTTTCTTTTTTCACTGTGCCGCAAAATTTATTTTGCGCACCTCTGGCAAGATGAATCTTGCCTTACCTGACCGCAGGATGCCGCTTCCCGTGGTTTTTTGTTTAAGGTAAAACAAAACAATGGATACCAACGATTATATTGAATTTTATAACAAGCTCGATGATGAAGACAAACTAAATTCCCATCTTGGAATCGATAAACGACGCCCTTACGAGAAGGTCACTAAAAAACTGGCTCAACAGGAACGTAGTTTCAAACATGCACAGGATGATTCAAGCGGCTCTTTCAAATTTTCCTATAAGGCTGCGCGTTTCGAGGAATGGTGGTTGTTGGATTCGCTCGGTGCATTCTACGAACACAAGTGGATTTCGGATGTCTTGCGAAAAGTCAAAGGTGGGAAGGAGGCGTCCGTATACCAGTGCCAGCCCGGGGCGGAGGTGGATGCGCCGCTTCTCGCCGCGAAGATCTATCGTCCGCGCATGTTGCGCAACCTTAAGAACGATGGCGAATATCGCATCGGCCGCGTGGATTTGGACCAGGACGGCGGCGCTTTGTGGAAGGCAAGGGACATCAACGCGATTGCGAAACGCACGAGTTACGGGGAGGAGGTCAGGCATCAATCCTGGATCGCGTATGAATATGTAACGATGGAAAAGTTGTATCACGCGGGCGCGGATGTGCCCAAGCCGTATGCAAAAGAGAAAAATGCCATCCTGATGGAGTTTGTGGGCGATACTGGAACCGCCGCGCCTCCGCTCAGCCATATCTCCCTTGAGCGGAGTGAAGCGAAACAACTCTTCGAAAGAGTCGTCCGCAACATTGAAATCATGCTTGCGAATGACCGCATTCACGGCGATCTTTCGGCGTACAACATTCTGTATTGGGAAGGCGATATCAAGCTGATTGATTTCCCGCAAGTGGTGTTGCCTGAAGCAAACCCCGCCTCGTGGCGCATCTTCCAGCGCGACGTGATTCGCGTCTGCCAGTATTTTTCTGCGCAGGGCGTTTCGTGTGATGCAAAGAAACTCGCCGCCGACTTGTGGACTTCCCACGGCCATAAAATTTTCAAGGAGGTCGAGCCAAAATATCTTGACCCCGAGAAACCCGAAGATCGTAAAGCCTGGGAAAAACAACGGTAGTATTACCGTACATTTTGAAATCGGGGCGCTCGCGAAGCGAAACGCTGATGAACGCAGATTTTTCTTTTTTGAATCAGCGAAAATCAGCGTTCTTCAGCGTCCAAAAGGATTTTGTACGGTAGAGAATGCCGCGCTATTATTTTCCATTTTCTTTCCTCTTTCTTCTTTCCTCCATTACAATCGTGAATCAGGAGATTGCCCAAATGAACAACGTCCGCCCGCGGTTGACTTTAATGAGCGAAGAACAAATCCACGAAGCGCATCGCAATGTTCTGCGCGTGTTGAGCGAAACCGGCGTTCGCGTTGATTCTCCTTCCATTTTGCAAATGCTTGAACTGAAACTTGGATTGAAATCGCAGGATCGAATTATTAAGTTTCCCCCAGAAATCGTAGAGGATGCCATCAAGTCTGCGCCGAAAACAATCGATGTGTACGACCGCCGCGGCGAACATAAATTGAAACTGGGCGAAGACCGCCTGCGTTTTGGTGTGGGCGTCACGGCTCTGTTCTATCAAAACCCATTCGATGAAACGCTGGATATTTTCAAGCGCGAAAATTTCAGAGACCTTGTCCGTTTGGGTTCGAGCCTCAAACATTATGATGTCATTTCCACCGTCGGCATCGTGCGCGATGTCCCTGAAGAATTGGGCGACCTGTACGGCTCGCTTGAACACATCGCCAACACCACCAAGCCTTTGGTTCTGCTGGTTTCAGACGAAAACAAATTCCCCGATGTCTTGCAAATGTTCGAAATGCTGCATGGCGATCTCGGCAGCAAGCCGTTTATCATCCCATACTTCAACCCCGTCAGCCCGCTTGTCATGAACGCAGGCACCGTGGATAAAATGAAAATCGCCATCGAGCGCGGCCTGCCGATTATTTTTTCCAATTACAGCATGGCGGGCGCGTCCACGCCGCTTACGCCCGCAGGCACGCTCACCCTGCTCATGGCGGAATTACTCGCAGGCTTGGTCATCAGTCAGGCCATCAAAAAAGGCGCGCCCATTTTACTCGGCATGTTACCCGTCTATTTTGACATGCGCACCATGCTCAACTTCTACGACCCGCAAAGCATCCTCATCAGCGTGGCCTGTTCCGAAATGATGAAACACTACGGCATCCCGCACTGTTCGACTTCGGGAAGCGGTACCGGCTGGGGCATGGATTTGATCGCCGCAGACACCTACTGGATGAACACCCTCGCGCTTCTTCTCTCAAGCGGACACCTGGCTCCGTTCATTGGAGATTCCCTCGGCTCGAAGTCCATCTCGCCAACCACCTTCGTCCATGCTCACGAGATCATAGACCAGTCCCTGCGAATCCATAGCGGCTTTCAATTGGATGATGTCAACTCTGCGGTGGATGAGATCGCCAAAGTTGGCCCGGGAAAGAATTTCCTTAGCCAACCGTCCACCATGCGAAATTATAAAACCGGATATTACACCAGCAGCATCTACCCACATTACAGCATGGAAAAATGGCAGGAAGCAGGTTCTCCGCCAGCCCGTCAGGTTCTGCGTGAAAAGACTCAAGATCTCATGGCTTCTGCCGTTGCTCCTGATGATTATCAAGAGTTTATCGGAAAAGGCGAAGAGTTCATCGGGAAATATGTTTCTTGACGCATGTTATACTATTTGGAAAACAAGGAGAAACAGTGAGATTAAGTTCACGGCAAAAAATTGGCGGAGGGTTTATCTTAATTCTTTTTGTGCTGGCTTGTGTAATCCCGTCGATAGGGAACCCTGCTCTCACACAAGCTCCAGGCGCGCCAGTCCCTGAATTATTGGAGACCGTCATTGTGCAGACTGCCGCCATTGCGCAGACCCGAACCGCCGCCGCCCTGCCTCCCACCCTTACCCCAACGTTGACACGTGAAGCAACCTCCACACTGATTGCGGCGCCTGCCACACAAACACCCTTTTCCCTTTTCCCAGGCGTAAAAACTGAAACCCTTGACCCCGCCTACGCTGTTACCGCTGGAATCCAGAGTTTAGGGATAATTGACCCGCGTGATGAAATTCCATATACCGGCCTGCCCTGGACTTGTGTCGTCCGCGCAACGAGTCCCAAAGGCGGGATCATTCAACCTGAAACCGAGTTCTACGCCTATTGGACAGTGATAAACACCGGCACCAAAGCCTGGACCAGCACCACAGTTGATTTTATTTACAAGAGCGGTTACCGTCATGAGGGGAAAATCATTCAAGACCTTCCCTCGTCAGTAGCCTCTGGACGCAGCGCTACGTTTAAAGTTTTTTATATTGCCCCCAAAAAACACGGGATGTATACAGCAGTCTGGACGTTGAAAGTCGGCAACCGCCCATTTTGCGGCATGAAGATGTTTTTCGAAGTCCCGGAAGATTAGCGCCGCAAGGGCCTATTTGCCTATTTGAATTTGCCCCACAACCCATATCCTTCGTTTCTTCTCTTCTCACGCCGCTCGTGCTGTTCGTGGATTTGTTCTACGTGATCTGCCTTTTCCTTGATTGCAGCTTCAAGCCACAAACGGCCTTTCTCCGCTGTCGCATGGCTTCCCGCGCCATACGCGCCTGTTTTTGTATCGTCGTCCCAGGGTGGGTTGGCAATCAATGAACCGCCTTCGATCCAATCCATGTAGTAATCCGGGGTGCTGACAAAATCGGTTTCATCCACGACTCGCTCCATGTGGCAGAGATCGGGACGGAGATGCAGCAGGTAGGATGTTTCCAATTCGCCGGCATGTCCCATGCCTCCAATTTTGGTGGTGCGGTATTTTTCCAATACTTTAGCGCCGATTCTGCCTGAGGTGTGCAACCAGGCTGTGGCGCAGAAGATGCGGCGGTGACGTTCGCCAGCGTACTTCACAATATTCACCAGAAACGATGAGTTGCCGCCATGTCCGCTCATCAAGTAAAAACGATCAAAACCGCGCGCAACGAGAATATCAATTACCGCACCCCAAAAATCTTCAAAGGCGCGTCCGCCGGCGTTCATGGTTGCAGCGAAAGACGAGCGATGTGTGCTTACTCCATAAGGCATAACTGGCATCGCTAAACTGCGCGTAGGCAATAAAGTAAATGCGCCTTGTGCTATGGCATCAATAATGATAGTGTCAACGGAGAGGGGGAGATGATAGCCAT
The DNA here is from genome assembly GCA_919902735.1 of Anaerolineales bacterium. Lineage (GTDB taxonomy): Bacteria > Chloroflexota > Anaerolineae > Anaerolineales > Villigracilaceae > Villigracilis. The sequence goes on along the minus strand of CAKKRM010000330.1, from coordinate 11,479 downwards.
GCTGTTCCGTATGCCCAATTGGAATGAGAATCACTTTCCCGCGTTCGCTGTCTTGTGGTAAAAACATCGGCTCTGCGTTTTGGGATGGATTTGGCTGGCGAAGCAGGAAGGCTGAATGACCGCCAACAAAACTGGATTGTGGGTCAAACCCTTGTGGAGCAAGGCAATAGACTCGCGTAAATCCATCGTCTCGCAAGCCGTCTAACAGGTTGGTTATGTATTGAAAGAAAATTGGTTCGGGCAGCTCCAATCCACTGCCGCGCCAGCCAAATGGGAAGGCTGGCAGGAGGCCGATTCGGGGAGGATTACTCAATTGATCAGCGAGCAGTTCGAGGTTATATCCTGAGCCGAGCGGTAGAACGAGCGGTGTATCGCGAGGCAGACCCGCAACGGCATCCCAAGTCATTTCATCGTATTTGAAGAAAATCAAACTTCGCGTAGTCAAAATACAACCTCACTTTTCTTATACGTTTTATCACACAAAAAACAAAAAGAACTCATCTATGTATTTCACCACCCCGCCAGCAGACAGTAACTTAAATTTTCAGGAGTTTTGCATATCATTCTCCCGAAGGACATCGGGAGGGTAACATGCAAAATAAGAGGAACGAGCGAAAGTCTTAATTTTATAGCCATGAACTCGGCATCCACTCCGTATCCATTTTGTAGACCAAAGCCGCTCGCCTTTTGAAACCCAAAGTGCAGGTAGCATTTCGGCCTGCCAAGCACAACGGCATAATCATATTGCAGGTCAATGCATATTTGCAAACCTGTGCGAATCAATTTTGAGCCAACGCCTAGGGTCGATGGCGACAGGCGCAAGGCCGAGGCCTTTTTCTGGAGTGGGTGGGTGAGTTGTGACGGGGCTGAACAAAATATGGCCGATAACTTTTTCATCTGAAACGGCAACCAGTGAAATAACAGCATTGCCGTTTTTGCGGATTGCGTTCACTACTTTGCTTTCTGCATCTGTGCGAAACGCGGAAAGCAAAATTTTCTTCACTGCCTTGTGGTCTGCTGGGATTTCAGGGCGGATGGTTATATTCATTTTGGAAGCAAATGCCAATCCAAAAATCTTTCCATGCGCTCGTACACATCAAAAAGATTTTCACGCCTCAAAAAGCCGTGCGGTTCATCGTCGTAGGTTTTGTATTCAAATGCTTTTCCTTCACGACGCAGGGCTTCGGCCCACTCTTCGCTGGCTTCGGGTGGGACAACGGTATCGAGCAAGCCATGCAAAATCAAAACAGGCTTTTGGATATTTTTCGCTTCTGTGATCGGCGAGCCTTTGAGGTAGGCTTGCAGGTTGTCCGCAGGGTGGCCTAAAAATATTTCAGTATAAAGCCTCAAACGCTTTTCGCATTGCGCCCAGGAACTTACCAGATTCGAATCGCCATATTTTGCGACGCCACACGCGAATAAATATTCAGGGTCGCGCGAAAGAGCGCATACGGTCATGTAGCCGCCGTAACTTCCGCCGGTGATTCCGATGCGGTCTGGTTTGATATCTTTTATGGTTCGTAAAAACTTTGCGCCGTGCAGGCAATCTTGCGTGTCGCCCACGCCCCAGTCGTTATAATTTGCGCGTTCAAAATCTTTACCATATCCTGTTGAGCCACGATAATTCGGCGCGAGGTAGGTGTAGCCTTTCGCAACGAAATATTGAGCGAGCTCATCCCAACCAAAAACGTACTGATCCTTCGGCCCGCCGTGCGGATACAGGATCGCCGCGCCGTTCGATTTTTCGGGGCGGTACAAATACGCTGGAATTTCCAGGCCATCATAACTTTTGTAGGAGACGATCTCAGGCGGGGTGAATTTATTCTTTTGCATGGCAGGTGAATTTGAAAATGAAAGTTGTGTCGCCTGTTTGCTTTTCAAATCCATGCGATAGACGTCGGGCGGGGTGGTTGGGCTTTCAAATTCAAATGTGATGAAAGATTCATCCACTGCCCAATTTGGATTTGAGTGAATGCCCGCCTCGCTTCGCAATCCGACCAGTGAACCTGATTCAGTCTCGAGAAGCATTAGCTCAAACGAACCATTGTTATTCACCACCGCAAGAATCTGTTTTCCCGAAGGCGACCACTCGTATTGGAAAATATCCTGTCCCGCTTTGGTGAGTTGGTGCAGGCCTTCGCCATTCGGCTTGATGAGATATAGCTCTTCGCGTTGAGTCTCCTGGGCGATGAATGATATCCACTTTCCATCGGGGGACCATTTGGGTGACATGGCTCGCACGGAGGGCTTTCCATATAAAGTGATTTGTTTGCCTGTGGCAGTTTCAAGCAGAACGATATCAAGGCGATTCAAGTCATCAAAGCGGCGGAGGTTGAAGAGGATGAAATTTCCATCGGGCGAAGGGCGGGCATCCCAATGGTCGCCGAGGGTATCGGTGGTCAAGGCACGCGGCCAGGAACCTTCGTAATCGGTAAGTAGTAATTGATCGGTGTCGTTGCGCTCAACGGTGACAATTAACCCGCGTGAATCAGGCATCCAGCGGGGGCTGCTGGCGGCGGTGGCGAAGTCTGTGATTTTTTTCGGCAGGCCGCCATCGTAAGGGACGATGTGAACGTGTCCTTTGATTCCAAAAGCAAGCCATTTCCCATCGGGTGACCATTCCGGGATTTCATCATCCCAATAGGCAGCCAGAGGGCGGTCTGTGGTGATGCGTGAAAGCCATCCTCCAGCAGACGGCATGGTGAAAACATCGGACAGAGTTTCGCCGTCTTTGATGCAGGCAATCTGTCCCTGAGATGAAAGCGAATGGGACCGAATCCGCTCAAAGGAAGTCAGAAGCGAGAGGTTTAATCCAGGGGGGCCTTTTAGGTCCGTTCGTTTTAGTGAGGGCCAGCCGTTCCGTTCGTATTTTTCAGTAAGTTTTATTGGGTTTTCCATTGTGCCTGCCTTTATGCGATTTTACCAATAAATTCGCTTTCCCTATTTTTGAATTTACAGTAAAATTCCAGCCTAGTGGATATTCCCCAAATGCGCCCTAAACGCACCCTCGTTAATCATTAACGATAAGCAACTGCGCCATGGCAGATGAATTCTGTCATGGCGCGTATTGTTTTTGGGAATATAAAAACTTTCAATGAACGGAGGAGAAATCATGAAACAAAAGGCTCTGTATATTCTTTTGCTCGCCGCGCTGGTTCTTTCTGCGTGTGGAAATTTGGGCGGCGGCCAGCCTGTCGTGGTACGTATTGGCTGGGCGGGCAGTCCGGATACCTTGAACCCAGGGTCGGCGATTCTTTCGGAGGCTTATACCATCTTTGGTTTGGTGTACGACTCCATGTATAAACTAAACCTGGATGGCACATTCTCTCTGGGCGTTGCGGAAAGCGTCGAGCACTCGGCTGACGGCCTGGTCTATACGTACAAAATCCGTGAGGGGGTCAAGTTCCATGATGGGCAGCCCATGACCGCAAAGGATATTAAATTCTCCTACGATCTTTACAAGGCACACGAGGATTTTCCCTACATCAACTCCTACACTGCATACATCGAAAGCACAGAAGCGCCTGACGACAACACCATTGTCTTGACCCTATCAGAGGCGATTCCAAATATTGAAAGCCAGCTGGTCTTTATGTATGTTCTCCCGGAGCATATTTGGAAGGATCACGCAGAGGGTTCCGCCACTGTCGAGTTCGAGAATTTCGAGATGATCGGTACCGGCCCATTCAAGATCATCGAATACAAGCAAAACGAATTTGTACACCTTGGGGCGAACAAGGATCATTTCGAGACTCCGCCAAAAGTGGGTGAAGTGATCTTCCAGACTTTTGAAAGCCAGGATGTTCTTGTACAAGCCCTCAAAAGCGGGCAGGTGGATATGATCACTGAAATGCCCGCCACCGCGGTTGAAACGTTGAAGGCTGAAGCCAATGTCACAGTATTGAACGGCGCTCCCTTCGCGCCGGGCGTTTCAGATATCATTCTCAATCAGGTCACGCCGGAAAATTGTCCCACTGCCGATGGCGGTCTATGCACAGGTCACCCGGCGCTGCAAGACCGCAATGTGCGCCTGGCGCTGGCACATGCCACCAACAAACAGAAGTTGATTGATGTAGTGCTGCTCGGCTATGGCACACCCGGTTTGACCTTGATTCCGGATGGGTTGGGATTTTGGTACAACGACACGATCAAGGATTATGAATTCGATGTCGCCAAGGCGAATCAGATGTTGGATGAGGCTGGTTATGCCGATACTGACGGGGATAATGTTCGCGAAATGCCGGATGGCTCCCGTCCCCTTATTTTCCGCGTGAACTGGCCCAGCGACAGTATCGATGCGCCCAGACAGGCTGAACTGCTCTCAGAAATGTGGGCAGAGGTGGGCGTGAAAACCGAGTTACAAGCCACCGACCCTGACGCCCTGACCGCACAATGCTGCCCAGCCTTCGACTTTGACGTAATCCTCTGGGGTTGGGGTTCCGACCCAGACCCAAGCCTCCTGCTTGGCGTTCAAACAACGGGAGAAATCCCAACCGGATATAACGAAACTGGTTATTCCAACCCCGAGTTTGACGCGCTTTACGACCAGCAGGCTGTTGAACTGGACCTCGAAACCCGCAAGGGAATTGTCTGGAAAATGCAGGAAATCGCGTTCAATGATGTGGTATATATCATTCCATATTATGAACAGAACATTCAGGCGTACCGAACCGACAAGTTCACCGGCTGGTTGACGGATTTTGCAAAAATCGAATTAAGTGACGTGACGTCGCTCGTTTTGATCGAGCCTGTAAAATAAGAATTTTTACCTTCTGCTCACCTCCCGTAAACGGGGGGTGAGCAGAAAAAGGATGCCCCCTTGAAACGCTGGCGCTATTTATCAGGCAAAATTAGCTGGGCTTTATTCACCATCCTTTTTGTCATTGTCCTGAATTTTTTTCTTTTTCGCATTCTGCCCGGTGACCCTGCGCGCGCCGGCGTACGCGACCCGCGGCTTACCAGGGAAAATATCGAAGCCATTCGAGTTCGATACGGCCTGGACAAACCGATCATCAATTGCTTCGAGTCGCTCAACCCGGTCAAAATCGGAAGTTGTGTGGTCAATCCGCTGGATACGCAGTTCTTTATTTATATAGGCAATCTGTTGCAAGGCGACATGATGATAAGTTTTCATACAAACCGCCCGGTAACTGAAATTTTATCGGAACGTTTGTGGAACACGGTCATTCTGATCGGCGCGGGGCAAATTCTTGCGATCATTGTCGGCGTGCTGTTTGGAATGTTCTCCGCCTGGAAGGCGCGCACATCACTGGATTACGCGTCATTGACCATCAGCCTTGTCGCCTGGAGCATCCCGACATTTTGGCTGGGCGTTATTTTGCTGTTCTGGGGGAGTAATAACGGGATGCCGATTGCGGGCATGTCCACGCCGGGCATGTCTTCCTATCCACTGCTCACGCAATGGGGTGACATTGCCAGGCACATGTTCCTTCCCACGTTGACCTATACAATCGTCTATATGGGCGAATATATGTTGATCATGCGTTCAAGCCTTTTGGATGTGCTTTCAGAAGACTATATCCTTACAGCAAAAGCAAAAGGATTGAGCATTTTCCAGATATTAAAAGATCACGCCATCAAGAATGCAATGCTGCCGCTGGTTACGATCATTGCCATCAATCTCGGCTTTACGGTTGGCGGCGTGATACAGATCGAAACGGTGTTCTCGTGGCCGGGGTTGGGAATGACAACCGTGGAAGCTCTAAACCGCAGGGACTTCCCCGTTTTGCAGGGCGCATTCCTGCTGATTGCCGTGGCGGTTATTTTGTCCAACCTGCTGGCAGACCTGGCTTATTCCTATCTCGATCCACGCGTGAAAACGGAGTAATTGATGGAAGCGCAAATTACCACAACCGCAACCGCACCGCGCTTCCAGGAATTCTGGCGCGTTTTTCGACGAAATTACATGGGGCTTGTTGGCTTTATTATGCTTGTAGTTGCCATCTTTGTGGCGCTATTTGCGCCAGCGCTTTCCCCGTATGACCCAAGCTCGACCCTGAATGTCACTACAAGTGATATTTACAATCCGCCCAGCGCGGCACACTGGCTTGGCACCGATGACGCCGGCCAGGATGTGCTGACAAACTTTATCTTTGGCGCGCGCGTTTCCCTGACCATCGGCTTTTTTGCTGCCTTTATTTCGCTGGTGATCGGGGGCGTATTGGGGATCATTGCCGGGTTCTATGGCGGACGCACCGAAGAACTCATCATGCGCTTCACCGATATTATGCTTGTCATTCCCGACCTGCCGTTGATGATGGTGGTGATCGCATTAACCAAGCCGTCCATATTCAATATTATTTTGGTGATCGGCCTGTTGTACTGGACAACCACCGCCCGCATGGTGCGTTCCCAAACCCTGGCTGTGAAATCGCGCAAATTTGTTTTACGCGCCCGCGCAATTGGTTCAGGCAAGCGACATATCATCCGCCGCCATATTCTGCCGCTGGTGCTTCCAATTTTAGTGGTGCAGGCAGTCCTTGTTGTCTCCTCGGCTGTATTGGCGGAAAGCACATTATCTTTCTTAGGCCTTGGCGACCCGACCGCCCTCTCGTGGGGACAGATGCTCAACTACGCTTTTGGGCGCGGAGCCATGTCTACGGGGGCATGGTGGGCGTTGGTGGTTCCAGGTTTTGGAATCGTTTGGGTTGTGCTTGGCCTTACCTTGCTCGGGCAGGGGCTTGAGCAGGTATTAAACCCAAGGCTGGATACCCACCACTTAATGCCGGGCAGGCCCGTAGTCAGGAATGAAGCGAATGAAGATGCTGAAAAACCAACCGGGAAAAGTCCCCTGCTTGAAGTCCGAAATCTATCCATCCATTATATAAACGAAGGCTCGCCCCCCGCGCGCGCCGTGGAAAATATCAGCTTTAATTTGCGGGAAGGGGAATTGATCGGGCTGGTGGGCGAAAGTGGCTGTGGTAAAACCACTCTGATGCTCTCGTTACTTCGGCTATTGCCTTCCGCAGGACAGATCGTAAATGGACGGGTAATCTTTAATGGAAGAGACCTCACCGCGCTTACAGAGGATGAATTGAATTCTGTCCGCTGGAGCGGAATCTCGATTGTGTTCCAGGGGGCAATGAATGCACTCAACCCCGTCCGAACCGTTGGAGAGCAGATTGCCGAGGCAATCATCAAACACCTGCCAGACTTTCCGAGGGAAAGCCTATCGGCGCGGGTAGTTGAACTGCTTGACCTTGTCGGTATTGCCGCCGATCACAAGGATCATTTCCCGCATCAATATTCAGGTGGGATGCGCCAGCGCGCCATGATCGCCATGGCTCTGGCTTGCAATCCGCAAGTCATCATCGCAGACGAGCCAACCACCGCTTTGGATGTGATGATTCAGGCGCAAATTCTCGAACTGCTTGACAAGCTTCGCAAGAAGCTGGGGCTTGCCATCGTCTTCGTGACCCACGATCTTGGCGTTGTGGCAGAGATGTGCGACAAGGTGCTGGTGATGTACGGCGGTGTGACGGCTGAATACGCAGATGTGGATGTGATCTACAACAACCCGAAACACCCCTACACACAGGAATTGCTGAAAGCCTTCCCAGACCTGACAAAGCCGAAGAAAAAATTATCATCCATCCCCGGCTACCCGCCCCGTTTGGATGCCCTACCCGCAGGCTGCCGTTTTGCGCCAAGATGCCCCGCCGCATTCAACCGCTGCCATACCGAACAACCATCCCTGCATAAATTAGGCGACGGGCATATTGCCAGTTGCCATCTCGTCGAGGCTTCAAAATGAGCGCAGATAATTTCCTGGAAGTCCGTGGGTTAAAAAAATACTTCGATGTGGGACGGCCCACATGGTTCTCCGGCGAATCCCGCAGCCTGCACGCCGTAGACGGTGTTGACTTCACCCTGCGCCACAGTGAAGTGATCGCATTGGTGGGCGAGAGCGGCTGTGGGAAATCGACCCTTGCGCTTTTATTAATGGGATTGGAAGACCCCACCGCAGGCACAGTTACTTTTGAAGGCCGCGACATTACGCATTTGGATGACCATCAACGCAAGGATTTACGCCGCAAGATTCAAATGGTGTTTCAAGACCCGTACGAATCCCTGAACCCCACCCAGAACATCGAAGAGATCGTCACCGAACCGCTGGCCGTACACGGCATTGCCAACACGCCAGACCGTGACGAGCGCGTTAAAAAAGCCATGGAAGATGCAGGCCTGAAACCTGCCGAAGTTTATTTGAAGCGCTACCCCCATGAACTCTCCGGGGGGCAGCGCCAGCGTGTGGTCATCGCCGCCGCGCTCGTGCTCGAGCCTGAAATCATCCTCGCCGACGAACCCGTCTCGATGCTGGATGTTTCCATCCGCGCCGAGATCATCAACCTGCTGGCCGAGCTTCGCATCACGCGCCAGATCGCCGTCATCTTCATCACGCACGATCTCGGCTCCGTCGGCTTCTTTGCCGACCGCGTGGCCGTCATGTATCTTGGCCGCATCGTTGAAATCGGCACCATGCTCGAAGTTCTGGAAAAACCCCAGCACCCCTACACCAAAGCCCTCATCTCGGTCATCCCCGTTCCCAACCCCCGCCTGCGGCATGAGCGCATCATTTTGCAGGGCGAAACCCCCAACCCCATAGACATTCCATCAGGCTGCCGATTTCACCCGCGCTGTCCCGTGGCCTTTGCAACCTGCAAAGTCAGCGACCCGCCGTTCGTGACGCTCAGCAAAACACACCAGGCCGCCTGCCTGCTTCTGGTAAAGTAACACTGTACCGCAACATTTATGGTGCGTGTATTTTTGAAAATAAAGCATCAGTCGCAAGATGAATCTTGCGCTACATAAAATGGATATCATCAGCCTGCAAAACCCAAAAGTAAAATACATCGTAAAACTGCGCGAGGATAAACGCCAGCGCCAGCGTGACGGCTTGTTTCTTGTAGAAGGCTGCGATGAGTTGACTCTGGCCCTCGGCTCTGGCCTGCAACCGCAAACGCTTCTGACCGCGCCCGAGCTTGCCAGCCGATCTATGGACATTCCCAACACTGTCGAATTAACCACCGTCAGCCGCGCAGTGTTTGAAAAAATATCCTACCGCGACAACCCTGACGGCTGGCTTGGAATTTTCCCGATCCCGAAAACTTCATTGGATGATCTGAAATTATCGGCCTCACCGCTGGTGATCGTGGCCGAATCTGTCGAGAAGCCGGGCAACCTCGGCGCGATCCTGCGCACAGCAGACGCCGCCAGGGTGGATGCAGTTCTCGTCTGCGACCCGCGCGTGGATTTGTGGAATCCCAACGTCATCCGCGCCAGCCGCGGAGCGGTCTTTGCCGTACCCACCGTCGAAGTTGAGTCGCCGAATGCGCTGGCATGGATCAGGTTAAGAAAGATGCGCGTTCTGGCGGCAACGCCATCCGCTAAAACGCTGTACACGGATGTCAACCTCAGCGAACCCATCGCCATCGCAGTCGGCACGGAAGATGAAGGGCTGACCGATTTCTGGATGCAAAATGCGGATGTGAAAGTAAAAATCCCGATGCTGGGGAAGGTCAATTCTCTGAATGTTTCGATAGCAGCCGCGCTGATAACCTACGAAGCTGTCAGGCAAAGGAATAGAGAACTCTGAGAAAAACCTTTAAAAATAGGACTTTCGCTCGCTCCTCTTGTTTTGCATGTCACCCTCCCGATGTCCTTCGGGAGAATGACAAGCGAAAGTCCTGAAAAAGAGTGTGCAGGCTGAATGCTCGGCGCTTTCAAAGAGCAAAAAACTTAACGCGAATTTTCCGAATGTTTGGAATGACGGAGTGTGACCATGCAGGCAGTATGGCTTGAGAATAACCAAATTTCACTGCGCAATGTTTCAGAGCCAAAGAACCCCGGCGAAGCGTTGATAAAAATCCGCAAGGCTGGCATTTGCAGCACCGATCTGGAGTTGGTGAAGGGCTATTATCCATACACGGGCATTCTCGGCCATGAATTTGTAGGGGAGGTGGTGGACTCTCCCGATAAAAGCTGGGTTGGCGCGCGGGTGGTGGGGGACATCAATGCCGTTTGCGGCGCATGTGAGGCTTGCTTGAACGGACGCCCCACGCATTGTGAGAACCGTACGGTGCTGGGGATCGTCAACCGCGACGGCGTGTTCGCCGAATACACAACCCTGCCCGTCAAGAACCTGCATCGCGTACCTGACTCTGTGCCCGATGAAATGGCCGTCTTTACCGAGCCGCTGGCCGCCGCGTTGGAAATTCAAGAGCAGATTCAGATCAATCCGACAGATCGTGTTTTGATCGTCGGCGCAGGCAGGCTGGGACAATTGATTGCGCAGACCCTGGCGCTTACGGGCTGTGACCTGCATGTAGTTGCACGTCACACTTTGCAAAAGAACCTGCTCACAGCACGCGGGATTCGCATCACATCCGAAGAGGAAATTCAACCGCATAAATGGGACATTGTCGTGGAAGTGACAGGCTCTCCCGATGGATTTAATCTCGCCCGCAAAGCCGTCCGCCCGCGCGGAGCGCTGGTGATGAAGTCCACGTACAAGGGCGAGATGACTGTGAATTTCTCGTCCATTGTAGTGGATGAAGTTAACATCATCGGCTCGCGCTGCGGACCCTTTGAGCCTGCCTTGCAGTTAATGGAAAAACGAGAAGTGGACCCCACCGTATTGATCGCGGATGAATATAATTTGAAGGATGCACTCCAGGCCTTTGAAAAAGCCGCCCAGCCTGGGGTGTTGAAGGTGCTGGTGGGGAATTAATAAAACTCTTCCGTCATTGCGAGGAGGGCATTTGCTCTTTCCGATACCATCCCGAATGCTCTTATCGGGACGAAGCAATCTGCTATCGTACTGGAGATTGCTTCGGGCGAAAAACATCGCCCTCGCAATGATATACTGCCCTAATTGTATTTCACTAGAGCCAGCACAAACTGAACAAAAATAATCAGGAAGGGAATTGTCACCACTGCAAGGGCAAGCCACGCAAGGCGTTTGGAGTCATTCTTGAAAATGATCCCCAGCGCCCCCAGCCCAAAGGCCAGCGGAGTGAGCAGGCAATAGAACTGGGCGGTAAACCCATTAAGTTGATTGAATTGGGCAGGAGAAATATTCAAGTAGGCAACCACATAATTCGCGACGATAAAAGCAACGGCGAGAATTGCAACGATCAAGGCGAACAGGCCGAAATAGGTTCTTCTTACGGGTTTAGTGGACATTGAAAGATTATACCGAAGAACAAGGATGAGGGATAAATGCCAACCCTTTGGTCTGATAAAGTTGATTCAGTTGTCTGAAATGCGACTCCGCACAGGAGAATTTTTTTTCTTCGCCCGTGTCAAGGAACGCGTAAAGCCAGAAATTCGTATCAATGAAGACGGCAGATTTATCTAACATATCACAGACCTCCAAGATTTTCCCCCACAGGACTCTTCGCGAAAACTTGGGGGTCTGCTTTTACTGTTCACTGATTACTTTCACACCTTAATCCGC
>CAKKRM010000329.1 GCA_919902735.1 Anaerolineales bacterium | reverse complement strand
CTCCTTGGTAAGAGCCAAGTAAACCATGTTCAAGCCTTTTCGTGAACTACTGATAGTCATTATTACTCCACCAAAATTCATTCGGGTTGATTTTGGCATACAAATCACCGATTTTAATATAAGTATGACCTCCAGTTCCCAGTACCCACATCCCACTTTCATACGCCATGGCTTTTAGCTCATCCGCCTTTTCCAGTGATGACTTATCCGCCCCAGGCGCGTCGCTATGATCCTCAAGCATCATTTGGTTTAGTTCGGCGGGCGTGCGCAGTGGCACGCTGGTTTCGCCTCCGTCGTCTTGGGCCATCACCCGCTCGATACTCAACCCATCCTCGCTCAGGGTAAATGCCCCCACAATATTTTCTACACTCCTTGCCACGCCGTCGCTATAGCGAAAGTCTATAAAGCTGGGGTCAATTTGTTGGGTAAACTCGCGCCCCAGCCCGTCAGACCAAAAGGTTATCTCTATCTTGCCATTCTCGAGGAATTTCATGCCCTCAACTGGCGCGCCCTCGCCCACCTTGCTCGTAATTTCAAATGTCTCGGGGTCAATGCTCAGCACGCCATTCCACTCTGCGTTGAGCGCAGTGATGTCCTGGGCGATCTCTTCGGGGGACGGGCCTGTGGGGGTGGGGGAAACGGGAATGCTGATTGCTGTCAATGTGGGAGGCGGGGTGGCGGTGAAAGTGGGCGGCGGCAAAGTAAGAGTTGGCGATAAGGTGGCGGTCACCTGTGGTGGCTGGGCCGAGCAGGCGGCGAGAATTAAAATCAGGGGAAACATTGAAAAAATCAAAAACCTTTTCATAATATACCTCGCCTTACCCCTGCAAGCCCCGGGGATCATTGGTCTTGCGACAATTTTTCTTCAACAATTTTCAAGAACTCTTCTGCGGCTTTTAATACTTCTGCAGCTTTTTCCCTGTCAATGGCATCAGGGTTTTGATAATCACCCTCCTGTCGTGTTTCAAAAGCCTCATGCAACATACGGCTCATTTCTTTGGAAAAATATTTTTCTTCACGAATTCGGTGTCGAAGAATGAAATAACGCCAATATGTTTAGAGGAGGATTTACCCACTGTAACCAACAACGCCAACGTCGCATAGAACATGGCATAGTACGCGCGGTTCACAATGCTGGCAGGTCGGCGTTCATGTTCATACAGAACACGCGCATCTAATAAAGTTTCCTTTGCCTGTTCAAGACGATATTGGATCAATACGCTTTTATCAAAAATCTCATTCGTCATGCGGCAACCCCTTCTTTTCTAATGGTTTCATAAAGAGGCAAAATTCTGTAATACTCAAAGTCACGCGCAGTAGTAGGGACAGCGCAAATCACCTTGCCTGCCTCAAAGCCAACTTCCCATGTCGCGCTGGAAATCTTTTTGCGGATTTGGTTATCCAATGATGGCACAACCACAAGCAAATCAATATCCGATCCCTTCGTCGCATCGCCGCGCGCCTGAGAGCCAAACATAATCACCTTGACGGGCTGTCCCAATTCCTGCGTCAGCCGTTTGCGGACTTCTTTGGCAAGTTTGAGAGCGCGCACTCTTGGGTGAAATTTTTTCATGCGTTAATTATAATCCCACAAGTTCAATCATACACACGCCTCAACAGCAATGTGTCATGGCTATTGCAAAGTCAGGAAAATCTTAGCGCGAAATACGCGAAATTGGCGAA
>CAKKRM010000328.1 GCA_919902735.1 Anaerolineales bacterium | reverse complement strand
TTGCCCATCTTGCCCAGAATGCGGCGGACTTCGTCACGCAATTCTTTGTGATGCACAAGTTGCTCGCGAATCTCTTTGTAATGTCCATAACTTGTGCCGCAGTGGATCATTGGGAAGTAGCCTGTTTCATATGCGGCGGCAAAATTACGCGCCATGACTGAGGCTTGCCCAGCGGCATTGGATGCGGCAGATGCGTAGTAATTCCAACCTGTGCAGGAGGTTTGGTCGGTGGGATCAAGATAATCCAAACCGAATTGGCGGTGAAGCCAGAGGATGGAGGATGCGTATCCGGGGATATGTCCGCAGTGGCCGCAGGATTTGTGGTGCCATGTGTGTTCGATGGGAATCTTTTTCTTGCGCCCATATTTCGTGGTCATTTCCACGTAAGGCTCAGGGACTCTTTGAACGATGATCTCGCCCTTGGCTTCGAGTTCAAACAAAAGGTCGTGCATGTCATGTGTCGGCGCAACGGATGCGTCACGAATGACGGAATGAGATTTTCGTTCAAGGATTTGTTCAACGGTGGTTAGTTCGGTCATAGCGAATCTCCAATAAAGGTTGGCAAGTTGAAGGTCAAAAGTTGAAGGTCAAAAAAATGGGAATGAAGTTTTTTCTTTCTTTTCTTCTTCATCCTTCATAATTCATCCTTCATCCTTTCCCCCTATCCTTCCTCAAGTTCTTCCTGCATGACTTCTGTCAACAGATCATACAAGGCTTCATCGAGTTCTTTGATAATGTCCATGTTGCCTGACTCGAACCAGATGGTATAGAGTTCGAGCAGGGTCTTGCGATCCGTGCGCCAGGCCGCGTCGGTGACGCCGCGGATCGAGTCCATTGGAATGGCTTTGCGCCAGACATGCATATTCGAGCTGAACTCCGTGACCCACGGACCCCAATCGGGAAAGAAATCAGGCTGGAGCATATCGGGCGAAACCTGGTTGCCTTTGAGCATGACTTTATAAATTACGCGGCTATAGCCTTGCAAAGCGTCTTTTGTTTCCTGCAAGCCATTCTTGAGCGAGACTTCACGCAGGATCGTGACCAACCCCCCAGGGTTATTTTGACGTGGACAACGCACGCACGAAAAGCACTGCGCGCAATTCCAAATGTCTTCGGTAATGATATCGTAGACGCGCTCGATGTCTTCGCGAGCCATAGCCTGCGCAATCACACGCGGACTGAAATCATAGAAGCGCGCGGATGGGCAGGTGGCAACGCAGATACCGCATTCGTAACATCCGTAAAGAAAGTCACTATAGCGCAAGTCATTTTTGACTTCGAGGAAGAGACGTTCCTTCTCTGCGTATGTCACATCGGGGTGACGATTTTCAGCCTTGCCTGGATTCCAGTTTTCTA
>CAKKRM010000327.1 GCA_919902735.1 Anaerolineales bacterium | reverse complement strand
GCAGCAGGATTGAGATTTTAGGATTTCTTGTATAATAAGCCTTCTGCATCAGTAAGTACAAGTAGCCGCAGAACACACAGAGTTTTTTGAAAAAATTCTTTAAAGCCCTGCTTTTTCTCTGCGGTCTCTGTGGTGAAAAGGATTTTTGCAAGAAGTCAAATGACTATGCTCGTTATTTGTCCGAGGTGGAGGTTTTATGAAGCTTGAAGTTAGTGAACTTGAAAACGGAATTCGCGTGATTGCCTTGAAAGGCAGCCTGGACAGTAATGGGGTATATAGTGTGGAGGTGGATCTTATCCGCCATTGTGCGGCAGGCAACCTGAATGTGCTGGTGGATCTTTCCAAGGTGAGGTACATTTCTTCCATCGGAATTCCGATGTTGATCCATGCCGCGAGATTGGTGATGAAGCGCGGCGGGAAAATGGCATTACTCAATCCCCAGCGGAATGTGTTGGAGGTGTTGGAGTTGGTGGGAGCTTCACAGATTATCCCGATCTTTTACGATCTGGCGGCTGCGAAGGCCGGGATGTAACTATATTTACCCCGTAATTTATTCCGCCGCGCTGTACAACCGCCTGTAAACGATGTAGATTTCATAAATGTTGCGGATGTAGTTGCGTGTCTCTTCAAAGCGCACGGATTCAAGGAACAGGTCGGGGTCGTCACCTGCAAGATTCTTCCATTCCAGCGAGTTGCCGGGGCCGCCGTTGTACGCGGCGAGCGCGGCGTACAAATCTCCATTGAACAGCCTGAGATTGTTCGCAAGATAATGCACGCCAAACTGGACGCTGACAGAAGGGCGGTACAGATCGTCATCCGTATAATTGGGCGGTTCGCCGAGTTCGGATGCGATCTGAGCGCCAGTCGTTGGGATGATCTGCATCAACCCGCGCGCACCCGCGCTTGAGCTGACAAATCCCTCGAACAAACTTTCCTGCCTGATGACGCTGAACGTGAACAGTGGGTCAAGCCCGTTTTTCTGCGACTCGGGAATCACAAGGTCTGAGTAATACAGCCCGTACCTGATGCGGCTGAAATAGGGTGGAGCCATCATCGATTCGGTGTGCTCATCCAACCCAGCCAGCGTCAACACCTGGCGCGCCGCAAAAATGGCAGAGCGATACAGGCCCAGTTCCGTCAAGTAATTTGCCAGGCGGTAACTGCCAACCGCATCCTGCTTTATTTCCAGTTCTATACGCAGGCTTTCAAATTCGAGGCGCGCTTTTTCGGGTAAACCCAAATCCCAATACTCTTTGCCGCGGATCACGCGTTCATCCGAGCCAAGCGCACCCAAACCGCTCAAGTCGGTTTCAGGCGCGAGATTGAAAGTCAAGCGGATCCAGGCGTCCGCATCCCTGCGTTCGGCGGCCAGGTCAGGTGTGAAATTGGTTGAAGAAGCCGCGGTAAAGGGCGCGCGCTCGCTGAGCAGGTCTCTGGCTCGCTCGCTGTAATAACCGCCCGAGTCGAGGTTTTGCCCAGTGCGCCAGGCAGTCAGTGCGGCTTCGTTGTCCCCAATTTTTTGCTGTGATTTCCCGATCCATAAATAGGCTCGCGCCTGGTTCGTTGCAGAAAGTGACAGGCTGCGGCCGCGCTCAAACGAGTCGAGCGCCAATGTGAAATTTCCCTGGCGGTAATAAATGACGGCCATCAGAAAAACCGCATCCGAAGCCTGTGTTGTACCCGGGTATTCATTTGCAACCCGCGCCCAGGTTTCCACGGCTTTGTCATATTGCCCGCCGCGCTCGTAAATGCGCGCCGCGCTCATCAAGTAGTCTGTGGAAAGCGTGGTGTTCGGAACCGCCGTTACAAAACCCAAAAGCGTTTGCGCCGCTGTTGAATAATCTCCCTTTTGAGCCCATTCGATGAGGGCCTTCTCGCCCCAGGCATCGCCCCAATTTGGGTGAGATGGATAACCCGCAATGAAAGTTGCATAATCCTGCAAGGCTTCATCGTAAAAACTTAAGCTGCGGCGCGATTGCGCCCGGTAGTAGTAGGCAGTCCCGTCATTGTCAACAGGGTTGGTTTCGAGGTATCTGTCAAACGCGGCAATCGCAACTACGTACTGCCCTGCAAAAAAATCCACCAGGCCGCGATCCAACTCGCTGACTGCGCCGCCCGCATCCAACAGCGCAATCAGGCTGAGATACGAATAAAAGGACAGCGGATAATTTTCCACAGCGAGACGGAATTTCCCCAGCGCCGCTTCATTCTGACCCTGGGCCTGATACACCAACCCAGACTCGTACGCCGCCTGAGCCTTGATGTAATCGTTCGGCGCGCGCGCTGTGATGCCGTCGTACAAGGCCAGCGCGGAATCATAATCCCCCATTTGCGTATGCGTGGATGCAACCTTGAAGTCAACCTCAAGATCGTCCCCAAGCGCGGGGGCTTGGATGGCAGCGGTGTATGCGGCTAAAGCCGCCGAATAATTATTTGCGCTGTAAAGCGCATCGCCGCGCAGTTCTTGCACGTAGGCATCCAGGTAGCCGGGACGCATCACAAGATATGTTTGCCATGAGTCCGCGGCAGGTGAGTAATTCTCGAGGCGGTAAAACACAAAGCCTTGCAGAAAATATGCCTGCCCGAGATACGGGGAATCTGGATATTCAGTGATCAGCGTTTGCAGGGCGGTGAGGGTTTCGTTGTACCGCTCGCTTTCAAAATAGATGCGTGCCTCTCCCCATTTGGCGGATGCGCGCAGTAATGGATCGGGCGAATCCTGAAGAACGATTTGATAATCCAGCAGCGCGGCATCATAATCACCATTGAAGAAAGCCTTATCGCCCACATTCACGCGGGCAGAAATGAGCGGGGTGGGAGTGATGGTTGGAGTCAACGTCGCTGCGGGCGTGGGGGATAGGCTTGGGGTCACCGTCCAGCCTGGGGGGAAGGTGGGAATGTTCGGGAGGATGGAACAGCCTGCAATGGAAAGAACAAGCCAAAGGTTAAGAAGGAGGCGCTGGTATTTCTTCATCCTATTTTTATACTTTCAAAAGACGGCAGCGTCAAGCAAGGTTGTCTTCGAGTTGTGTGTGATATATAATCGCCCCAGCCCCATAAAATTAGACATTATCGGAAATAACATACAGACACCGTCCCGAAGGTTTATTTCGAGTAA
>CAKKRM010000326.1 GCA_919902735.1 Anaerolineales bacterium | reverse complement strand
CCGAAGCAATTGATGATGCATTCGCGCTGGACATGGCAATGGGCGGCTCGTCGAATACAGTGTTGCACACGCTGGCATTAGCCAACGAAGCAGGCGTGGACTATCCGCTGGAACGAATCAATTCAGTCGCCGATAAAGTTCCGCATATCTGCAAAGTGAGTCCAGCAGGCAAATGGCACATGGAAGATGTTCATCGCGCGGGCGGAATCCCTGCCATTTTGAATGAAGTCCAGCGCGGGACGGGCATGTTACATTTAGACCGCATGACGGTCACAGGCAAGACCTTGGGGGAATCGATTAAAGGTTGTGAGATCAAAGACGAAG
This sequence comes from Anaerolineales bacterium, assembly GCA_919902735.1. Classification (GTDB taxonomy): domain Bacteria; phylum Chloroflexota; class Anaerolineae; order Anaerolineales; family Villigracilaceae; genus Villigracilis. Next base: position 3,793 of record CAKKRM010000326.1, on the reverse strand, counting down.
AAGTCATTCATAAATATGAGAATGCTTACTCCAAGCGCGGCGGACTGTCCATTCTGTTTGGCAATCTCGCGCCGAAAGGTTCGGTTGTGAAAGTAGGCGGGGTCAGTGAACTGATGATGAAGTTTGAAGGTCCCGCCGTTATTTTTGAATCTCAAGATGAAGCGATGGCTGGAATTTTGGCGGGCAAGGTCAAAGCAGGGGATTGTGTTGTTGTGCGCTATGAAGGTCCAAAAGGCGGACCTGGGATGCAGGAGATGCTGTCGCCCACATCCGCGATCATGGGGCAGGGACTCGGCGACAAAGTTGCGCTGATCACCGATGGTCGTTTCAGCGGCGGCACTCGCGGGGCGTGCATTGGACATGTCTCGCCAGAAGCGGCAGCGGGTGGTCCGATTGGGGCGATCAAGGCTGGGGATGTAATCCAAATTGATTTAATGGCACGCAGGCTCAACGTTAAGTTGAGCGAGGCGGAGATTCAAAGTCGGCTGGATGCGCTGCCTCCGTTCAAATCCACAACCACGTCCAAATGGTTAAAGCGTTATTCGTATTTTGTGACGAGCGCGGATACGGGCGCAATATTAAGTAGCTAATGTCGTTGCGAGGAGGGTGCTCTTCCCGACGAAGCAATCTCCAATTATCAGGAGGTTGCTTCGGGCAAAGAACGCCCTCGCAACGACATGAAATAAAAGGAGTGAGTATGAAAAAAACTGGCGCGGAAATTATGTGGGAGTGTGTGGTGCGCGAAGGCGTGGAGGTGGTTTTCGGCTACCCGGGCGGGGCGAACATGCCGATCTATGATGCGATGCTGAGTTACCCGATCCATCATGTGTTGGTGCGGCATGAGCAGGGCGGGGCGCACATGGCGGATGGGTACGCGCGCGCTTCGGGTAAGGTGGGGATGGCGATGGGAACGTCGGGACCTGGCGCAACGAACCTTGTGACGGGCATTGCCACGGCGATGATGGATTCTGTTCCTGTGGTTTTTATTACGGGACAGGTTGCCGCGCATCTGATCGGCGGCGATGCGTTTCAGGAAGTGGATGTGACGGGCATTACGCTGCCGATCACAAAACATAATTATCTTGTGACCCGTGCCGATGAAATTGCGGAAGTTGTGCGCGAGGCATTTTATATCGCGCGCAGTGGCAGACCTGGCCCTGTGTTGATTGACATTTGCAAGAATGCACAGGTTGAACAGTGCGAGTTTGTGTACCCTGAAACTGTGAAGCTGCCTGGCTATCAACCCGTTGATCATGCGCCAAAGGATGCGCTGGAACATGCAGTCAAGTTGATTGAGAAGGCGCAGCGTCCGATCATTTTGTGCGGACATGGCGTGTTGATGTCGAAGGCGGAAGAAGCGCTCATGCAATTCGCGGTGAAGACTCAAACGCCCGTGGCAAGCACATTGCTTGGGCTGGGCGCGTTCCCCGCTTCGCATGAGTTGAGTCTCGGCATGATGGGAATGCACGGCGAAGTCCACACCAACATGGCGATCCAGAATTCCGATTTGATCCTTGCCTTCGGAATGCGCTTCGATGACCGCGTGACTGGAACTTTGAAAACATACGCGCCGCACGCGAAGAAAATTCACGTTGAAATTGATCCATCGGAAGTGCATAAAAACGTGGCAGTGGATGTTCCGCTGGTGGGCGATTTGAAAACTGTGTTGAGCGACCTGATTCCATTGGTGGATGAATATGATCACGAAGAATGGAAGAAGCAGATCAACGAATGGAAATCCGAAGCGGACTCGCGCAGTATTATGAATTGGACTGACGACGGCAAGTTATATGTGCCGCATCTCATCGCCGATATTTGGAAAGCCACTGGCGGCGGCGCGATTGTGACGACGGATGTCGGTCAACATCAAATGTGGACAGCGCAATATTATCAACTGGATAAACCAAATCGCTGGCTCACTTCAGGCGGCGCGGGCACGATGGGCTTTGGTCTCCCTTCCGCGATTGGCGCGTGGTTTGCAGACAAGAGTCAGGAAGTGTGGGCTGTTGCTGGCGACGGCGGTTTCCAGATGACTGCCGCAGAGTTGACCACTGCCGTTCAAGAAGGCGCGAATGTAAAAGTTGCGATCATGAATAACAGTTTTCTCGGCATGGTGCGTCAGTGGCAGGAGTTCTTCTTCGAGAAGCGTTACTCTGCCGTGAACATGCTCTCGCCTGATTTTGTGAAACTCGCTGAGGCGCACGGTGTCCCAGCAAGGCGCGTGACCAAGCGCGAAGAAGTGGATGAAGCGATTGCATGGGCGCGCAGTATTCAAGGTCCCACCGTGATCGAGTTCCGCGTGGAGCAGGAGGAAGCCGTCTACCCGATGGTTCCCGCAGGCGCGGCGCTGGATCAGATGTTGCAGAGACCGATGAAATAATAATGTCGTTGCGAGGGCGCTCTTGTTCTTTGCCCGAAGCAACCTCCTGTCACGAGGAGATTGCTTCGTCGGGAAGAGCACCCTCCTCGCAACGACATAGGAGAATATATAAATGAACTACACTTTCATTGCATTGGTAGAAAACAGACCTGGCGTGTTGAACCGCGTGGCATCTTTATTCCGCCGCCGTAATTTCAATATTGAATCCCTCGCTGTCGGGCGGACTGAGAATCCTGAAGTCTCGCGCATGACCGTTGTTGTGGATTGTCCCAACGGCGATATGGATGCGCACAAGATCGAGGCGAATCTATATAAACTGGTCAACGTGATTGACGTGCAGGACGTCACGCATCAACCTTCGGTAACTCGTGATTTGGCTCTGATCAAAATAAAGGTCGGCCCCGAAAAACGCGCCGAAGTCAACGGCCTCGCTGAAATTTTCCGCGCTCATATCGTGGACGTGGCTGCTGATTCGGTTATCGTGGAAATCACTGGCACGGAGGATAAGATCGAAGGCATGATCGAGTTGCTGCGTCCGCTGGGGATTGTGGAAATGGTTCGCACGGGGCAGGTGGCGATGACACGCGGTGTGAATGATGGAGTCCGTCGTGTGCCTGGGGTGGCTGGGAATCGGTACGAGGACTTGGAGGAGTTGGCGGAGATGGGGCCGTAGGGAAAAGGACACTTGCGCCGCACGCCAGTGCAGGTGTGAATTGTGAAGGATGAAGGATGAATAAAAACGTGTTGCGTGTTCTGTTTCCTTGATTATGCTCACGAACACGCAACATGCAACACACAAAAAACTTTTAAGGAGAACAGCAATCATGGCAAAGATCAATTTTGGCGGTACGGAAGAAGTGGTTGTCACACGCGATGAGTTTTCGCTTGACAAGGCGCGGGAAGTTTTGAAGAATGAAGTGGTGGCGGTGCTTGGCTACGGGGTGCAGGGTCCCGCGCAGGCGATGAACATGCGCGACAATGGCATCAACGTGATCGTTGGCCAACGTGAGGGGACGAAGAACTGGGACAAGGCTGTTGCAGACGGCTGGATTCCCGGCAAGACATTATTCAATGTTGAAGAAGCCGCAGAGAAGGGGACTGTGATTCAATATTTATTATCTGACGCAGGCCAACGGTCACAGTGGAGCAAGATCGTTGAATGTTTGAACGAAGGTGACATGCTGTATTTCTCGCACGGCTTCTCTGTCACCTTCAAAGATGATACAGGTGTGATTCCTCCTCCGCATGTGGACGTGGCTCTTGTTGCACCGAAGGGTTCTGGCACAAGTGTCCGCCGCAACTTTTTGGCGGGCAGTGGAATCAACGCCAGTTATGCGGTTCATCAGGATCACACGGGGCGCGCAAATGAACGCGCGATTGCTTTGGGCATTGCCATCGGCGCGGGATATTTAT
>CAKKRM010000325.1 GCA_919902735.1 Anaerolineales bacterium | reverse complement strand
CACAGAAAGAAACCTTTGAAACGATGACTAAATTTTATTTCCGATAACGTCTACTGTTCACTGATTACCGTTCACTGATTACCGTCTTCTTCCACTTCTTCATCGGCAAAACAAAATCATACGGGAATTCTGCCAGCTTTTCAACGGTTCCTTCGGGGTTGACCCAAAGCGTATCTTCAATGCGGAAGCCCATGCCTTTTTCAGGATAATACAAGCCAGGCTCGGAAGTAATGATAACGCCAGGCGTAAGACGCTGGTCATCACCAGTGGTAAACCCACTGAATGGCCTTTCGTGGATGTTCAAGCCAACGCCATGCCCCAAGCTGTGGACATATCCTTCCACAGGCGCTTTGGTGTTGAGCGGCGTCTGGTGGCCTTTGGATTCAAAATATTCGCAGGTCATCTGATGATAATGCTTGAACGGTGTGTTCAAGTCAAAATTGTCCATCAGCCTGTCATAAATATCCTTGACTTGATCGAACAATTCCTGCGCTTCAGGTGTGGCATATCCCAAAGTCCAGGTACGGGTGAAATCATAATAGTAGCCGCCGCCCGCTTCGGCTGGATAAATATCGAACACGATGGTTTGACCGAGCTTCATCAAATCGGTGGGGTTGCCCGCGGAATGCGGCACGCCTGCATCACGCCCGATGGCAAAGATGAAACCAGAGGGTAATTCCGCGCCATGCTCAGAAACCCACAAGCGAATTTTGGAATGCACATCCCCCACTGTCAACGGGGAGCCGTCTTCTTTCAATAGCACTTCATCATCATTCACATCACAAGCCGTCAAATAATCGCGTACCTTGCCAACGACTTGCGTAGTCACCTTGCCCATCTTGCGGACGCGCGTCACTTCATTTGCATCCTTGGTTTCCATCGCACGCATGAAGATCGAATCTTCGCGCGGTTCGCCGACGAATTCAATTTCGGGTAACAATTTTTGCAGGTGAGTCAATTGCCCGAATATCGCGCTCAAATCATAATTGCCATACACTCCAACGCGTCCCTTTGTCACGCCGACTTCTTCAAACATCAACTGATTCCGCAAGGCGCTCGCCAGCAGAAGGTCTCCATTGGCTTTTTTCAACAGCGCTTCGTAATCGTATTTGCTGTAGGGGATCAGCTTCAATCCGCTTTTGGCGGCTTCATCACGTTCCATGTCGTTGTGGAAATAGGCCGCATCTTCGCCGCGCTTTTTGATGACGGTGGCATGGCTGACGTGTCCGCCGCCTGTCAGGTAATACATGGGCGGGTTATGCTCCGCATTTCCAAACACAACGATTGCATCCAAATTGCGGGATTTCATGATGGCATCAAAATCTGATTTCATTTTGCTTTCCTTTTGTTTTCCTTTTTAACGCGAAACCCGCGAATGGGGCGAATTTACGCGAATTTTTATCCTTGTTTTTATGCGAATGTCAAATCAAAAACTAGTCTGGTGTGACGTTATCTTCTTTTGTTTGGTATTTACAACGCAAGCAAACTGCAAACGACCCGCGCCAAAATTAATCACTATTGCTAGTTGTATTCCTGTCGCTTTTAAATATGCCAATGCCTGTTGTTTATGAACAGCAGCAATGTCTGAAACAGCCTTCATTTCTAATATCACGCGCCCATCAACAATCAAATCAAGTTTGTGAAAACCCACATTCACTCCTTGAAAATACACATCCACCCGTTTTTGTTGTTCGGGGATATGTCCATACTTTTTCAGAACAACAATCATAGCCTCTTCATAAATATCTTCGGCAAAACCAGGGCCAAGTTCATTGAACACCTCGTACGCGGCTTTAACAATTGAATACGACAAATCCTTTTCAACAATATCACCCATAATAATTAAACCTTTCGCGTTTTTTTCGCCTCTTTCGCGTAATTCGCATTAAGACTTTAAGATATTCTTCAGCCCCACCAGTAACGCGCCTTCCTGTTCGGGGAGGACAGTGCGCGGATCGAGCAGCACTTTGTCGTTTTCGGTGCGGGCAATGATGGGCGGGTTGTTCTTGCGCAGGGCGCGCAAAAATTTCTCAGCAGATTTCACTTGCAACGATAATAAAAAGGTCGGCATGGATTCACCTGGCAGGGACCCGCCCCCCACTGTGGATTCACCCTCCACTACCTGGCCTTGACCTAACTCTGCCGCCCACGCCTCAGCCCGACCTTTGACCTGCTTCAACGTCAGGGACATCATCTTCACGATGGGCACTTCACGCTCCGCCTCGTCTTTGAGGTAATGCAGCAGCGTGGCAGACAGCCCCGCCAGACAAGCCTTGTCTGCGCGGACGGCTCTGGCGAGGGGATGCTTTTTGATCTTTGCGATCAAATCTGCTTTGCCAATAATGATGCCAGCTTGTGGGCCGCCAAGCAATTTATCACCAGAGAAGCAGATGATATCCGCGCCTGCCTGCATGGACTCTTGCACCGTGGGCTCGTGAGCGATACCATATTTTTCCGTATCGTACAGCGCACCAGAGCCAAGATCATCGACGACAGGAATACCTGCCCGATGAGCGGCTGCGACAATATCTTTGAGTTCAGGTTCTTCAGTGAAGCCGACCAATTTGAAATTAGAACGATGCACGCGCATGATGAGTGCGGTGGGCTCTTCGGCAGCGGATTGGTAATCGGATAAACGGACTTTGTTGGTGGCGCCCACTTCCACCAGTTTTGCACCCGATTGCTTCATCACATCGGGCACGCGGAAGCCGCCGCCAATTTCCACAAGCTGCGAACGGGAGATGATGACTCGCTTTCGATTCGCCAATGCAGACAAAACCAGCAATACAGCTGAAGCGTTGTTGTTGACAATAACCGCCGCTTCCGCGCCTGTCAATTTTTGCAAAAGGGATTCAGCATGAATCAGGCGTGAGCCGCGCTTGCCCGATTCAAGATCGAATTCAAGGGTGGAATAGCCGCGTGAGACAATGTCCATGGCGCGGATGGCGGCGTCACTTAATGGGGCGCGTCCGAGGTTGGTGTGCAGGATAACTCCCGAGGCGTTGATGACTGGAAGCAGAGTCGGCTTCGTCCACACGGTTAATTGGGATTCTGTTTGGGCGAGGATCGATTCTGTTGATGGCAGAGCAGTTATCAGTTTAGATTTGAAGCGGGCTCTTATGTTGTCCAAAACAAAGCGGATGGAGTCCAAAGTCAACGGTCGGCCAAATCGCGCAATGAGGTATGCGGCGGCTTCGGTTTGCAGCATTTGTTCGACGGAGGGGAGGTTACGAAGAGTCGTCATCGGTATAGGCGGGGATGCGGCGGTTTGCTTTTTCACGAATGCGGATGAAATACTCGGCGGCGATCAGCCCGCCTGCGAGGCCGAGAATGACATAGAGGGTAACGAGATGCCCAAGTTGGAGCCATGCGAGGGTTGCGCCGTAAATGCCGACCCAAAGGGATTGTCGGATGATGACGTTGGGTTCGGCGGGCGTTTCTTCTGGGAAGCGTTTGTGGAAATAAAAAACGATGGGCAGTGCGATGCCTGTCAGCGCCATGATGATGAAGACGAAGAATGCCCAGCGCGACCAGACAAATGGCAGTAAGAAATAAAGGGTGGCGGCGAGTCCGCTCCAGCCAATTAAGATGAGGGTGATCGCGGATGGAAGATAAGTTTTGAAAGTAGTTTGCTGCGAGTCCATTGAATGAATTATACCCGCCCTGACCTGTCTGGGACTTGAACAAAGCCTTCACCATGCATGGCATTCTCAAAATCGAAAAATATTTAACGCGAATTTGGCAAATGAAGCGAACAGCGCGAATTTCTTCAAATGTTCGCGTAATTCGCTCAATTGGCGTAATTCGCGTTAAAGCTCTGCCACATATTTATAAAATACTCAAGCTACTTTGAGAAGCCATAGCCTTCACCACAGAGCGCACAAAGATCACAGAGTTTTTAACTCACCTTACGCACCGCCCATGATTCCCTCCCGAAGGACATCGGGACGATG
>CAKKRM010000324.1 GCA_919902735.1 Anaerolineales bacterium | reverse complement strand
ACACGCTCAACGCCGAGGAGATTGAAAAGTTTTCAGACAAGATGATGGCGTGCACATCGTGCATTGTACATTGTCGTCATCGCAATACATTGGGAGGCGAAGGTCCCGAATATTCAACGATTGGTTTGCTCGGCGCGAATATTGGCATTGCTCCGACTGAGCAGGTGATTATTTTAAATAATCTGGTCAACGATTTGGGATTGGACGCATCTTCGACGGGCACGATCATCGCGTGGGCAATGGAACTGTATCAGCGCGGCTTGATCGACGATTCGATGACTGGCGCGCCTTTGCGCTGGGGTGATTATGAAACCGCCCATGCGCTGATTGAAGACATCGCCTATCGGCGAGGCTTCGGAAATATTCTCGCCGAGAGTTCGCAAGCCGCACGTTACTTTCCGCCCGAGGCGCATGATTATTTAATTGCCGTGAAAAATTTGCCGCAGTCCGACCCACATGATGTCCGCTACTTCAAAGGTTTTGCATTGGGGATTGCAGTGGCGAGCCGCGGCGCGGATCATTTACGCAACCGTCCCACGCTGGAAGTTTTCAAACTTCCCGACGAAGTACGCGCAAAAATTTATGGGCGCGCCAATGATCCCGACCCAACGGGCTACAAGGACAAGGGACTCATTATCGCCTGGGGCGACGATATTTTCGCGGTGGGCGATTGCCTGGGTGTGTGCAGGTTTATCACACGCGGATTCAACAGTCCGCATTTATTGGGCTACGAAGAATTTTGTGATTTGGTTTTGGCAGCGACTGGACTCGAATATACGCCTGAGACTTTGCGTGAAGTGGGACGCCGCACATTGGACACTGAAAGACTCGTCAACGCGGATTTTGGCTTGACGCGCGCCGACGATACATTGCCCAAACGATACTTCGATGAACCCATGCCCGCGCGCCAGACAAAGGGGCATCATGTAGACCGCGCTCAATTCCAAAACATGCTGGATGAATATTACGCGGAACGCGGCTGGGATAACGAAGGACGAGTCTCTCCTGAAAGAGTCGCGGAGATAGATAATTTCAATACCGTCATTGCGAGCCGTTCTTTGGCGAAGCAATCCCCAGCGCCGTGACGAAGATTGCTTCGTCGGGACGAGCGCCCTCCTCGCAATGACGTCCAAATATCAAAAGGAAACCATTTATGGGACACACTCTCGCTGAAAAAATACTTGCCGCCAAATGCGACCAAAAGGAATTATTCCCCGGTCAATTCATCAACGCCCGCGTGGATCTGGTGATGGCATCGGAACTATCCGCCATTGTCACCATCGAAGAATTTGAAAAGATCAGGAATGCGCGCGTCTTCGACCCGCAGAAGGTGCTCTTCGTGATGGATCACTTCACGCCCGCGAAAGATATCAAGAGCGCGGAGATCGTCAAGCAATGCCGCGAGTTCGCGCTCAGGCACGGCATCCGTTTTTATGATGTGGGTCGCGCTGGCATCCAGCACATTCTCCTGCCCGAGCAGGGACTGGTCGCGCCGGGCGATTTGATCGCAGGCGCAGATTCGCACACCTGCACGCACGGGTTCGTCGGCGCGTTCGGCACAGGCATCGGCTCCACCGACGCGGCTGTGGCGATGGCAATCGGCGAAATGTGGATGAAAGTTCCCGAAAGCGTAAAGTTTGTTTATCATGGCAAATTACCAAAATGGGTCGGCGGAAAGGATTTGATCCTGCACACCATCGCGCTCATCGGCGTTGAAGGCGCGCGTTATCAAGCCATGGAATTTACAGGCGAAACCGTTGAAGCCATGCGGATGAATGACCGTTTCTCGATGGCGAACATGGCAATCGAAGCAGGCGCGAAAGCGGGACTCTTCGCGGCGGATGAAACCACCCGCGCCTACCTGCACACACGCGGACGGGATGATGGTCTCTATCTGCGAAGCGATGCAGACGCGGAATACTCTGCTGTTTATGATATTGACGTATCCAATTTTGAACCGTTTGTCGCGGTTCCTTTCATTCCTGAAAACGTCAAACCAGTTTCGGAATTAAACGAATTGGAAATCAATCAGGTGGTGATCGGCATGTGTACCAACGGCAACCTCGAAGACCTGCGCGCGGCGGCGGAAATTCTCAAAGGGCGCAAGATACATCCACGCGTCCGCACGGTGATCATCCCCGGCTCGCAAAAGGTCTATATGGACGCATTGCGCGAAGGCTTGATCGAAATCTTCATCGAAGCCGAATGTTCCGTCAGCACGCCCACTTGCGGACCCTGCCTCGGCGGTCACATGGGCGTGCTTGCCTCCGGCGAGCGCTGCGTGTCCACCAGCAACCGCAACTTCCGCGGGCGCATGGGACACATTACCAGCGAACTATATCTGGCGAATCCTTATGTCGCCGCCGCATCTGCCATTGCCGGAAGAATCATTTCACCGGCGGATTTGTAAAATATTATGTCATTGCGAGGGCGTCAACCCGAAGCAATCTCGCGTACAAGGAGATTGCTTCGTCGCGAAGAACAAGAACGCTCCTCGCAACGACAGACAGAGAGAGTGACCCATGACATACGAAACTTTTCACAACACAACCATCGGCGAATTATTAAGCGTGCAGGCAACGCGTTTCTCCAATCAGACCTTTTTGCGCCTGAACGGGGAACGCTGGTCTTATGCAGATGTGGAACTACAGGCTTGCTCGCTCGCCGCGGGACTGCGCGAACTGGGACTCCAGCCCGGAGATCGCCTCGCCGTGACATTGCCCAACACACCCGCGTACGTGATCACGATCTTTGCCGCCGCCAAAGCGGGCTTGATCCTTGTACCGATCAATGTGCGCCGTGACCGCGCCGACGCGCTCGCGCGTCTCATGAAAACAAAACCCAAAGCGCTGATCACCTTCTCGGACCCGAAACAATTCAACGGCATGGATCATCTCGAGATGGCGTTGGATTTGCGCGCCAACCTGCCCGAATTAAATTTTGTGATCGCGATGTCCGCATCCAGGCCGCAGAAAAAAAACGGCGTTATTTCCTGGGACAGTTTGCTGAAAGACACTGCGTCGCTTGTACAAGCGGTTGCAAAACCATACGACGCCGCGGCGATCATCCATTCGCTGGGCAGTTCGGGCGAACCGCGCGGCGCGATCTTGACTCACGGCGGCCTGGTACATAACGCGGCGGATATCGCGTCGCGGATGGATTGCACAGCGGATGATATTTTCCTCGGCACGATTCCGTTTTCAAATACTTTCGGCATTACCGCCATCGCGCTTGCCTGCGCGATCTCAGGCGCGCAATTGGTTTGTATGCCGCATTACCGCCCCAGCGAAGCCTTGAGACTGGTCAAAGAGAGCGGCGTTACCGTGCTCTCTGGCGTGCCAACCATGTTCGCGCTCGAATTAAATCACGCGGACTTTAACTCGTCCGCCTGCACAACTCTTCGCACCGGAATTATGGCTGGCGCGCCCTGTCCTCCCGAACTTGTGCGCCGCGCCCGCGAAGAAATGGATTTCAAATTGCTGATCGGTTACGGACTGACCGAAGCCTCCCCCGCCGTCACAATGACCCAGTTTGATGACGGTCCTATCACCGCAACAGAAACCGTCGGAACCCCATTGGACAACATTGAACTCAAAGTGATCAACGCCGAAGGCGAGTCCCTGCCGTATGGTCAAGAAGGCGAACTCTGCGCTCGCGGTTACAACGTCATGATAGGATATTGGGAAAACCCCCAAGCCACGGCACAAATCCTTGATAAGGAAGGCTGGCTGCGCACCGGCGACCTCGCGATCATTGATGCGGACGGTCCCGTTCGCATTGTTGGGCGCAAGCATGAAGTCATCATCCGCGGCGGATTTAAGATCTATCCCGGCAACATTGAAATGGTTTTGCGTTCGCTCCCGGGAGTCAAAGACGCGGCAGTGGTTGGCGTGCCGGACATCATCTTCGGCGAGTTGACCTGCGCGTGCATCGTGCCTGAAGAAGGGGCAAAACTCACCAAACAAATTGTGCTTGCCTTTGCCGAAACGCGCCTTCCTGATTACGCCCGCCCGGACCGTATCCTATTCTTTGATGTACTACCCCGCAATGCCAGCGGACTGGTGCAAAAGGATTACCTGCGCGAGCGCGTGCGTATTCACGGTCACGCGTGGAAGTTTGGCAGGAACGTGGATACCGACGCGATCATCCCCGCACGCCGCTGCAACACCGCCGACCCGCGTGAACTAGCGCTCTACTGCATGGAAGACGCCGACCCGAACTTTGTCAAAAAGATGAAGCGCGGCGATCTCATTGTCGCTGATTCAAATTTCGGCTGCGGCTCGTCGCGTGAAGTCGCGCCGCTCACCATCAAAGCCGCGGGTGTGTCCGCGGTCATCGCCAAATCGTATGCGCGCATCTTCTTCCGCAATGCCATCAATATCGGTTTGCCAATCCTCGAATGTCCACAGGCGGTGGATGGCATCAGCGAAGGCGACGAGATCGAAGTCGAGCCAGCTGCGGGCATCATCCGCAACCTGACGACGGGCGCGCAGTTCCAGGCCGTGCCCTTCCCCGATTTTTTGCGCCGCATCATTGACGTGGGCGGGTTGCTGGCTTACGCAGAGGAACGGCTTGCGGAAAAATTAAACTAACTTTATCCATGTCACCCTGAGCGTTAGCGAAGGGTCTCTACGATAATCTTAGGGATTCTTCGCTCCGCTCAGAATGACATGCTAATCGTATCCAACGGAGAAGATCAATGAAAACATATAACATCGGCGTTATTAGCGGGGATGGAATTGGCCCGGATGTTGTGGCGGAAGGCTTGAAAGTTTTGCAAGCAGTCATGAAGGACGGCAGCTTCGATTGCAACTTCATCGAATATCCATATTCGGGCGCGTACTATCTCAAGACAAAGGAACTTGTGCCTGACAAAGTGATTGATGAATGGCGCACCCTGGATGCGGTCTTTCTCGGCGCAATCGGTCACCCCAATGTGGAAGTGGGACTGGTCGAACGCTCGGTCATTCTCGGCTTGCGCTTCGGGCTTGACCTGTACATTAACCTGCGCCCGATCAAACTCTACGCTGAGGCGCTTTGCCCGATCAAAGGCAAAGGCCCCGCTGACATTGACTTCACCGTAATCCGCGAAAACACCGAAGGCGAATACACACAGATCGGCGGCATCCTGAAAAAAGGCACAGCGGATGAAGTTGCGACCTCCACCAGCATCTACACAAGAATCGGAGTCGAACGCGCCATCCGTTACGGGTTTGAACTCGCACGTTCCCGCGCCTCGGAACACAATCGCCCCGGTCATTTGACCATGGTGGACAAAGCCAACGCCATCCGCCCGCAGGAAATCTGGACACGCACCTTCGCCGAAGTCGGCAGGGAATATCCCGACATCAAACAGGATCACGCCTACGTGGACGCGTTCACAATGTTGATGATCCAACAGCCTGAACGCTACGATGTGGTTGTGACCACCAACCTCTACGGCGACATCATCACTGACCTCGGCTCCATTTTGCAGGGCGGGATAGGGCTTGCCGCATCCGCCAACCTGCACCCGGGCAAGACCTCCATGTTCGAGCCGATCCACGGCTCTGCGCCCGATATTGCTGGACAGAACGTGGCTTGCCCACTCGGCGCGATCATGGCAGTCAGCATGATGCTGGACTACCTCGGCGAAATATTCTCTGCAAAACGCATCGAAGACAGCGTGGCGCATCTGCTCTCCAGCGGACAGATCAAATCTGCCGACGCGCGCAGTGGAATCAGCGCCACTCAAATGGGAGATATGGTCGTCGAACAGATACAAAAGTATGCGGGGGGATGAGCTGCACGGGATATTTTACGCTGAAGCCGCCGTCTCCGGCGGCGTTTGACGAGGGAATTCCTGCGCCGAGGACGGCGCAGGGAGCAGATTACCTGACATGTTTTGCGTGCACACGCAGCACTATGGTTGTTGCAAAGTCGCTTGACGTGGTTCTGAATTCATGGCGTTGTTTTAACGCGAACGCCGCGAAAAAAGCGAAAGAGCGCGAATTTTTCCTTTTTCGCGTCCATTCGCCAATTTCGCGTATTTCGCGCTAAGATTTTCCTGACTTTGCAATAGCCATGCACGCTGCACGGGATATTCAATTTCGCGGCAGGTGTGGATGTATAATTCTGTATACTTGCATCATTGGGATTCTTGAATAAGGAACAGGATTTAATATGACCGCGCCTGACATCATCAAACAACTGGTAGAAAGATTTGAACTGCACCGCGATGCCTATCGCACGGGGAAGTATAACGAGACGCAGTTGCGGCGGGAATTTTTGGACCCGTTCTTCGAGGCGTTGGGCTGGGACGTGTTCAACAGGCTGGGATATTCCGAGGAGAACAAGCACGTCATTCACGAAGATTCGCTGGAGATCGAGGGAGCGAAGAAAGCGCCGGATTATGCGTTCAAGGTTGGGAAGGAACGCAAGTTTTTTGTGGAAGCAAAGAAGCCTTCGGTAAGAATAGAAACCAATCCCGAAGTTGCATTTCAATTAAAGCGTTATGTCTGGTCGGCAAAACTGCCGTTGGGGATTTTGACAGACTTTGAAGAATTTGCTATTTATGAATGTCGCAGCAAGCCCAAAGTAAGTGACTCGGTCAAAACGGGGCGCGTGATGTTGTTGCATTACACCGATTACATCGAGAAGTGGGATGAGATCGCGGCCATCTTTTCGCATGACGCGGTGATGACGGGCGGATTTGATAAGTTTGCGAATACAGCAGCGAAGAAGAAAGGCACTGCCGAAGTAGACTCGGCGTTTCTGGCGGAGATCGAAGGCTGGCGTGAGGCGTTGGCAAAAAATGTCGCTTTGCGAAACAAGCTCAAGGTTAAGAGCGAAGCGGATTTGAATTATTCAGTCCAAATGACGATTGACCGCATGATCTTCCTGCGTATCTGCGAAGATCGCGGATATGAATCCGAATATCAATTGCAGGAAATCTCGAAGCGCGAAAATGTTTATGATGAACTGAAAAAACTTTTTGAAAGAGCAGACAGACGCTATAACTCTGGTTTGTTCCATTTCAAAAATGAAACTGGACGCGGGCGCGCGGATACTTTTACGACGGGGCTGGAGATTGACGATAAAGTTCTGAAAGACATCATCAAGGATTTGTATTATCCCGCGCCGTATGTGTTCGCGCTGATCCCCGCCGATATTTTGGGACAGATCTACGAGCAGTTTTTGGGCAAGGTGATTCGACTGACGGCGAGCGGAAACGCAAAAGTGGAGGAGAAGCCCGAAGTCCGCAAGGCGGGCGGGGTATATTACACGCCGACCTTTATCGTTTACACCATCATTGTCAATACACTTGGAAAATTATTGCTGGGGCTGACTCCGAAGGAAGCCGCGAAATTAAAACTGCTTGACCCCGCCTGCGGTTCGGGAACTTTCCTTTTGGGCGCGTATCAATATTTGCTGGATTGGCATTTGGATTGGTATATCAACAACGACCCTGAAAAATGGTCGAAGGGCAAGAACCCCGCCGTCGTCACCACCCTCCCCCAAATTCGGCGCACTTCCGAATTTGGGGGAGGGCAGGGAGGGGGTTGGAAGTTAAGCGTTGAAAAGAAGAAAGAGATTTTGCTAAACAACATTTACGGCGTGGATATTGACCCGCAGGCTGTGGAAGTGACCAAACTTTCCCTGCTCTTGAAAGTGATCGAAGACCCTGGACAGTTGAGCTATCTCGATGAACGCATTTTGCCTGACTTGGGCAGGAACATCCAATGCGGCAATTCGTTGATCGGTCCCGATTATTGGGATGGACAGTTGATGGTGGATGAAGAAGAACGCGCGCGCGTGAATGCCTTTGATTGGAAAGCAGCTTTCCCCGAAGTGTTCGCTCAGGGTGGGTTTGACGCTGTGGTGGGAAATCCGCCGTATGGAGCGTCGTTCACTCGAGAAGATGATTTGTATTTCAGCAAGATTTATAAAACGTTTAGTTCAACAAAAGATGTTTACACATGCTTTATTGAGAAAGCCCTTTCTGTTTCAAAAGAAAAAGGGCGCATATCATTTATTGTTCCGTCAGGCTGGACTGGAGGTCCACAATACTCTGCACTTCGCTCTCGTTTACTTAATTACCAAATCGAAAACTTGATATTGTTACCTTTTGATATATTCAAGGACGCATATATCGACACGTTAATCTTTGTAATTGAAAACTTAAAAGCAAGTGACGATCATAAGGTAAAAACATACTCTTATCCCAAGCGGGAAAAAATAGTGACAATGGATATCAAAGATTACAAACTTGTTTTGCAAAAAGATTGGGGTGAGACTGATGGAAACAAATTTGTACTTGATCCAGAGACTTTGGAAATTCTTGATCGTATAAAAAAGACAAGCGCAAGAATACTGAAAGACGTGGTTATTATGCGTCGTGGTGTTTTATTTGATTTAGATTTATTGCACGACAAAAAAGATTCAAACAAAGATTATCGCTACTTTGAAGGCGATGTTTACCGCTATCGAATTAATCTGGAAATTGAAAGATGGGTTGAGTTTGGGGAGAACCTAAAAGAAAAACCAAAGGAAACCATTTGGTTTGAAAGTGAGCGAGTCCTGTTACGGCGTCTTGTTAATCGCCAGCAACGGTTAATGGCTTGTTTAACAGACCAGACTTTCATTACCAATAAAAATCTATATTCGATAATTCCGCAAGGGATAAATGGGAAAGTGCTACTTGCAGTTTTGAACAGCAAACTATTGTCGTTTTTGTATATAAAGCAAGTAACCCAAGCAGTAAAAGATGACTTTCCGCAAGTCACGATAAAAGATATATTATCTTTACCGTTTCCCCAAGAAGATTTACTAAAGGTACAGCACGACAAGATGGTCTCGCTGGTCGAGAGGATGTTGGCACTGCACAAGAGTCTTAAGTCCACGCACAACCCGCAGGAGGCAGATCGTCTCACGCGCGAGGTCGAGTCAGTGGATAAGGCGATTGATGGGTTGGTTTATCAGTTGTATGGGTTGACGGAAGACGAAATAAAGATTGTGAAAGGAGAATAAACAATGAGCGACGAGATCATTCTCTACACTTCACCCGAAGGAAATAAACGGGTTGCGGTCTATTATCAAGGCGAAACCGTCTGGCTGACACAAAAACAGTTGGCGGATTTGTTTGATGTTGAAATCCAAACGATTAACTATCACCTCAAAGAGATATTCAAAAGCGGAGAATTGGAAAAGAATTCAGTTATTCGAAAAATTCGAATAACTGCTGAGGATGGTAAAGATTACCTGACAAATTGCTACAACCTGGACGCGATTATTTCTGTCGGCTATCGCGTCAATTCAGAACAGGCTACCCGCTTCCGTATTTGGGCAACGCAAACGCTCAAAGAATTCATCATCAAGGGATTTGTGCTGGACGATGAGCGCCTCAAACAAGGCAAACGATTCGGCGTGGATTATTTCGATGAGTTGCTGGAACGTATTCGTGAAATACGCGCCAGTGAGCGCCGTTTTTACCAAAAAATCACCGACATTTACCAGCAATGCAGTATTGATTACGATAAAGACGCCGAAGTCACACTATTATTTTTCAAGACCGTGCAGAACAAACTGCACTGGGCAATTACAGGCAAAACCGCCGCCGAGATCATCGCCGAACGCGCCAGCGCAAAAAAACCGCATCTGGGATTAACGACATGGAAAAACGCGCCCAAAGGCAAAATACTCAAATCCGATGTTTCGATTGCAAAGAATTATTTGGAAGAAAACGAAATCAAAGGATTGGAACGAATCGTCAGCATGTATTTGGATTACGCTGAAAACCAGGCCGCGCGCCAAATCCCCATGAAGATGACGGAGTGGATCAAAAAACTGGACGCTTTTTTGCAATTCAACGAATACGATATTCTGAACAATGCGGGCAGAGTCAGCCATGAAATCGCCAAAACGTTGGCGGAACAGGAATACGAAAAATTCCGCGTGAAACAAGATAGAACCTTTGAAAGCGATTTCGATAAGGAAGTAAAGAAACTCCAGCGCAGGAAGCGATAATGTTGGCATTGCGCAAGAGTCTTAAGTCCACGCATAACCCGCAGCATCCCGCCCCACTATCCGCTAGCACAATCCATTGGGCAGCCTTAAGATGCCAGCCTGATTAAGTTTATCTGGTTCATAAAGGAGAAAATCTCATGCAAGCCACAGAAATATTAATGGAAGAACATCGTGTAATAGAAAAAGTATTGGATTCGCTGGAGACCGCCGCCAATCGTCTTTCCGCGGGACAAAGCATCCCAATGGATTTCTTTTTCAAGGCAGTTGACTTCATCAAGAATTTTGCCGATGGATGTCATCACAAAAAAGAGGAGGGGATTCTCTTTGTCGCCATGGATGCGAACGGGATGCCGCAGGATGCGGAACCTGTATCCATTTTTTTGGAGGAACATGAAGAAGGTCGCCGCCTGACACGCGCCATACTGGAAGGCGCAGAACGAGTTCAGGCAGGCGACGCTGCCTCCGTACAAGACATCGCTCAAAATGCGTTGAACTACATCACATTGCTACGCGAGCATATCCAGAAGGAAGATCATGTTCTTTTCCCGATGGCAGACGATATTATTCCTGCGAGACAGCATCAACAGCTAATGGCAGATTTTGATCATATCGAGCATGAGGCTGAAGTCCACGAAAAGTATCTCCGCATTGCGCACGAACTCGCGCAAGTCGCGGCCGCTTAAAAACCCGCCTATGGTTGTTGCAAAGTCGCTTGACGTGGTTCTGAATTCATGGCGTCGTTTTAACGCGAACGCCGCGAAAAAAGCGAAAGAGCGCGAATTTTTCCTTTTTCGCGTCCATTCGCCAATTTCGCGTATTTCGCGCTAAGATTTTCCTGACTTTGCTACAGCCATGAAAACCCGCCGCAATTCCCTTGATTGCACGCAAGTCTTCTGGCAAAATGATTCGGCATTGGACAACATCAACGTGGTACAGTTAGAAACCGATTATCTTAAATTCATCTTACAGGTTATCCATGCCAAATCACCTAATCAACGAAAACTCACCCTACTTGCTCCAACACGCCAATAACCCCGTAGATTGGTATCCATGGGGCGAAGAAGCTCTTTCCAAGGCAAGAACAAAAGATAAACCAATTTTCCTAAGCATTGGCTATGCCGCCTGCCATTGGTGTCATGTGATGGCACACGAATCCTTTGAAGATGACGAAACCTCCACCTTAATGAACGAGGATTTCATCAACATCAAAGTGGATCGGGAGGAACGGCCCGACATCGACGGGATTTACATGCAAGCCGTCATCGCCATGACAGGCTCAGGCGGCTGGCCCATGTCCGTTTTTCTCACGCCAGACTTGAAACCATTTTACGCAGGCACATACTTCCCACCCGTCCGCCGCTTCAACATGCCGGCCTTCAAAGATGTATTGAGCGGCCTCGCCAACGCCTGGAAGAACGACAGAAGTGAAGTTGAAAAAACTGGCCTGCAAGTCGGCGCTCATTTGCAAACGCAGGTTAAAAATCAAAGCAAAGATTTCCTCGCGCTCGAACATCTCGATGCAATTGCAAAAGCCATGCAGGAATCCTACGATTGGGGCTATGGCGGCTGGGGCGATGCGCCCAAATTTCCGCAGGCAATGGCGCTTGAATTTTTACTTCACCATTCCGTTGCAAATAAAAACGATGAAACCCTCAAACTTATCAAACATTGTTTGCAAGCCATGGCTCGCGGCGGCATGTATGATGTGGTCGGCGGCGGCTTTTCACGTTACAGCACCGACAACCTTTGGCGCGTGCCTCATTTCGAGAAAATGCTTTACGATAACGCCCTGCTCGTCCGCGCGTATTTGCACGCCTGGCAGGTCACCAAAGAACCCGCCTTCAAACGCATCGTTGAAGAAACGCTCGATTTCATTGCCCGCGAAATGACCCACGAACAAGGCGGTTTTTATTCCTCGCTCGATGCAGACTCGGAAGGCGAAGAAGGCAGGTTTTATGTTTGGTCTCTCAATGAAATTCGCAACGTGCTAAATAATGATTCTGATTTTTTTGAAGCGGCGTACGGAATCATCCCCGATGGGAATTGGGAAGGCAAAACGATTCTCCATCGCCAAATGGATGACGCCTCCCTCGCCGCCCGCTTCGGACTTAATCTGGAAGCTGTTCCTGCAAAACTGGCAGAGTCTCATTCCAGGCTTTTGGCGGCGCGTTCCATGCGCGCCCGCCCTGGCACAGATGACAAAATCCTCACCGCATGGAACGGCCTCATGCTTGCTGCATTTGCGGAGGCGGCACGAGCATTAACTCTCGAGTCTGACAGCTTGCTGCCAGAAAACACACAGGAAAAAAATACACAGCAAACTGTGCGACTCCAGAGGGAATACTTAAGTGCGGCTACGCGCAGCGCGGAGTTTTTACTTTCTGAATTAAGACCCGGTGGAAAACTGCGCCGCGCCTGGCGCGATGGAAAAACCACGAACGAAGTTTTTCTCGAAGATTATGCCGCTTTAATTTTAGGCTTGCTGGAGTTGTACCAAACAGACTTCAACAATACATGGTTCACTTCCGCAAAGGAACTTGCGGATGAAATGATCGAACGCTTCAGCGCGCCCGAAGGCGGCTTCTTTGATACGCCAAATGACGGAGAGACTCTTCTCATCCGTCCAAAGGATATTCAAGACAATGCCACTCCTTCAGGGAATTCGCTGGCTTGCGAAGCGCTGAGCAAACTGGCGGCGTTCACCGACGAAGGAAGATATCGCGATATTGCAGAAAAGTCGCTCACGTTGATTGCGGGGTATGTTCTACGCTATCCGCTCGGCTTTGCGAGATGGCTTTCAGCGGCGGAGAATGCCTTGGGGACGATGAAGCAGGTGGCAGTGTTGGGCGAAGCGCAGGATGAAAACTTCCAGCGGATGCTGAATGCTCTTCGAGCAGAATACAGACCGGGCGTGGTAACTGCCGCTTCCTCCCATCCAATAAAAGAAAATTCCCCTGCCCTGCTGAATGACAGGGCGCTGATGGAAAATAAATCCACTGCCTATGTTTGCGAGGGGTTTATCTGCAAGCAGCCCACTACTGAATTTCAAACATTGATCGAACAACTAAAATTTTGAAAGGCAAAAAAAGCCCTCCGAAATCGGAGGGCTTTTTTTATTATTTCTTTACTTCGTCTTCCGTTTTTTCAGCTTCTTCTTCCTTGTTCCCCAACCCTTCCCGGAAAGATTTGATACTGCGACCAAGCTCGCCTGCAATTTTTCCAATTCGGCCTGGACCAAACAACAGGACGACGATGACAAGAATAATGATCCATTCTGAACCACGCGGTAGACCTAGCATGTAACACTCCTTGATTGAATTTCAATTGAATCGTACCACAACTCAATAAAAAAATCAGTTAGAGTTCCTTGCGCGAGAAAAAACCTTCGATAAAGCGAATGGCGCGGCGGACGAACGAGCGCAGGCGGGCAAAGAGGCGATATTGTTCGGGGTGAACGTGTTTCTTTGCGGGGATGGGGCCGGTCCATTCGACGATCATCGCACCCCAAGTTAAGCCCGCCCCAAAACCCACGAAGGCTATCTTATCTCCGGGTTTCACCTTTCCATTTTGCACCGCTTCCACAGTGGCGATTGGGATGGAGGCTGTGGATGTATTTCCATATTTTTCGATATTGATCACAAATTTATCGAGCGGTGTTTTCAGGTATTTTGCCGCCGTTTCGATAATTCGGTAGTTTGCCTGGTGTGGAATGATCCACTGAACATCATCCAGCTTAAGGCCTGCCAAATCGAGAGATTCTTTTATGGCCTGCGCCATCACGCGGGTGGCAAAACGGAAGACGGCTTTGCCGTCCATTTGGATGAAGTGCTTGCCTTCGTGGATGGTTGTCTCTGTGGCGGGATGGCGCGCGCCGCCGCCAAGCAATGTTAACAAGTTGGCGCCGGAGCCATCCGAGCGCATTACAGCCGAAAGCAGCCCGCCGGGTTTGTCACTGGCCTGCAAGACAAACGCACCCGCTCCATCCCCAAACAGGATGCAGGTATTGCGGTCTTTCCAGTTGACAAAACGAGAGAGGGTCTCGGTACCGATCACCAGGGCGTTTTTGATCGACCCGCTGCGGATGGCCTGCGCCGCCATATTTGTGGAATAGACGAAACCAGTACAGGCGGCAAGCAGGTCAAATGCGCCTGCCTTAGTCGCGCCGATTTGATCTTGCACGAGACAGGCCGTGGCGGGGAAAATATATTCCGGAGACGAACTGGTGCAAATAATCAAATCCAGCTCGGTTGGGGCAAGGTTGGCTACCTGCAAGGCTTTGATGGCAGCTTCCACCGCCAACGTGGATGGGAACTGATCCTCGCGGGCAATGTGGCGTTCGCGAATGCCCGTATGGGAGCGAATCCATTCATCATTGGTGTCCACCATCTTGGCGATATCATCATTGGTAAGAACAGGCTCAGGCACACTGATGCCCCAACCTGTAATATGCGCGAATGGCATTCTTTCTCCTTTATTGAAAGCGGGTCATGATCAATGTGGCATTATGTCCGCCAAAACCAAAAGAATTTGACATGACATTATTTACGGCTGTCTTGCGGGGTTGGTTGGGGACATAATCCAGGTCGCAGACGGGGTCAGGCGTTTCGTAATTGATTGTTGGCGGCAATATGTTATTTATGATCGCAAGCGCACTGATGATACCCTCCAATGCACCGGACGCCCCCAACAAGTGGCCCGTCATGGATTTGGTGGAAGAAACGGGGGTTTTATACGCCTGTTCGCCAAACACGGTTTTAATGGCGGAGGTTTCGCTCTTGTCGTTCAAATAGGTGGATGTGCCATGGGCATTGATATAGCCGATGTCGGCGGGCTTAAGCCTGGCATTTTCAAGCGCGAGACTCATGGAGATGGCCGCGCCTGCTCCATTTTCGGCGGGCGCAGAAATGTGATGCGCGTCATCAGTGGTTCCATACCCGCCAAACTCGCAAAGGATATTCGCGCCGCGGGCCTGCGCATGTTCGAGAGACTCAAGGATCAAGATCCCTGCACCTTCCCCCATCAGGAATCCATCGCGGTCCTTGTCAAAGGGGCGCGATGCCCGCTGCGGGTCATCATTGCGCGTGGAAAGAGCAGTCATCACATTCATGCCAGCCATGGAGACGGCAGTGATCGCCGCTTCGGAGGCTCCCGCGATCATCACATCCGCCGAGCCGCGCCGAATCATTTCAGCGGCCTCACCCAACGCATTCGTGCCGGAGGCACAGGCTGTAGCCAAAGACATATTGGGGCCGCGCGCGCCCACGCGAATGGCAATATTGCCAGCCGCGCTATCCGAGATCATCATTGGGATGAGAAACGGGCTGACGCGCTCCGGGCCGCGCGCGCGCAAAACGTCATACTGCTCCAGCAGGGTGATGATCCCGCCAATGCCCGTGCCGATCAAAATACCGACACGGTCACGATTCGATTCGTCAATTTTGAAATTGGCATGTTCCAGCGCTTCCAGTGTGGCAGCGCTGGCAAATTGGGTAAAGCGGTCCATCTTGCGGGCATCGCGAACACCGAACAAGGCGGCGGGGTCAAAGCCTTTTACCTCGGCGGCAAATTTTGTTTTGTGAGCGCTGGCATCAAATGCGGTAATGGGCGCCGCGCCGGACTTCCCTGCCAGCAACGCATCCCAGGTATCTTTTACATTATTTCCAACTGGGCTTACACAACCCAACCCTGTTATGACTACACGTTTACTCATTCGTGTTTCTCCTTTTACACAGTCTAAAGCGAATTAACAAACAAGGACAAGTTAAACTTGTCCTTGTTATCAATATAACACTGCGGCAGGCTGGAAGACACGCAAAAATCAGATTTTTTTCAGCGCCGCCCAGGCTTGTTGAATGTGCATTCGGTCGTGGTCTGTAATAAAGTTGGCTACTTCCAGGAAGTTTGTTGGGCCAAAAATGGCATGTCGAGCTTTTCGTTTCCAATTTTCAACCTTAATATTTTTTAGCAGACGAATTGTTTCGCCTCTGGCTTCATTAAATTCCTTCAAAGCCAGGCCGCCATCCTCGTGCAAATAATCCCGCTGGCTGGCCCACACGCCCGTATCGGGGCGCGGGATAAACGGTTCGTCTTGTTCGTTGAACAGGTTGATCTGCATGTGGTGAATCTCACGTTCGGTATCCCGCAAATGGCAGATCAATTCAGTCAGCGACCAGTCGTCATGAGTCCTCTTACGCGACCACGAGTTTCCATCCAGCCTGTGCAGCAATCCATTTAACACGGCGGGCGTGGCGCTGAGAAGCGCTTGAATTGATTCCACCGTTTTGAAGGATGGCATCAGGGATGAAGGATCGGCGGACTCAAGCCACAGACGCAGATCAGCTAAATTGCCGCGCACCCCCGCCTCCGGTCCTAAACTGGAAGCGGATTCTACATCCACGTGAAATGCAGCCAGCCCAAGCATTTTCGCGGGGAGGATATCGCGCTCCATGTCGTTGCCCACCATCAGCGCCGGCCCCTCAGGCCAGCCCATACGTCCCAACACCTCGGCGTAATAAGCGGGATGCGTTTTCGAGAAATGAAAACATTCGAAGGTTGAAACAAGTTCAAACTGCTCGGGGTCAAAGCCAGCCCAACGCAAACGATGATGCGTGGCCTTGCGAGGCAAAAGCGGATCCGTGGCGATCGCAATGCGATAGCCTTTGGAAACCGCCCAATCTACAAATAATTTTGCTTCGGGAATTTGCGAAGTCAACCCTGCCAGGTTCGGGAAAATATTATCGTAAAAATTTTCAATGGCAGGTTCAAGCTCACTGCGGGAGATGTTGAATTGCGGGAAGAACTCCGCATCGAAAATCGTTTTCAGGGTGCGCGAAAAGTCGTCGCTTTCACTCATCAGGCGCGTGCCAGAAAGCAGGGCGCGGAGCATCAAATCTGGCGCGATGTGCGGCGCAAGTTCGCTGGACAATGCCTGAAAATACGCGGGGATGAAAGCCTGTAAATTTGTATTGAGGAGGGTATCGTCGAGATCGAGCAGGAGTGTCAGCGTCATGGTTGTTAGACTCCCCCGGAGTCTGGGGCTATTCTTTTACTTCAAACTTAAATGGCAAGGCGTGACATTCCCCGCATCCGATTTGCGGCTCGAAAACATCACGCTTTGATTTTTCGCAAAATGCGCTCACTTGCACACGGCGTTGAAAGATGGCGATGATTGGGCGCGCAACGGTTGCCTTCAACTTCATGTGCTGGCAGGAGTTGGCGCGGGCAATATCGGGCACAGGGCAGGTTTTGCAAAGATCAGGCGTCCAGGCCTGTCCTTGTGCGTGCAACAATCGGCATTCTTCCACATTCCGGCCTCGATAATAATCGCCGTAGAAGTGTGGGCATTCGCGCCCGGCGGGAGTTTTCATAAGTTCAGTTTACACGCGGGTAACGTATTCGCCTGTGCGCGTGTCCACGCGGATGGTATCGCCGACATTGACGAAGTTCGGACATTGCACGGTCACACCGGTTTCGGTGGTGACTTTCTTGGTGACGCCTGTGGCGGTGTCGCCGCGAATGGCCATTTCGGCTTCGACCACTTTCAGGTCAACGGAGGTGGGAAGCTCGATATCAATGGCTTCGCCTTTATAAAAGGTCAGTTTGACTTCCATGCCTTCTTTGAGATATTGGGCGCTTTCGCCAAGCGATTCCTGTTTGATGCCGGGCTGTTCGAAAGTTACATTGTCCATGAAGTAGTACAGGTCGCCATCGCTGTACAAATACGAGACGTTGGCAAAATCCAGGCTGACATCCTGAACGGATTGACCGGAGCTGAATGTTCGTTCAATTGTGGAGCCGGTTAACAAATTACGGGCTTTCACTTTAATATTGGCATTACCACGGCCTGTTTTGTTATGGCTGTAATCCAACACTTTTAAGAGATTGCCGTCCAACTCGAATGTGACGCCTTTGCGAAGTTCATTTACATCGATCATGCTTGCTTTCCTTGAGAGGTGATTTTTGTTAGAGCGGGCGGATTATACCAATGAGATTAGGGCAGTGTCTAGTAAGCGGTGATCAGTGGGATGATTCGGAGGCGGGGTCGTCTTTGAGAAGTTGAACGGCGTGAGGAAGAACGGGGAGGATGGTTTGCAGGTTTTCCACTGCGCCTTTGGGGCTGCCGGGCAGGTTGACGATGAGAGTCCGTCGGCGAATGCCGGCGATGGCGCGGGAGAGCATGGCATGCGGGGTTTTCTTGAAACTTTCTGCGCGCATGGTTTCGGCGAGACCGGGCGCATCCCGTTGGATGACGGCGCGCGTGGCTTCGGGGGCAACGTCTCTTTGGGCAAAGCCGGTGCTCCCAGTGGTGAGGATGATGTCGAAGTCGCCGCTGTCTGCCCACTCGGTCAACGCGGCGCGGATGGCGGATTCTTCGTCGGGGAGGATCTGCTGTTTGGCGACCGACCAGCCTTGAGCGCGGATGAGATGCGCGAGGGCGGGGCCGGAAGCGTCCTCGCGTTCGCCTTTTGAAGAGCGGTCTGAAAGAGTTAATATCCCAAATCGAATCATGGGGGAAATTCTTTTACGAAGACGATATCTTCCTTGGCATGATGCCAGCCGCGTTTTTTGTAGAACTCGATGGCTTCGGTGTTATCGTCGAGAGCGTGCATGAGGCATTTGAGGCAGCCTTTGGCTTGCAAGCGTTTCTCCACTTCGGTGAGAAGCAGTGCGCCGACGCCGCGCCCGCGAAAATTTTTGTGGACCGCAAGGTGATAGATCATGCCGCGGCGGCCATCGAATGCGCCGATGATCGTGCCGATGATTTCTTTATCCATCTCTGCGACCAAAAACAAGTCCGGGTCGCGCTCGAGTTTTTTCTGGATTTCTTGCGGCGTATCCGAGCGCCCCACATTCATTCCCTTTTCGATGCTGTACCAAAGCGCCAGGGTATGATCATAATCATTTGTGAAGGAAAATTCACGAATGGTGGCTTGCGGAGTCGTCATGCAGATTGAATGGTTTGTCTCAAGATCGAGATGAGGTCGTCGGGCATGAACGGTTTTAATAGAAATCCATTTGCTCCGCGGCGGATGCATTCTTCTTTTACGCTGGCGCCGGAGGACATGACGACGGGCACACTGTTCGTGTCGGCGGAACGGCGGAGTTCTTCCAAAATTTCCAGGCCGCTTTGCCGGGAAAGATGCACATCCATAAAAAGCACGTCCGGTTTTTCCAGCCGCACTGCGGCTGGAACATCGGCGTCTGCGTGCAAGGCCACCACGTCAAATCCCTCCATTTTGAGCAGTGTTTTTAAAAGCGAAACCATGGTCACATCATCTTCTGCGAGCAGTATTTTTGCCTTTGACATTCTTTTTCGCCTTCGTTGATTTGGTTTTTTTTCTTGCAGGTTTCGCAGGTTGTTCTTCTTTGGCCTTTGTTTTTTCCAGGGCGGCGTTGATCACATCGTCCACGGACTCTGCGAAAATGAACTTCATGGTTTTTCTGATCTCGTCCGGGACGTCGTCAATATCCGGCTCATTATACTTGGGCAGAATCACAGTTGTAAGTCCGTTGCGATGCGCCGCCAGCACTTTTTCCTTGACGCCGCCGATGGCAAGAACCTGACCCCGCAGAGTGATTTCGCCGGTCATGCCTATCTGCGGTTTGGCTTTGCGGCCTGAGATCAGCGAGACCAGGGAGGTGGCCATTGTCACCCCGGCGGATGGGCCGTCTTTTGGCTGTGCGCCGGATGGGATGTGCATGTGGATATCGAACTTTTCAAAAAACTCATTTGGAATTTTCAAGGAGGCCGCGCGCGAACGGACGTAGGATAATGCCGCGCGCGCCGATTCCTGCATGACGTTGCCCACGGAGCCTGTCACCTGGAAACCGCGTCCGCCGGGCATGGCGGTGGTTTCGATGAATAAAACCTCGCCGCCAAAGGAGGTCCACGCGAGGCCGGGCACCACGCCGGGGATGGAGGTGCGTTTATTCAGTTCTTCCGGCCCAAGGAAGATGGGATGGTCGAGATATTCTTCGACGAGTTTGGGTGTGATCTCGAATTTGTCAGAGCTTCCCTCTGCAATTTTCGTGCCGACCTTGCGGCAGATCGCGCCGATCTTGCGCTCCAGGTTTCGCACGCCAGACTCACGTGTATATTGACGCACGAGCATTTGCAGGGCTTCATCTGTAAATTTGATTTCATCTTCGTGCAAGCTATTCTCACGCACCTGACGGGGGATCAAATAGCCGCGGGCAATTGCTGTCTTCTCATTTTCCGTGTACCCCGAAAGAAAAATGATCTCCATTCTGTCGCGCAGCGCGCGCGGGATGGTCTCCAATGTGTTGGCGGTGGTGATGAAGAACACCTGCGAAAGATCGTAGGAAACTTCGAGATAGTTATCGCGAAATTCGCCGTTCTGTTCGGGGTCTAGCACTTCGAGCAGGGCCGAGGCAGGGTCGCCGTGGAAATCGTTGGTGAGCTTGTCCACTTCGTCGAGCATGAAGACAGGATTTTTTGAATCCACGCGGCGCAGGGATTGCAGAATTCGTCCTGGCATTGCGCCAATGTAGGTGCGGCGATGTCCACGAATTTCGGCTTCATCCCGCACGCCGCCCAGCGAAGCGCGGATGAATTTCCGTTCCATGGCGCGGGCGATGGATTGTCCCAGCGAGGTCTTCCCCACGCCAGGCGGGCCGACAAAGCAAAGAATCACGCCTTCGCGTTCGCGGCGAATGGCATCGGTTGATTCTTCCTTTTTTTCATCCTTGCGGTCGAGGCGAAGTTTGCGAATGGCGAGAAACTCAAGGATGCGGTCTTTCACATCCTCAAGGCCGTAATGATCCTTGTTCAAAATCTCGCGGGCGTGCGCGATATCCAAATTATCTTGTGTGGATTTCGACCACGGAAGCGTGACCAGCCAATCCAAATACGTGCGGATGACGCCGTACTCGGCGGCAGCGCTGGGCAGGCGGGAAAGGCGATCCAGCTCCCTTTTGGACTGCTTCAACGCTTCTTCGGGCATTTTCGCATCTTCGATTTTTTTACGAAATTCCTCGGTCTCTTCGGATTGCTCATCCTTCTCGCCCAATTCGCGTTGAATGGCCTTCATCTGCTCGCGCAGGAAATATTCGCGCTGTACTTTTTCGATCTCGCCGCGCGCCTCGTTCTGGATCTTCTGGCCGATCTGCAATACTTCGGCTTCGCGCACCAGCAGGCCGATCAATTTTTTCAGCTTTTCGTACACGGAATCCAACTCAAGGATTTCCTGGGCGTCTTTCAGATCAATGCGCTGAAAGTTGGCAATGGTGTATGCAGTTTGAAGCGGGTCTTCCAGCGAAGTGATCGAGTTGACCAGTTCATCGGGAAAGGACGGAATCATCTGCGTGATCTGCTGGAATTGGTCACGCGCATTGCGGGCGAGGGCGTTTGTCTCGATGTTTGTTTCTTCGGTTTCAGGGGCAAGGTGGATGCGCGCCTTTAAATAGGGTTCTTCCTCGACGAACTCGCCCAGGCGGAAGCGTTCCATGCCCTGCACAAGCAGGCGGACGGTTCCATCCGGCGCGCGCAGCAGGCGATGGACGGTTGCAATTGTGCCGAATTTGTGCAGTTCGTTGGGGCCGGGGGTTTCCTTTTCCGGGTCTAATGCAGCGACGAGGCCGACGAGCTTGTCGCCGCCGACAACATCGTCCACCAGTTTGATGGAGCGCGCCTGCCCCACCGTCAGCGGGACGGCGGTGTTGGGGTAGACGACAACCCCGCGCAGCGGCAGGATGGGAAGCGTGTCGGGGAATTTCTGCCCTTCGTTTTTTTTATCAGTTTGCGGGTCGGGGGAGGCGTCGTCATTTTTTTGAAAACGCGAAAAGACCGACGTCATAAATGTGTTCATTAATTCCTCGTCGGTTTCGCCGATCGTTTGAAAAAATTCGTGAATACCGGATTGCCATCGTTGCGCAGGCATGTTTTTTTATTCAACCTTGATCTGGTTTGGGTGTGTTTTTGGGAGGGTGATGGTCAGGAAGCCGTCTTTGTATTCTGCGAGCGCCTCATCCGTAGTGACGGGCGCGGGCAGGTTTATGGCGTTTGTAAATTTTCCGAACCGTATTTCCATTTGATGATACGCCCGTCTTTCGGGCAGGTCGGAACGCGACCCCATGATGAGAAGAGCATCGTTTTCAAGAATGACTTGGAAGTCTTCTTCGCGCATCCCCGCGATTTCCATGCGCACGATAAACGCTTCTTCAGTTTCGTAGGCATCCGTTGGAGGGCTCCAGACATGCGAACGCACCTGCCAACTAACCGCTTGCAGGATTTCACGATGGAACTCCGTGAGCGTTTCACGTGATTTGCGAATTACGGTTGGCATGGGCTTTCTCCTTCTGATTCGCTTTTCTTGCCGTTTTCAGCGCCCCCGCCGGGATTCGAACCCAGAACCTCCTGCTTAGAAGGCAGTTGCTCTCTCCATTGAGCTACGGGGGCAATATATTATTAGGACTTTCGCCCGCTCCTCTTGTTTTGCATGTCACCCTCCCGACACTTGCACCAGCACGCAAGTGCAGGTGTGTCCTTCGGGAGAATGACAAGCGAAAGTCCTGATTATTTTACTCGCCCTCTGAGTGGACGGGTTCCTGAATTTGGAAGGGTCGCAAGCCGCGATACACGCGCGGGCCTGCAATGGTTTTCAAGATGATGCCTGCGGGTCTGCCCAACCCCTTGCCAAGGTCTTCAGCAGACATGGGGACGTTTCCATTCACCAAAAAAGTTCGGAAGATCGCTTCGACCATTGCGGTTCGTTCGCCGGTGAATTCCGGGAGCAGGGCGCAATGGGTCATCAGGGCATGTTGAACGCTGTCGACGGGTTTTACTTCCGCGGTTTGTGGGTCGATCCAATCTATCATTTCGTCTTCATCCATGTTTGCGAAGGCGTCCTGATGCTCCTGGCACAATAACGACCGTAGAAATACGTGCCAGTCGCGTTCATTTTTTTTCCACCATTCAAAATCGATATGAAACGGTGTTATGGTGCTGGGCTTTAATAGGCTCATTAAACCTCCTCGTCAAGGCGGAAGTGTAAATCGCCTACATGCTTGAAGGCAGGGCTGGATGCAAGCAGGGTAAACAGGGGCGCAGGCGGCACACGGCGGATGAGGTTGACCGCGGCATATAATTCCTGCGCATGTACATGCCCCTGCTGGTTGGATTTTGTCAATTCGCGCATCACCAGTAAAACCAAATCTTCAAACGCGCGCTTCTTTTCCCAAACGGGATCCAATGTTTTGAAATCAGGCACATGGATGACCATGCGGTCGTTGAATTCAGCAGTGATCGGCTGCTTGAGCATGGCAAAAACAAATCCGCCATCGTTGCCGATCATGACGGTACGCACCCAATCCTTCGAGGAGCGTTGGTTTTTCACTTCCACGATCACTTCGCCGGGCTGCCCCCCTTTTCGCAACTGAACCAGCGACCCAGGAATTAATTGGTGCGCCTTGTACCATTCGCGCAGGCCAAAGACATATCCATGCCGTAAAACTACCCAGGCGGGAATGCGCTGTTTTGTCTTGCCGTCTACAAGGGTGAAGCGCACGCGTTCCGTTTCGTAGGCTGTCGGGAACAACTTGCGCGCCCGCGGCGACATGGGCAATGTCCCTGCGCGGAGGTGGGGATAGATGAGCGAGATCGTGATCGAGGAAATCTCTTCGCGAGAGTCAAGCTCTTCGGACGGAGTCAACTCATCATCCAGTTGTGATTCGAGGTTTTTCATCGCAGGGGTTAATTGACTGCGGTCATGCTCGATCTCGATATAACGCAAGGGCGGGGGCACATCCCGCACATAATCAGGTTCGAGGCGGCGCAAACACCACAACACCTGGCCGGCAGGGCCGACCTCGTCAAAGCGGTCGTCATCCTGCAAGGCATAATTTAAAGAAAATTCGGCCAGTTTTGAGTTCACACCGGCGGGAAGTTCGATATCCTTTATCAACGCTTCGGCGGGCAAAGGCTCGCCACCGGATATATCCAACACGGCTTCGGCAAGATTTAACTGCCCCTGGTTGATGTCGATCAGCAACGCACGCGGGAACCAGCGGCCTGCGATACGCACGAGTCCTTCATCCGCCTCGAATGCGGCTTCAAGCTTCATTTCAATCGCATCGCCATGTTCCCGCAAAATGGAAGCGGCGCTCACTTCATCGCTTTCGGGCAGGGAGATGGGCGCATCATTCAAAAGGTGCGAGCCCAACCTGGCCGCAAACATGCGCTCGGCGCTGTCTTCCATTTCAACCGTGAGCACATCAAAATCATTTATGGATGGGTTCGCGCCCGGGCGCACGGAAATCACCTTTCCATGTTTCCAATCCAATGCGGGGAAAACAAGCTCGTTGCCGATCTCATATTTTTCCTTCGGCAGAAAACTTTGGCCGGCAGCTTTTTGCCTGCTCTCTGCGGCGTCGCGCTCCACGCGGATATGCGCCTCGACAAACTCGGAGGCAAGATCGCGCGCTGTAGACGGCGTCTCACGCTCGAAGAGAAAGGTGTGTAGATTTTCAACGTCTTGTGGGGTGACTTGAACGGACAACCAATATTCGTTGGGAAGTTTAAATGCGCCTGCCATACTCAGCCTTGAAATGAATTTTCGCCTAACGCGCGGCAAATTTGATTATACCTTACCTTGCACAGACTTCCCATATTTTTCAAAAAAAAACACATGGCTATTCCAAGGTCAGGAAAATCTTAACGCGAATTCCGCGAAAAAGCGAAAGGCGCGAATTTTTCATTTATTTTCGCGTAAATTTGCCTGATTTGCGTTTTTCGCGTTAAGCCTTGCTACAAAATTAAAAAGATGTCAAGCGACCTTGGAAAAGCCATGAAAAAAAACACAGGATACCTGCGCATGTAAGAAATTACATAATTCCCCCATCCTCTTCTCAAGTAACTATGCAAAAAATATTCAAAGGACAATATGAAAAAACAGATTTTACGCGCTTTCACTTTAGTCGTTCTTGCAGTTGCACTTTCCGCCTGTGGAGAATCGCTTCGCGCGCCTCTTGCCACGCCTCAACCTGCCACGCCAACCCAGGCAGTTTCCCAGCCGATTCAACCCCCCGCCGCCACCGTGGATATTCCAACCGCGACAGAAACGCCCATCATTGAAAAAACACCCAGCGCAGTCAGTTTCTTAAATGATGTCAAACCCATCCTGGATACCCGCTGTATTAAATGCCACGGCGTTGAACGAAAAAAAGAAGGCCTCGACTTGCAAACCTACGAAAATATCTTCGCAGGTTCACGCAACGGCCCTGTGCTGGAACCCGGCAATGCAGAAGACAGCCTGCTCGTGCAATTGATCGTCGAGCGTGAAATGCCCAACCGCGGCGACCCCGTTACCCCCCAGGAACTTCAACTCATCATAGACTGGGTCAATCAGGGCGCGTTGAATAACTAACTCACCTTACGCAGTCCGCTCTGCAGGGTGGGATACTTGCCCAAAACATCTAACGCAAAGACGCGAAGGCCCAAAGGGAAATAAAACTTCGCGTCTTTGCGGCTTGGCGTTAAAATTTTCGGCAAAGAGTTCTTCCGTGCGTAAGGTCAGTAACTAACTTTATCATTGCGCGCGGTGAAGCAATCCCCTTATAAGCGACTTCGGTTACGAAGTCGCTCTTTCGATTAAGTACATTTATAATAAACTTGGCAACTTCAAAAATCATGGACATACAACATCAACCCACCCCTTCCATCCAGCCGCCAAAGGAATATTTCCTTACATCGTTCAAACTGCCTGATATCAGTTTCTGGCAGGATGACCCGACCACCCCGCAAGCCATCAACTTTGAAAAAATGGCGCAAATGACTCGCGGAGTCATCATCCGCGCAGGGCAGAATCTTTGGGAGGATATCAAATTCAAAACCTCGTGGCGGGGCGCAAAACAGGCAGGGTTACTGCGAGGCTCCTACTGGTTTTATGACAGCCGCGCCAACCCAAAACGCCAGGCAGAGAAATGGGTTGAAGTCCTCGGCAATGACCCCGGCGAAATGGAATTATGGTGCGACTTTGAAGACCGCTACGGCGGGGCTTTCACAGGCTGGCGGCACTGGTTCAATTTCATGGAGCGGCTTAAGGTTTTGCTCCCAAATAAAAAGCTGGGCATATATACCGGCTATTATTACTGGCAGGAATTTGCGGCGGGCATAACGTATTTCTCCCAACATCCATTGTGGATCGCAGCTTACAACACAGACGCGCCCCGCGTCCCACCCATTTGGGACGATTGGACCTATTGGCAATTCACCGACAACGGCGACGGAACCTTATTCGGCGTGGAAAGCAAAAATATTGACCTAAACTACTTCAAAGGAAATGAAGCGGAATTTCTCGCGCGTTATCCAACTACGCAACAACCAGCCACCGTCATCGCAAAATTTGGAAACACTTTGGTGGAGTACAGGAGAATCTCATGACTCAATACAGCATGACCCCCATCACAAGCGGAACCAGAATGCGCAGTGATCACAAAACATCTGCGAGCGTTTTCGCCTCTTACAACCGCGGACAGTTGATCGTCGGCGATGAAATTTGGGAAGCCCCTGCTGACGGCGCAGAAGTGAAAAAAGGGGACAAATGGCTCAAAGTCACCTCAGTGGACGGCGTCATCGTGGCAGAGCGCGGATGGATGGCATACGTCCACAAGGGTGTACCCATTTGCGATAACTTCAAGGAAATTGAAGAACCAAATCCACCGCCCGCGCCCGTTTTCCCTGAGTCTTTCACGCTGACAAACCCAAGCGGCGCAAAAGCGGAGTATGTGTTCGTAAGAATTATTGAGGAGTAGATCTCAGCAACGCTCTTAACTCTAAGCTGAAAACTCTTAACGCAAAGCCGCAGAGATGCTAAGGCGCTACGATATTGATAAAAGCCAATCAAATCTTGATTGACAAGCCGATTTTTCCTTCTCTTTGCGAGCTTTTTCAAAGAATCCTTCGCGCCTTTGCGTTAATGGTTTGTAGTTTTCAGACACTTTCTAACGAAAAGATGTTGTTCGGCGCTTATTATTTGACAGGAAAAAGATAATCGAGGAATACTTTTAGATTCCCTTGCGTGAGGGTATCCAGTTTAAAAACAATTCCAAGCACGGGGAAAATTTGGGGCGACAAGAATTTGAAAATGATGTTTTTATCGAACGGCCAGGCGGGAATAGGGCCCGAATAATAAGACACCAACGAGTCAAGTTCTGACGAGAGGTCTTTTGCCCCGCTGAAATTCCCCTTTTCGATGCTCTCATCCACTTTTTTCTCCAATTGCTTGATGTATTTTGCGCCAGTTTCCAAAAACTCTTTTCCCCTGACAACCATCTCGTTATGGATTCCCCACACTGGAGCAAAGAAGGCGAAATACAAAAGCGGCATTGCAAAAAAGATCAAGGCTAGGACTGCCCCGTCGCTGATCGCGCTTGACACGCGAAATCCCGCAACCTCTCCTGCCAATCCCATGATACCCAAAAATACTGTGCTGATCAGTATCGGAAATGCAAAGCTCAGGCAGAAAGCGCCTAAAAAGCCCAGGCCGCCGCATTTATCTGGATGCCTGGCTTCGACTTTAATCTCAAACTCCCTTGGAAGCTTCCATACATACCAGCCCGTCACGCTCATAATCCAAGCTCCCACCGCGGCCAGATACGCCCAGATAACTGGTGAAATAATATAAAAGACCGCAATGTATGCAAACTTGAAAAGCGCCAGGCTGTCCTGCAAAGTTATGGATTTGATATTGCTGGACACCCTATTCGGAATGGCAAACATATTTACCAGAACATAAAACACGGAGGCAATAAAGACCAGGGTGACAACATATCGGGCAGGCGAGCGCAAGCCCGCCAGGTATTCCCTCAAAAACTGATCATAGTTTTTTGGCATCTTACCCTGTGCGCGAGGCTTGATAAATCGACCCTTGATTTTTAGAAATACATCAGGTATCTGTTTGATCCACGCGTTGTAGAGCAGAACCACGAAACTCAAAGCAATGGGGACCGACAAATAAATGACATCTTCGCCAATATGTAGAATGGATTCAGGTTCATTTGCCAAATAGATCGGGATCGCAATCAACTTGGCGATGATAAAGGGGAGAAAAGCCGGGATATACCACTTTTCCATGGCTTTTTTCTCGATGCGTAGGGGATAAGGATCAAAGTCCTGCAAAGGATTGTCCGTGTCTTTTGCAATCTTTTTTGTTATCATCTGGCGCCTCCATCTGGCAATAAAATTAGGAATGAAACAGTATGAATCGAAAACTGTTTATAGTACAGGACAAATCTTTAACCGCGAATTCCCGCTAATTTTTTGAATAATTCGTGCGAATTCGCGACATCGTGCCCGCAGGGTAAATTGGCGGCAGTTCTTGTGGTCTTGCGTAAGTCCTATAGTATTTCCTTGATTATACTGACCGCGGGAATAAAATGCGCTTTTGCCGAATGGAATTCTTAACGCCAAGTCGCAAAAGCGCGAAGAAAAAGCCCTTGAATCTTTGCGGCTTGGCGGCTTTGCGTTAAAAAGGAAAACCGCAATTCATGACCGCGCCCAGGATATCCTTACGTGTGCCCGTCAGGGTACCGTCTCTACACTGACTTTACACACCCTCCCCAACAACTCAATCACGGACTCTTTATACTCCGCGAACTTATATGTATTGAACTTCTCCGCAATCGTTGGGTCTTTGGGCTTCTTCTCTTTGTATCGTTCCAAAATCCACTCCAGCGCGGAATATGTTCCCAGCCGATATTCCCACACCTCCGCAGGGACGCCGCACCCCATCAGGACGAATCCGCGTGCCTTTCTTCGTGGTCAATTCAACTTCGGCAACCAGCGCAAAATTCTTCGAGCGCGCGTATTGCTCCAACAAATCCTGAAACGGCTTCCGCAGCGAAGACTCATTGCGCGAACCGCTGTAATGTTTGATCCTTTCAATGTCTGCATAATATCGTTGAATGAGTTGAATGGATATTATTGTTTCCTCTTCAGGGTGCAACCAGCCCGCCAAAGCGGCTTGAACCATTATCCAGGTACGAAAAAAATAAAGTTGCCTTTACCGGATAAAACCGGGGCCAAGACTCCTGCAATATTACATGAATTCGGACGTAACACTCGGGGTTGGCGGGGCAATCGTTAAAAGCCACAAACAGAGTATATCCATCGTTGATCAGGAATTTTTTATACCCGCTTTCATCTTTATTCGGCCCAAAATTCCCTATCGGGTCAACGTATTTATTGTTTGGGTCAAAGCCAGTCACCTCAACCCGGATATTTGCGTCGGGATTTAAATCATCCCCGACATCAATATCCCCCGTCTCAAAACTAAGGGTCCCAAGATATATTTCCCCGGCGCTGGTATAGGTTTGTTCAAATCCGATAACAGGGTTTATTTTCTCCAGCAAATCCACAAGCCTTTTATCATAATCCTGCGAGGCCAGGCGTATTCGCCCCATTCCAAATTCATACTTAACGCCTGCCCCTTCAACCCACCCATTTTTCACGAGAAAAAACACCTCCCGATATAAAAAATGCACAGCCAGAGATAAAACTACAATTCCCAGGGCGGCAAATATTAACCCGTCCTTCTTAATAATTAATTCCCGAAAGATAAGCCCGAATTTTTCGCTCCGACTGTTGACTTGAATCGAATCAATTCTGACAAAATCGTTTCGGTAAACAAGGAAAATAACAACGCCAAAAATAATTAAAAGCAAAAACCCCAATTCAGGATAATCGCGGGAAAAACTGACAATCCCCAAAAGCCCGGAAACAAGGCCGATCGCCCTGTCAAATTTTTCGTGCGATGATGGCTGTGCTGGCGAATTCGACATCAGGTATCCTCCGCAAAGTAAGTATAAACCAAACTACAAAATCTTGGCTCATGTGTAAAGAGTGTGCAGGCTGAATGCTCGGCGCTTTCAAAGAGCAAAAAACTTAACGCGAATTTTCCGAATGAGGCGAATGACGCGAAAAAAGGATTTGATCTATTGCACAGAGTCTACACATGAGCCAAAATCTTTTTGCAGAGATTTTTCAATTACAGCCTCACCTTACGCAGTTTTGCGTATTTTAGGGTCATGTCGCCCTGAGCGATAGCGAAGGGTCTCTACGACTATCTTAGAGACCCTTCGCTCCGCTCACATCGTCCCGATGTCCTTCGGGAGGGAATCATGGGCGGTGCGTAAGGTGAGTTACAGCAAGAGAACTAAAAAAAACCTTGACACTCCTCCTTACGAGGCGTAAAATGTGATTAATCGGATTAATCAATTTATATGCTGCGTGACCGTACTTCCCCGAACATCTCTGAGTTTCTTCGCTATCTGGCCGCACATCCAGAAGCCGAGAACGGCCTCCCCTCTTTAACTGAACTAAGCAAAGAATTGGATATCAGCCTGGCATCCCTGCGCGAACAACTTGAAGTTGCCCGCGCGCTTGGCTTTGTGGAAGTGCGCCAGAAGACAGGCACACGCAGATTGAAGTATTCATTTACACCAGCCATCCGTCAAAGCCTGGGGTATGCGCTTGCAATGAACAACGATCACTTTCGCAAGTTTGCAGAAATGCGTAATCATCTCGAGGCGGCGTATTGGTATGAAGCCGTCAAGCTGTTGACCGAATCCGATAAGCAGGAACTGCAAGCCATCATCGCCCGCGCATGGGACAAAATTCGCGGCACGCCGCAGCGTCCCGATGCTTTTTCGGGAGTGCAGGTGCCGCACGAAGAGCATCGCAAACTTCACCTCACTATTTTCAGCAGGCTTGACAATCCATTCGTGATCGGCGTGCTCGAAGCCTACTGGGAAGCCTATGAAGGCGTTGGCCTGAATGTCTTCGCGGGCGGCTATGAATATTTGCAGGAAGTGTGGAGATACCATCAGGTGATGGTCGAGTCAATTTGCAATGACCAATTCGAGGTCGGGTATGATGCGCTCGTCAAGCATACCGACCTTTTGTATCAGCGTCCGTAATTAAAATCCATGTCATTGCGAGCCGCTCTTCCGGCGAAGCAATCCCCACCAACGCGAGGAGATTGCTTCGGGCTGGCGCCCTCGCAACGACATATACATAGAGGAGTTTCATGAACAAGATAGTGAATGATTTTTCGATCACTGTTGGCACAAAGAACGGCTCCGGTAGTTCCACGGCCAATAACACCATCCTGCGCTCGGTTTTCAAGATGGGCATTCCTGTTTCGGGCAAGAACCTTTTTCCTTCCAACATTCAAGGCTTGCCGACGTGGTATACCATCCGCGTGAATAAGGATGGATTCATTGCGCGACAGGATGCCAACGATATCGTGATTGCGATCAACCCCGATTCGTTCGTGCGGGACCTGGCATCTGTTACGCCCGGCGGGGCATTTTTCTACTCTGACGATATCAAGCAGCCCATCCCCCGCACAGACGTTGCCATCTACCCGATGCCGATCAAGTCCATCGTCAAGAACGACCCGAATGTGCCGACGGATTATCGCGACCTCGTGGGCAACATGGTCTACGTGGGCGTGCTGGCTCAAATGATCGGCATGGATATGGATAAGATTCTTGCCGCGCTGACCTTCCACTTCAAGGGCAAACAAAAACCCATCGACATGAACTTCAACGCCTTGAAAGCTGGCGCGGAATGGGCAAAGACTAATCTCGAAAAGAAAGACCCCTACCATCTTGAGGCCATGAATAAGACTGACGGACTGATCATGACGGATGGAAACACCGCTGGCGCGCTCGGCTCCATTTTCGGCGGCGTACAATTTGCAGGCTGGTATCCCATTACCCCCGCCACCTCGTTGGCAGAAGGCTTGAACGATTATTTGCCTGTTCTCCGCAAACGTGAAGACGGCAAACACACCTACGCCATTGTGCAGGCAGAAGATGAACTCGCCGCGCTCGGCATGGCCATTGGCGCAGGCTGGGCAGGTTTACGCTCGATGACATCCACCTCCGGCCCCGGCCTCTCGTTGATGACTGAGTTTGCAGGGCTGGCGTATTACGCAGAAGTGCCTGTGGTCATTTGGGATGTACAACGCATTGGCCCAAGCACAGGCCTACCCACCCGTACCTCACAAGGCGACCTGACTTTTACCCATTTCATCGGTCACGGTGATTCACATTCCATTATCCTGCTGCCCGGTGATGTGTACGAATGCTTTGAATTTGGCTGGCAATCCTTTGACATCGCCGAACGCGCACAAACTCCCATCTTTGTATTAAGCGACCTCGATATGGGCATGAACCAATGGATGAGCAAGCCCTTCCAATATCCTGAAACGCCGATGGATCGCGGCAAGATTCTCTGGGAAAAAGACCTCGAAGAAATCAAAGGCAATTGGGGACGCTACCTCGACAAAGACGGCGACGGCATTACGTACCGCACTCTCCCCGGCAACAAGCATCCGCTGAGCGCGTACTTCACCCGCGGCACAGGCCACGATGAACACGCAAAATATACCGAAGACTCCAATGCGTACATGCGTAACATGGAACGCCTTAAGGTAAAGCACTACAATGCAGCAAGTTACATGCCCAAGCCTATCAATCACCCGATCAAAGGCGCGACGGTTGGCATCATTGCCTACGGCTCCACGGAAAATGCGGTGCTTGAAGCGCAATATCATCTCGCCAAGGAAGACGGCATCAAAGCAGATTTCCTGCGCGTGCGCGCCATTCCTTTCACGGAAGAAGTCACCAGGTTCATTGAAAAATATGATCAAATTTTCATTGTAGAAATGAACCGCGATGGACAGATGTACCAAATCCTGCTGACAGAATATTCTCAGTACGCGTCTAAATTCAGGTCGGTGGCGTATCATGACGGTTTGCCTGCGGCGGCTAAGTGGGTTCGTGAGGGAATAGTAGCAGTAGCGGTAAAGGATGCGGTTGAAAAATTAAACAATAAGAAAGAGAGTAAATCAGATTTAGCGTTTTTAGTGAAAATTCTAAAAAGCAAGAGTGCAAAATTAAGCATCCCAGGCGTAAAGCCTACAGCTACTAAAAGCTCTTCAAAAAAGAACTCAACAATAAGCATGATTGGCAATGTATCAGGTTCAATCATTGTTATGGG
The DNA here is from genome assembly GCA_919902735.1 of Anaerolineales bacterium. Classification (GTDB taxonomy): domain Bacteria; phylum Chloroflexota; class Anaerolineae; order Anaerolineales; family Villigracilaceae; genus Villigracilis. The sequence continues at coordinate 6,733 of CAKKRM010000324.1, read as the reverse complement.
AAGTCATAATACTTCCACAATCAATTCTTCCCTCAATCAAGCCGCGATCAAAACCCTTGCTAAGCATTTAGGGGCAGAATTATTAAAAGCTATAAAGGAGAACCAATATGACTGAAACCCTCCCCATGGCTGGCGCGACGGCAAACGTCAATCTCGCTGGCTTATCCAAAAATGATTATCGCGGCGCGCCTACTACGTTATGCCAGGGCTGCGGACATAACTCGATCTCGAACCAGATCGTGACCGCGTTGTACGAAATGAACATCGTGCCCGAAGATGTGATGAAGTTCAGCGGCATTGGCTGTTCATCCAAGTCACCCACGTATTTCCTGAACCGCACCTTCGGCTTCAACAGCTTGCATGGACGGATGCCGTCCATTGCGACGGGCGCGTTGTTTGCTGATGCGCGCATGAAAGGCATCGGCGTTTCAGGCGATGGCGACTCGGCCAGCATTGGCATGGGTCAGTTCAAGCACATCATGCGCCGCAATGTGAACATGGTCTACATCGTCGAGAATAACGGCGTGTATGGTTTGACCAAAGGCCAGTTCTCTGCCACCGCTGAAAGGGGCTTGCAATTGAAGAAGCAGGGCGAGAATCCCTACATGCCCGTTGACATTTGTATGGAAGCGCTCGTTTCCAATGCGACCCTCGTGGCGCGTTCCTTTGCGGGCAACCCCAAGCAGGTGAAGGAATTGCTCAAAGTGGCGCTTGCGCATGATGGCATCGCCGTGCTGGATATTATCAGCCCGTGTGTCACTTTCAATAACCAGGAAAACGCCTTCCATTCCTATGCCTGGGGCAAGGATCACGAAGAACCCCTGCATGAAATTTCCTACATCGCGCCGCGCAACGAGATCATCCTCGAGCGCGAAATGGAAGATGGCGAAGTCCGCGAAGTTGCCATGCACGACGGCTCGACGGTCATTTTGAAGAATCTCGAAAGAGGCTACGATCCCACCAACCGCTTCGAGGCTCTGCGTGTGATGGAAGAAGCCCAGCGCAATAACTGGCTCGTGACGGGTTTGCTGTATGTGAATACTACCAAGCCGAATTTGACATCCATCTACAATTTGGTGGATACGCCCCTCAACCGCCTCACCGAAGTGGATTTGCGGCCTGAGCGCGCAATGATCGACAAGATCAACTCGTTGATGTTCTAAGCCCCCCTCCCTGCCCTCCCCCAAATCCAAAGAACGGATTTGGGGGAGGGTTTGTTTTAGGAAATTATGCCGACAGAAGCCACAACCGAAAAGCCTGATTTCAAAAAAATTCTGCCTGTCCTCGTCATCGTCCTCGTGGACTTGATGGGGCTTTCGATCATCATTCCGCTGCTGCCTTTGTATGCGGCGCGCTTTGGCTCTTCGCCATTGGTGATCGGAATTTTGCAGGCCGCATATCCTTTCATGCAATTCATTGGCGCGCCCATCCTTGGAAGGCTGTCAGACCGCTTCGGACGGAAACCAATTTTGGTCGCAAGTCAGATCGGCACTCTGGCGGGTTTCATCCTGCTCGGGTTTGCTGATTCACTCTTCCTGCTTTTTGTCTCCCGCATCATCGACGGTCTCTCTGGCGCAAACATTGCCACAGCGCAGGCGGCCGTCGCAGACAGCACCACCGAACAGACGCGCACTCAGGGCCTGGGCCTCATCGGCGCAGCTTTTGGCGTCGGCTTTGTGCTTGGCCCCATCATCGCATTCATCGTCCTCGCCTCCACAGGACAAAATTATCGCGCCGTGGCATTCACTGCCGCGCTATTCTCGCTCATCTCAATTTTACTGACGGTGTTTTGGTTCAAGGAAACCTACACAGAAGTTGAAAATCCCGAAGCATCGCGCAAACGACGTCCATTTTCCTTCGCTGCCCTGCGAGACGCCCTTAACCGCCCTGCCATTGGCTTTCTTCTTATCATTATGTTCTTCTATCAGGTGGCCTTCGGCGGCTACGAACAACTCTTTTCATTGTTCACCCTCACCCGCCTCGGCATGGACGCGCGCGACACGTCGGGTCTCTTTGCGCTGGCGGGTGTTTTGATCATCGTTGTGCAAGGCGGGCTGGTTGGGCGCTGGTCAAAAATAAAAGGCGACCGCTGGCTGGTTCTCATGGGGCTTGGCGCGCTTGCCATCGGGTTGATCGGAACCGCGCTCACGCCCGCCATTCCCGTCCCCTGGTATGAAAAAGCAAAGGTTCTCGAAAGTATGGCAGGGCAAGGCAGCTTCCGCGTCTCCATTCAAAGCATCAACATTCAACTGCCCGATGAAGCGGCAAAAAGCTGGTTTGGCATCCTTTGGCTGATGGTCGCCAGCATTCCAGCCGCATTGGGTGGCGGCGTACTGCATCCCGCCATCAACAGCCTCATTACCAAAACCGCCGACAAAAGCGAAGTTGGCGGCGCGCTGGGCGTATCCACTGCGGCGTATAGCGCAGCCAATGCAGTGGCCCCGTTGTTTTACGGAGTGCTCTTTCAATATTTTGGCGGGCCAGTCCCATTTTTTGTGGGAGGGTTAATCCTCGCAATTTTATGGTTCTTCGCGCCGAGGGTAGTCAAGTAGGGGCACAGCGTTGCTGTGCCCCACGTATAATCGGGAAAAATGAAAAATCTCGATTCTGAAATCACCCTCGAATATATCCGCGCTTCCGGCCCCGGCGGACAGAACGTCAACAAGGTTGCGACAGCCGTCCAACTGCGCTTTGACGTAGTCAACTCCCCCTCCCTCGCCTCAGACCTAAAGGGACGCTTGATTCTGCTTGCTGGTAAACGCCTCACCGCTGACGGTGTTCTCATCCTCGAAGCGAAGAAATACCGTACGCAGGAACAAAACCGCGAAGACGCCATCCAACGATTTTATGAACTGATCCGTAAAGCAGGCGAGAAGCCAAAACTTCGCCACAAGACGAAGCCCACAAAAGCATCCAAAGAAAAAAGGCTGCAAGGGAAAAAGAAACGGGGTGAGGTTAAGAAGACAAGGCTGAATAAGAAAAGCTTTGAAGAATGAGTTGGGTGTTTATGCGACGCTCTGCAACTCAATCAGCTTCACTTCAATGGCTTGAAAGAGTATAAAAAACGCCCTACTCAAAAGGCGTTTTTTTGTCACTTTATACCGCCACCATGATTGGCGGTTTTTCCACAGAAGTAATCGGCACGATCTCGGCAGACGAAGGCATATAACTGGAAACCTTCAAAATCTGATTGACGGGCAGAGAAGTGATAATTTCAATCACCGTCTCCTGCCATTCAGGTTCAAGGTCTTTCAAGCCACTCAAAGGAAAACTGCGCGGGCCTAATGTTGTGAGTTGCACCAGCACGGAAAAATCCATTAGTGTCAAGCCAATTGCGCGTTTCTCAGCGCGGTTGAACCGTAAAAGGATGTTTTCGTTCAACTCCACTGCGGCAGTCGGCTTTTCGCCTGGCGAAAACGAGATATATAACACATCCGCTTCTTTATCGTAGGAATAAGTTGAATTTGTCATTATTTTTTATCGCCTTTCTGGCGAATATATTTTAGAAAGGCTGTCGCTACAAAATTATTTGACTCGGTATCACCCTGCTCAGTGACATCCAATCCGAACAAGACAATAGCCACGAGATGATTAAAATCACCTACCAAATCATCAAACATATGTATGTAGCGATATTTACGCGGGTTGAGAGGTTCCTGTTGTCGTCGTCCTTTTTGCAAAGTTGTTTTTAAATATTCTTCGTAATCTTCCATTTCAGGGTGATTGTCGGAATCCGTAACATGTTGCCATCGTTCTTCCGTCAGGTAAATCGAATTGCCGTCACGGTCTTGAACAGTCCATCGTTTTGCATTGTCAGCCATAGCGATTTACCTTCCATGCTGTTGAAATTATAGCACAGCCATAATCCTCAATTCATCCTCCCTTCCACAACTCCTCCGCCACATCCCCTAGCTCCAACTCCAGCAGCTTTTCTCTCGTCGGCTTGCCTGTTTCCCAATCCCAGCCGCGGGCTTCATAATACGCCGCCAGCATGGCTTGGAAATCCAGCACAAAGCCAGCCGCGCCGCCTTCGTTGTACGGCTCAAGAAACGCCTTGGGGAGCTTATCGTTCGCGCGAGTGAGTCCCATGCGGTTGTTAATGGCGCGCTTGAGATTCCAGCCGCGTTCGCCAGACAGCATCATTTCTTCCAGAGTCCATTCGTAACCGCAGGCCGCATTGATTAAACTCACCTGTTCGTTCGGGTCAATCGTCGCAAAGATGCACATCACGAAGGCGTTGGAAATCGTGCGCCAATTCTGGTGTTTCGCAACGTTCCCCGACTTTTCCGCCTGAGCGTGACGGTCAAAGTAGGTGATGCCAATTCGCTCTTCGATATGACCCAACTCCACCATGAAATAATCCGATTGATTGTGACACGCACCACGCGGACTGGTCGCGTACGACAATGCCATCCCTGAAACGCCGCGCGGATCGTGATAGGCGACTTCGAGTCCGTTCACTTGCACCGCTTCACCTTCCGCATCGAAGGCCGCGCCAAATTGGCGCGCGCCCTTTGCCATCAACTCGCCGATCCCTTCCCGCCGCGCAATCATCTTAATCAATTGCCTCACAGCCAGCACATCCCCCCACTTCAACTCAAGCCCGCCAGTATCCTGCGTGGTTAATTTGCCCAACTCAAAAAGATGAAACGCGAGTCCAATCGTGTTGGATGTACTGATCGTGTCCATGCCATAGCGGTCACACAACTCGCCCAGGCGGGTAATTTCCGCCAGATCGTCATTCAATAAATTTGGCCCAAATCCAACGATTGTTTCCCACTCTGGCCCCTTGCGTTTCGCGCCATCATCCAACTTCACCACACGCCCGCATGCGATCACACATCCCTGGCAGGCGTGATACCCAACTAAAATAGACTCGGCCATTTTTGCGCCAGAGATATTATCCACGTTCGGGAACGAACCCTGGTGATAATATTTCGACGGCATCGAACCCATATACTCAAAAAAATTAGCCGTTCCCCCCGTGCCTAGCTCGTGAAAAAATTTGGTCTCGTTACTCTGCTTGAGCGTACGGTTCGACTCGGACCGCAATGCCGCATATTGCTCCTCGTGCGCGACCATAATTTTCTTAGTACCATACACTGCGATGGCTTTGAGATTCTTCGACCCCATCACAGCGCCGAGTCCAGTGCGCCCCGCCATGCGGCCATGGTCACAACAAATGGAAGCGTACAAAACGCCGCGCTCCCCCGCCTCCCCAATCACTGCGACTCGCGCACCTTTGACTCCGATTTCCTCTTTGACAATTCCCTGCGTCTGATAGACATCCTTCCCCCAAACATTCGCCGCGTTCCTAATCTCAAACCTGCCTTCTTCGATCCAGACATATACCGGGCTTTGAGCTTTTCCTGTGATCCACAAACCGTCGTACCCTGCTTTGCGAAGTTCAGGCCCCCAAAACCCGCCGATATTTGATTCAGCCCAAAGGTTGGTGGCGGGGCTTTTTCCACAAATCACAAAACGGCCTGTGGTCGGCCCTGAGGTACCAGTCAATGGCCCGTTGATAAATAGCAAAGAAGACTCAGGTGAAAGCGGATCAAGTTCCTTCGTGAGATACGGATACAAAATCCGCGCCGCAAGCGATGCGCCGCCAAGAAAGTCACGCTCCCATTCTTTGGGAATGATGAATTCTTCAGTTGTGCCGGTAGTGAGGTTTATTTTGAGGATGGGTTGCATTGGGTTGAAGGTTGGCAAGTTGAAGGTTGAAAGTTCAAACCTGCAACCTTCAACCTGTAACTTTCAATGAATTACAAAATTTCTTCCGTCGCCTCACCCGCCACGCGGACAAAGTCCAGCACGGTGGGCACATTTCGCATCATGTAGCCCATGCTGCCATGCACCTTGAGTTTCATGGTCATCATGGCCGTCATGGGATTCAGCTTACCGGACAACACGGCGGTGATGTTGTTGTAGCTTGCGGTCAACGTGAAGGTTGGTTTTGGGTAAGCGGATGCCTCAGGGTTGTAGTCCACTTTTCGGCACGCCCCATGCCACAGGTCCAGGTAGAAGCGGAGCGGTTCCTTCAAATTGCCTTCAGGTTCGATGTTGAAGAACAAATCCCCCTCCCAATTCCTTGCGATCTCCCTGTATTTTTCATCCGAATTCAGTTTAACTTCCAGCTCTTTCAACCATTCTTCACTGGGAAAAATTGCAGACATGATGCCGCCTCCAAACAGAATTTGATGCAATTGTACCATTTGAAATATATGCCAAAATATCCTTGCACAAATGAAAAAAATAGTCTATGCTTAAAGCACGGGATGGGATCATCCCGTGGCAATTTAATAATTGCCCAATTTTTATTTCTCTTGGAGGAGCAAATGAAAAAACTGTTTACGCTAGCCAGCCTGCTCGTTCTGGCCTCCCTCGTACTTGCCGCTTGTGGCACACCAGCCACGGAAGCGCCCGTAGCGCCCGCCCCCTCTACCGGCGGACTGACCGACCTGGGCGGCCGGGAAATTCGGATTGCGGTGGAGAACGCCTACAATCCGTTCAACTTCATCGACGAGGCAACTGGGACGGGCGTCGGGTACGATTACGATCTGTTTGCCGAAGCGTGCAAGCGGCTGAATTGCAAGCCTGTTTTTGTGCAAACAAGCTGGGATACGATTGTGGCTGTAATGGGCGGCACCGGCCAGGCTGAGTTCGACATCGCCGCCGATGGCATCACCATCACCGCCGAGCGCGCCGAGAAAGTTGATTTCTCCACGCC
>CAKKRM010000323.1 GCA_919902735.1 Anaerolineales bacterium | reverse complement strand
TACTTTACTCGAAAAGCCCTACTTTTTTAGTTTATCTTTGGCGAAGGTATTGTTTGTGAAACGTATTTCTGTTCTTTTACAGAATACGAACCGATAGCCATCCCCAAACCAAGCAAGGCAAGCAGCAATCCCTGCCATAGAATTGGGGCGAGCAGAGCCTTCAACATGGCAGAGGCAAGATCAGCGCCGTAATCGAGAAAAATAACGGGCAGGTAGGCGGGCATTCGGTTGACGAGTATCCGTTGGAGAAGCGCCCCAAATAAAGGCGCGCCAATCAGGCCCATCAAAAACACAATTGTGCCCGTGATAAAAAACGGAACTCCCCACCAGCTCAACCAATTCTTAAGCGACCTGACTACAAGGAGCGTCAACCCGAGCAAAAAAACGAGCGGCAAAATCGGGCTGAGCCGCATGAAGAACCTGGCGGATTTTAATCTTTGGCGCGGATCATTTTGCGGCGGCGCACTGATGATGGTGATTTCATTTGGAATTGCCGCTGCCGCAACCTGCAATTGACTTTGTATGATCGGTGTCAGCGCCGGGTGCAGGTCGGCAGGCGGGTTGCAAAATTCGACCTCGCCGCCTGAAAGAATGCCGAGGGTCATTTGGGCGATCTGGTTCAGGGAGCACTCAGGCTGTGTGCTCAATATGGTGAAAATAGCCTGCACGCCTGCGTCGCCTGCCATGCCTGTCTTCAAAGGAGCAAGGCTGAGCTGTGCGGAATCCGTTTCAAAATTGAGGTAGGCAAAGGTTGAATTCAACGCTTCGTCGCCCATCGTCTGCAAAATATCCGCTGGCAGCAGGGCACGGAAGAATTCCTCCCATGCCTGCCTGCTCATGCCTCGCATCACAAGCGGAAACTGGCTCTGATCTGCATTTTCAGATGTGATTGCCCCCGCCATCAGGACGGGGATTTTGTTGTAAAAATCATCCTGGGCAAAGGCTTTCTGGTAGGTCTCTGCGGTAAAAGCCTTTCGGTCCAGATTAAACAGGAAGAGCGCGATCACGGCGGTGAGCACAAACAGGATCGCGCAAATTGCGGCGAGGATTTTTTTGAAAGTTTCCATATCGTTATGCCTTTGTCAATATCTCGATCAAGTCCTGGGTCACGGCTTCCGCATCTCCCACACCGAGCAGGTTCAATAATTCATTTGCAAGTTCCGCTTTGAGGTCGGCGTCCTTGCGGCTCCAGGTGCGGCTCTTGATCTCGAGGAAGTGCCCCATGTGTGGTTTCTTCACTTCATCCAGGTTGATGAAGAACTCCGTGTTCTTATAACGGATGTGCCAGCGCAGGCGGTTCTTTTCAACAGAGATTTCCTGTTTCGGTTTAAAGTATTCGCGATAGAAACGCGAGGTGTGCAAGGCGGGCGCAAGGAAGCGGCTGCGAGATAACAGAACATCGTGCCCGATCTCGCCCTCTCTTTGCTGGCCGAGCAATGTCAACCGCGAACGCACATTTTCCACGTCACCTTTTGCGTTGATGAGATTATCCTCGCGGAAGCGCAGCCGTCCCTGGGATGGATCTTCGAACAGGAAATAATCATCGTATTGATGATACTGTTTATACGCGGTGATCTCGATCTCGGGCCGCTTCATTTTCTGGACTAATAAATCTGGTTCCGTTACCTTGACCTTTACCTGCACCTCGAACGACTCCTGCTCCATTGAGCCGCCCAGCGCGATCAATTTTGAAAGAATAGACTGTTCGCGCTCGATCAGGAAGGCATCGATCTTTTGTGCCAGTTCGCGCGCCTGTTCCAACAAGTCTTTTTCATTCAAGGTGAGCAATTCGTGCGCGCGCATTAACCATTTTCCATTCACCATCACATCCGTCACGTCAGTGGACTTGGAAGCGAATACCAGTTGAGAGTAGGCATTGTTTGGGTCACGGTGGAAGCGAGGGGAGTTGTGGATGGGGGAGGTGTCGACAAGGATTAAGTCTGCGCGTTTGCCTGGTTCCAGCGACCCTGTCAAATGCCCGATGTGAAGCGCCTGCGCTCCCATGCGGGTAGCCATCAAGAGAGCGGTCGCAGCGGGGACAACGGTTGGGTCGTTGGAAGATGCCTTCGCGACGAAAGAGGCGAGGCGCACTTCTTCGAACATGTCGAGGTCATTGTTCGAGGCGGGGCCGTCTGTTCCGATACCCACGTTGAGTCCGTTCTCCAGCATTTTTTGCACGGGAGCAAAACCAGATGCGAGTTTTAGATTCGAGGATGGGTTATGTGAGATGCCTGCATTGACATGCTGCAATGTTTTCATTTCACCCACGTCGATATGAACACAATGCGCGGCAATGACTTTTGCCTCGAGCACGCCTTGCTTTTTGATGTACGGCACCACAGGCATGCCTTGTTCGTTGCGCATGGTTTCCACTTCAAACGCAGTTTCAGAGATGTGGATGTGCAAGGGCACATCAAATTCCTTTGCGATATCAGCGCATGTGCGCAGGATTTCAGGCGTAGTGGAGTAGGGCGCATGCGGCGCAATGGCAGGGACGATGAGCGGATGACCTTTCCATTTCTTGATGAATTCCCGCGCATACGCAATCGAGTCTTCAAAGGCCGCCGCGTCCGGTGCGGGATATTTCATGATGGATTGGCCGCAGACTGCGCGCATGCCTGCATTCGCTGTGGCTTGGGCGATGTCATCTTCAAAGAAATACATGTCGTTGAAGGTAGTCACGCCGCTGCGGATCTGTTCGGCGCAGGCGATGGATGTGCCCAGCCGAACAAATTCAGGCGAAACGAATTCACGTTCCACTGGCAGCATATAGCCCATCAGCCACACGTCGAGTCTCAGGTCATCGGCGAGGCCGCGCAGAAGGGTCATGGGCACATGCGTGTGGGCGTTGACCAAGCCTGGCATCAATACTTTTCCGCCGCAATCGATGACTTCATCCGCTGAATATTCTTTTGTGATCTCTGCTTCGGGTCCCACCGCAATGATCGAATCCCCTTGGACGGCAACTGCGCCGGGGTCATATTGGTTTAATTTGCCATCCATGGTGAGCACGATGGCGTTGGTGAAGAGTGTGTCTGCTTTTTGTGTCATTCAGTCTCCTTATGCATTCCCGTCATTGCGAGCCGCCGCCTTTGTATTTTGGCGGCGAAGCAATCTCATCAGCGCCTTTCTGGGATTGCTTCAGGCGGAAGAACACCGCCCTCGCAATGACGGGATGATGATTATGTTATTTTTCCCAATTCAATAAAACTTTCAGCGCTTTAACATTTTGGGTAAAGTCTGTTTTTGAATGTGTTGATAATTCCATATCCACTGAAACGGCGCCGACTTCAACGGCGTAATCTGCCAGCGTGCCAGTGAAGACACAGCCCGTGTCGATGGGAGGGAAGGGGTACCCCGTTGCCTTGGCGAGCGCTTTTGCAAAGGCAATCGAATTTTTTTCCCAGGGTTCGCCGCCGGGGAAAACGCCCAGCGCGGCGCTGTGATAACTGATGAGTGTATCCACATGATGCGATTGCAGGAAGTACATCACTGCGCGCGTCTCTGGTTCGGAGCCAGGGCCAGTGCCGCCCGTGGTGGGGCCGTATGCCCAACAGCCGTCGCGATCCCAGTCTGCGGCCCAGTTGGTGGGGAAGTTGCGATTCAAATCTACGCCGTGGTCGTTGACGCGCCCGTCGATGCCGTGGTCGCGGGCGTCGCCGTCGGGGTTCAAATTTCGCAGGATGTACAAGGTCACATCGCTGGGGATAACCTCGGGGTGGTTGAAAATATATTGGATCAATTCATCGGCCAGCGCAATCGTATTCCATTCATAGCCGCCGTGAATGCCTGCCACGATCATGCGTTCCTTTTCGCCGCTGCCAAAGGTATACACTTGAATCGGGCGGCCCGAGACGGAGTACCCAATGGTGGCGACGCGGGCATTGCCATACGTGCCTGCGTTCTTGATCACAAACGGCGTTGGCGTATCCACAACGATCATCGTCGAGCGCGGATTGGGCGTAACCGTCGGCAGAAAAAGCGACAACGGATTCGGTGTGAATGTGGCAGGCAGGGTGGCTGTGTAAATTGGTTCCTGTCCCTGCGGCGCAGCGAGGACGGGTTGCAATGCCCAGTAGGCAACCAGCACAAGCGCAATAGCGCCCAAGCCGACGATGTTCAATGCCCATGCAATTGTGACCCAGGGTGATTCTTTGCGTCGTTTTGGCGCGGACATTATTTCATTTCCTCCAGGGTCATGCGGAGCCAGTTCAAGGCCAGGTTCATGCTCCAGCGCGGGAGGCTGCGGGGAGGTCCGCCGTAGGTGATGTGATGAGTCTTTTCACCTTTGGGTGTGATCATTGCCATCTCTGCGGCGCGTTCTTCGGGGAAGATGGTCACGCCGAGGGCGATGTCCGCTTTTGAATCGGCTCGAGCGGAGCGCAATGCTTGCATGAGTGAATCAACTGTCAGATTAAGAAGAGAGGCGGTGTGCGGGACTTTGCGGGACAATAGCCCATCGAGTCCGCTTTCTATGGCGGTCAGAGTCATGCCGCGGGCTGCGACCATATCCAGCACAACTTCTTCGAGAGTATCTTCATCCGCGCCGAAGACGATGCTGCCAAGCCGTTCGCGCACATCGGTTTCGACCTTCGCAATCATTTCATTCGCTTCGGATTCGCTTTTGGCTTTCGCGGCGATGCGAATATCGACAACACCCGTATGTGCTGCAAGGCCGACGGTTGGATTGCTGAGCGTTTCAAGGTCTGCAATCTTTTCGTCGATCATGCCTTCGCCGAGACCCGAGCAATGCAGCACGCGGACTTTGATGATCTCATCGAGATTAAATCTTTTTTGCAAATACGGGATGACAGACTCGTGCAGGACGTGTTCCATTTCCTGCGGAACGCCGGGCAGGGAGATGACCGCGTTGCGCGGAGTTTCAACAATAAAACACGGCGCGGTGCCGACGGGGTTTTTCAAACCGAGCGCGCCCTTGGGAACATAGGCCTGCCGTTTTTGATTCTCGGAAGGCTTGCGTCCGTAACGCGCGATGGTTTCAACGACCTGCTCCCAAAGGTCTTCGCGGAATTCCGTTTCCACGCCGATGGCTTTTGCAACGGCCTCACGCGTGGGGTCATCAATCGTTGGGCCGAGTCCGCCGGTGGTGATGACGATATCGGCCTGCTCCATTGAATCGCGGATTGCATCTGCGATGCGGTCGACGTTGTCGCCGA
>CAKKRM010000322.1 GCA_919902735.1 Anaerolineales bacterium | reverse complement strand
AGGAGACTCTAAACATGACCACGAAAACCGTTCAAGTCAATTCGCTTTCCATTGCGTATCGTGAAAGTTCTGGCAAGGGGCAAGCTGTCCTGCTGGTGCATGGCAACTCGGCCTCTTCGCGTGTTTTTCAACCCCAGCTTGAAAGCGCGCTTGGTGAAAAATACCGCCTTGTGGCAATTGACCTGCCCGGGCATGGAGAGTCGTCCAATGCGAGCGACCCTGCCGCGACCTACAACATGCCCGGCTACGCCGAAGTGATTGTCAGTGTGGCGAAACAATTGGGATTGGAGCAGGCTGTCTTCGTGGGCTGGAGTCTTGGCGGGCATATCGTGATCGAGGCGATTCCGCAGCTTCCACAGGCGGCAGGATTCATGATTTACGGCACGCCTCCGCTGGCGTTTCCGCCCGACATGGCAAATGCCTACTTGCCGAACCCTGCCATGGCTGCCGCTTTTCAACCCAGCATGACAGATGCCGAAGCCGATGGATTCGCGCTAGCCTGTCTCAAGCCTGGCACAACCGAAATCCCTGAAGCATTCAAGGAGGATATCCGCCGCACGGACGGTCAGGCACGCGCAGGGCTGGCGGCAAGCATCCGCCCGGACGGGTATTTGGATGAAGTGATTGCCGTGGCGCAGATGACTGCTCCACTGGCAGTTGTACATGGGGAACAGGAGCAACTTGTCAACGCGGCGTACATTCAAGCCCTGACCATGCCAACCTTGTGGCGCGGCGCAGTTCAGATGGTTCCTGATGCAGGCCACACTACAAATTGGGAACAGCCAGAGCAATTCAACGCTTTGCTGGAAGCGTTTATTAATCATCAGTAAAGCAGTGGGCTCAAAGAAAAATCAAAAGGGTGCGTTTCAAATGAGTTGAAGGATGGAACGTCCCGAAGGTTTTGTTGAGAAAATTTGGTAGTTTTAGCCAACCTTCGGGACGGTTTCAACTGAAATGAAACACACCCAAATCAAAACAGCGCGGACAAATGTCCGCGCTGTTTTGATTCGTGCTAAAGATTTTCCTCGAACAAACTTCTAAATTCATCTTCTGAGATGAAACCGACCAACTTCTTGATCAGATTTCCGCTTGCATCCAGAAAATAAAATTCGGGCTGGTAATAAAATCCGAGGGTTTGCTGGAAAACATCCGTTCGGGGGTCGTCGGCATCAAGATAGGTGAACTTGACTTTGCCAGAATATTCTGCTTCAAGCCCATGAACCATGGGCGCCATGGAGCGGCAGGTACCTCAGGTGAAGCGGAAGAATTCCACCAGTTGCAACTGCCCCGCTGCCAGGCTGACCGTGGCTGGGTCGGTGGCTTCGAGATTGGGGCCGCGCGAGGTGGGGACGGCTTGCACATCCACACTGCCTGCTGCGGGAGCGGGGGCAATGGATTCGGGCGCGGCTGTGGCAGGGATGGATTCCTCCACTGCTGGCGGCAGGGCGGCTGGGGCGCTGGTCCCTGCTGAGGCGCAGGCAGATGTTAATAAAACAGCAACCATGCTTAGGGTTAAGAAAAAGAAGCGGGGTTTCATCATATTTCTCCTATTTATATTGATTAATGATAGCGTGCTTTTCCATCTTCTTACATAATCTCACCAGATTCTTAGGCGGGAAATACGTCATGTTCAAAAACAGTCGCTTTACTTTGACGGTTGTGAAATCCTACGCTATACTGGGTTAGTCTCTTAGTCTCTTAGTCGTTAGTCAAATAGTCACGACTATCCGACTATCCGACTACCCGACTATTCGATTACATCTGGAGGCTCCCCTATGGCAGACTTTAAACTTACCTACGCAACCATGTTCAACCCGCCCGAAGAGTTGCACAGCGGCTTCGACAAGGCCGTGGAAAAACTCAAAGCAAACATGGGGCAGGAATATGGCATGTTGATCAACGGCAGGGAAGTGATGGCCGATGAAAAATTTGACGATCACTCCCCGGTCAATACCGAATGGATGCTGGCAAAAATGCAAAAAGGTAATGCCAAGCACGCGCAGGCAGCATTGGCGGCAGCGCGCGCGGCTTTCCCAGCGTGGAGCCACACCCCCTGGCAAAAGCGCGTGGAACTGCTCCGCAAGGCAGCTTCTTTAATTGAAGAACGCATTTTCGAGTTGGGCGCGGCAATGGCATTGGAGGTCGGAAAGAATCGCATGGAGTCTTTGGGCGACGTGCAGGAGACGGCCGACCTTATTTATTATTCGTGCTATCAAATGGAAAAGAACGAAGGCTACATGGTTGAGATGGGCAAGGACCCGCTTGTGGGCTATGAAGCGCGCAATGTTTCGGTGCTTCGTCCGTATGGCGTGTGGTTGATCGTTTCCCCATTCAACTTTCCACACGCGCTAACAGGCGGCCCCATGGGCGCCGCCTTGGTGGCTGGAAATACCATTGTTGTGAAACCCGCTACAGACACTGCCTGGATCGTCCGCCTTCTCATTGACTGCTTCCGCGATGCGGGTCTTCCTGAAGGTGTGGTGAACTTCGTGACTGGCCCCGGCTCCACACTTGGGCAGGCGCTCGTGGACAGCCCCGAAGTGGACGGTGTAACCTTCACTGGTTCCTTCGATGTGGGCATGAAGATGTTCCAGGATTTCGGCAAACGCAATTATGTGCGCCCAATGATTCTGGAACTCGGCGGAAAAAATCCTGTGGTTGTTTCAAAAAATGCGGATTTGGAACGCGCCACCATCGGGATCATCCGCTCGGCATTTGGCTTGCAGGGACAGAAGTGCTCCGCCGCCTCTCGCGTGCTGGTAGAGGATTCTGTTTACGATGACCTGGTTGCCCGCCTGAAAGATGCCGCTGAAAAACTGGTTCTCGGCGACCCGACCGAACGCAACACCTACAACGGACCCGTCGTCAACAAATCATCCTACAATGATTTCAAGAATTTCTGCGAAGAGCTCAACCAGGGCGGCGGGAAATTCCTCGTTGGCGGCAACGTAAAAACTGGCGGCATGTACGACAAGGGCTTCTACTGCGAAAACACCTTCGTCACTGATTTGCCTTTCGAGCATCGTTTGTGGAAGCATGAAATGTTCCTGCCCATCACCACGATCGGCAAGGTCAAAAATCTCGATGATGCCATGGCAATCGCCAATAATGTGGATTATGGCCTTACCGCTGGCTTTTACGGATCAACTGAAGAGACCGAATGGTTCTTCGATAAGATCGAAGCTGGAGTGACCTATGCAAATCGTCCGCAGGGCGCGACCACCGGCGCGTGGCCCGGCTTCCAACCGTTTGGCGGATGGAAGGGTTCCGGCTCCAGCGGCAAGAACGCTGGCGGCCACTATTACCTTCCGCTGTACATGCACGAACAGATACGGACGCTGGTTAAGTAACTGATGTTACGCACCGTCCCGAAGGTTTGGACTACAAACCAGCTTGATTTACGAGAACCTTCGGGACGTTCTAGCCTTCAATTCATTTGAAACGCATCCAAACAGGTAAACGGGCCTCCACTTGTTTACCTGTTTACTTTGCTTCCGTGTGTACCTGCCTGCCCTAAAAAGGTAAAATACAACCATGGAAAATGAAGACCCTTTTATCGTTCGCGTTGGGACATTTTTTATGGTGATGGGGCTGGGCGCCTTTGTGCTCTTCGTCACTTCGGATATCGCCGAAAAAGTGGATTTTGACTATCTGTTTGTCGCCATGGTTCTGCTCTTCATCGGTTGGGCCATGCGCCGCAGCAAAGCGCCACCTCCACCCGCCGGGCGATTTGAATCCCTGAGAAAAATGCGCAACAAAAACAAGGGCTCGGAAAAATCCAATCCCAAAAAAGAATAGCCATGTCAAAACTAATTTCACTCAAAAAAGCAATCTCTGAATTTGTACAAGACGGGGATATCGTTTACGCGGCGGGGTTCACGCACCTCATCCCCTTCGCCGCGGGACACGAAATCATCCGCCAGGGCAAAAAGAATCTCACCCTCGCACGCGCTACGCCAGATTTGATCTATGATCAGATGGTGGCGGCAGGCTGTGCAAAAAAAGTCATCTTTTCCTACATGGGCAACCCCGGTGTCGGGTCGCTTCGTATTGTCCGCGCGGCGATTGAAAAAGGTGAATTGGAATGGGAGGAATATTCCCATTTCGGCATGATCACCCGCTTGCAGGCGGGCGCATCCGGCCTGCCATTTTTGCCGATGAATCAAACAGGCGCAACGGATCTGGAAAAAGTAAACCCGCAGATCAAACGCATCCCTGACCCATACGGCGGCAAGGATGTAATCGTTGTGCCTGCACTACATCCAGATGTAGCCATTGTCCACGTACAGCGCGCGGACAAGAACGGCAACGCCCATTTGTGGGGCATCATCGGCGAACAAAAAGAAGCCGCCTTTGCCGCGAAAAAAGTCATCCTCACAGCAGAAGAAATCGTGGACGAATCAGTGATCCGATCCGACCCGAACCGCACGATGATACCGGGCATTGTTATCAGCGCGGTGTGTCACGTCCCGTTTGCGAGTCACCCATCCTATTCGCAGGGATATTATGACCGCGACAACGAGTTTTATCTGGCGTGGGACAAAATCAGCGAGTCTCCAGAAAGCGTGAAAAAATATCTCGATGAATGGGTCTATGGCGTAAAAGACCGCAACGGCTACTGGAAAAAACTCGGCGAGAAAACACACAAGCGCTTAAAGGTGAAAGCGCGGTACAGCGAAAAAATTAATTACGGAAGCTATTAATGAAAGTAGACAGGTAAACAAGTAAATACGTGAACAGCATCCCTTATTTCGATCTTGGCGGCTCTGGCTTGCCGCTCCACTTTCTTCACGCCAACGGCTACCCGCCTGAATGCTACAAACCGCTTCTTGAACTTTTACAAAAACAACATCACGTCTTTGGGATGAAGCTGCGCCCGTTGTGGGACGATTCAAAGCCAAAAGACATTCATGATTGGCATCCGCTTTCAAGTGACTTGTTGCGCTTCCTTTCTGACAGTGAAGTTGGTCCAGCAATTGGAGTGGGTCATTCCATCGGAGGGATTGTCACCCTGCGGGCAGCCATCCGCGACCCAAAGAAATTTCGCGCCATCATCCTGCTCGACCCCGTGCTGTTCATGCCGTCTTTTTTGTTGATGTGGAATCTCTTCCGCGCAATTGGGCTGGGAGATAAACTCCATCCGTTGATTTCAGCGGCAAAAAAACGCGGGCGTGAATTTGACGATCTTGAAACCGTCTTCCGAGGATACCGCGCACGCAATGTCTTCAAATACACGAGTAACGAAAGCCTGTGGGCATACATTGAAGGCATCACAAAACCCAAAGCAGACGGCGGATTCGAACTGGCATACCCCCCCGAATGGGAAGCGCGCATCTACCTGACAGGCCTGCGAGATTTCGATCTCTGGCGCAGACTTCCCAGCCTTGAAGCGCCCACCCTTATTATCCGCGGCGCTGAAACAGATGCGTTTTTGGAAAATGCAGCAAAGCTTGTGAAAAAGAAAAACCCGAAAATTCAAATCGAAACCATGAAAAACGCCACACACCTCCTGCCGCTGGAATATCCGCAGGAAGTGGCTGACATCATAAATAACTTTTTGACAATAGACGGTGGACAGTAGACCATCGTCCATCGTCTATTGTCCATCGTCTAATCAGGAGCAACCATGCCCGAACTCAAATACTCCTCCGCCGAATTGATGATCGTCAATGCCGCGCGCCTGCTCAAAGATGGCGACGTGGTCTTCGTCGGCGTAGGACAACCCAACCTGGCCTGCAATTTAGCCAAGCGCACTCATGCGCCCAACCTCGTCATGATCTACGAAGCCGGTGTGATTGGCGCGGAACCTGAACGTCTGCCTCTCTCCATCGGCGATCCGACCCTCGTCAGCGGCGCGCTTTCGGTTGTCAGCATGTACGATATCTTTGCCAATTACCTCCAGCGCGGCAACGTGGATGTGGGCTTCATGGGCGGCGCACAAATTGATAAGTATGGCAACATCAACGCCACCGTCATCGGCGGGTACGAACATCCCAAAGTCCGCCTGCCGGGTTCGGGCGGCTCTCAAGAAATTGCAGCCTGGGCAAACCGTTGTTACATCATGACCCCGCATCAAAAACGCCGCTTCCCTGAAAAAGTGG